>JAZSLN010000026.1:0-4190 GCA_045535385.1 Eubacteriales bacterium
AGGAGTTGAATACAAATTTTGTCTTCCTAAGACCGCTTGGCCTCCGACTTGTGTTTTTGGCATAATGCACAATATCTTGTGTTCGTCTGTTTTTTGAGTTTATATACCGCGCGCTGCCGCGTTAGGAAGCGATTTCCTTACTGCCGCAAGGAGTTTCTCGGTTTCTTCGGGCGAAAAAGCCTCGTATCCGTTCGAAATAAGATCGCCCGAATCGATGAACTGTTGCACAAAATATTGTTTTGCGCCCGCTATCCATTCGCCGATATCCTCGAAATCGGACACAAGATGTAGTCCCTTTACCGCGGTGGTACGGAATTCGTAATCAACGCCCGATTCCATAATTATCTTAACGCTTTCGAGTACGGGCGAAATATCTATGTCCTCGATACCGACAGCCTTCGGATAACCTGCACGCGAGGATTTTATATCCATCGCGATATAATCGATAAGCCCTTCGTCGATCGCTTTTTTCAGCGTTTCGGGATAAAAACCGTTCGTGTCGAGCTTTATTTGGTAACCGAAGCTTCGGAGGAATCTTAAAAACTCGATAGCATCCTTCCGGGCAAGCGGTTCACCGCCCGTAAGACAGATACCGTCTAAAATCCCCTTTCGGCGGTTGAAAAATTCGGTTAATTCGTCTTCGTCTATTTTGTTTTCGGGTTTACGTATAACAAGCCCCGCGTTGTGGCAAAAGGGACAGCGCAGGTTACAGCCGTGAGCAAAAAGCGTGCAGGCAACCTTGCCGGGGAAGTCGAGTAACGTCAGCTTTTGCATTCCTTCGATATACATTTTTTCACCTCTCGGGATTACTGTCTTCCATTATATATAATTATATATATAATTTCAAGATAATTTCAAGCGGTTTTATTTTTTTCCGAGTAAGCTTTTGAAAATTTCGCCCAAAAGCGAGGAATAGGAAACCTTGTCTACCGATTCGGCGGTAACGACCTTCGCCCTCGCGATCTCCGTACCGTTTTTCATATAAGCGATATATCCCGCGTCCGTTCCCTTTTCGATAGGGGCTTGGAGGCTTTCCTTCAGCATCGTCTTCGGCTCGATTTTTGCGTTGTCGCCTTTGTCGATGAGAATGTCTGTCGGCTCGGCGGTAAGAGGTACGCTTTCGGCGACACCGCGCTCGACCTTTATATTTTCAAGCGGCGGAAGCTCGGGTGTTGTGATAGAATAGTTCGCAAATCCGTAGTCGAACATACTTTTCGCCGCCGAAAAACGCAGATCGCTCGTTTCCGCGCCGAGAACTATCGCAATTAATTGCATATTATCGCGCTTTGCCGTACCCGAAAGACAGTATTTCGCCTCGCTCGTGAAGCCGGTCTTCATTCCCGTCGCGCCCTTGTAAAAGCGAATCAATTTGTTTGTGTTCGCAAGTCCGAAGCTTCCGTTGCGTATCGTGTCCATCCATATTCCCGTATATTCGAATACCTTTTCGTGCTTCATAAGCTCGCGCGTTATAAGGGCGATATCGTACGCGCAGGAATAATGGTTCTCCTCGGGAAGCCCGTTCGTGTTGACGAAATTGCTGTTTTCGCATCCCAACTCCTTCGCCCTCGCGTTCATCGCGGCGATAAAGGATTCTTCGCTTCCGTTTATATATTCACCCAAGGCGACCGTCGCGTCGTTGGCGGAAACGACGATTACCGATTTTAATAGGTCCTCGACACTCATTGTCTCGCCCGCTTCGAGGAATATCTGCGAACCGCCCATGCTTGCCGCATGCTCCGAAACGGTAACCTCGTCGGAAAGCGTGATTTTGCCCGAGTCGAGCGCCTCCATAACGAGTAACGTGCTTATGACCTTAGTAACCGAGGCTATGGGGAGATGCTCGTATTCGTTTTGGGCGAATAAGACCTTGCCCGTCGAAAACTCCATAAGTAATTGCGCCTTCGCCTCACCGCCCGAATATTCCGCCGAAGCAGGCTTGAACCAATATTCGGATATGGTGGCTTCGTAAGGATAAACGCCCGCCGTTTCGGTTGCCGAGACCGAAAGGGGAGTGATAAGTATAAATATCGTAACAATAAAAGCAATAACCCTTTTCATTTGATTATCTCCTTTTTCAGTATGCTATAAGGTATTACCGAAGCGCTTTTTTTATGCATATAAATGTTTTCGGTGACCGAATTTCCCGATTCTCCTACGAGTAGAGTTGAAAAAATAAATTTCCCACCCCCCTTTTTTGTATGAGGGTGGGGACATTTTTCTTTTTGGTGATACAATAGAATCAAGAAATTATCTCCCGAAGGAGGAAATAGTATGAATAAAAGATTATTAAGCTTATTGCTGACGTTGGTGATGCTCATAGGTCTCGTGCCCACGGCGGCGATCCCCGCCTTTGCGGAAGAGTCGGAGGAGCAGCCTAGCGTTGACAGCGAGGGCTATATCCTTATCTGGTCCTACGAACAGCTCGTCAGTGTTGCACAGAATGCCCGGATCAATGAAAGCTATCGCCTGGCGACGGATATTTACCAAACGGATAACTCCAACGATCTGGGAATTTTGGTCAGGTGCGACAGCCTTTGGCTGGATCTGAACGGTCACGTGCTGTCCCGCGAGACAAGGTCGCTGGATTCGGCGTTGTTTTTCGTGTGTGATGGTTCAACGCTGAACATCTATGACTCCTCGCCCGACAGTACCGGCACCTGCATCTACAATAATAACTATGTTTCTGACACTTGCAGCGTGATCAATAACAGTGGCGGCAATGTGATCATCAACGGAGGCAACTACATCGTCAAAATGGACAACCCCTCAGTCAAAGCCGCCGTATTATACGGCACTTCGGGTGAGTTTACGGTGTACGACGGCTACTTTGACTCTACCCAAGCAAGTAACGGCAACGCAGTGATTATGCATTATAGTAACTCTCTCTACGATGAGCCCGACTGTATTATCTACGGCGGTAGGTTCTATAGCCAAAGAACTTGCATCGAAGCGAGGAGTCTTGCCAACTATTCCGATGTGTATTATCCCTATGTGTTTGTGTTGGGCGGCGAATTTTACACCAAAAGGATCAACGGCGATGAGTATGAAGGTAATTTCGCCTATTGCGCAAACGGCTGGGGACGTGTCATTGCGGCAAACGGTCTGGTGCCCGCGAGATCGTTGAATGCGAGGGATCAGCGCTACGCCACGGGCACCACGACAACGGTTGAAACGCTGACAGGAGAGCCCGGCAACGGCTGGAAATATGCTACCGTGACGCCCCCGCCTCGCATCGTAAGCGAGCAGATGCCGAAGGAAGACCGCTGGTATTCCCTGTGCTGGCGTGACTACCTGAAAGCGGCAAAAGAGAATGAAAGCTACGATTTTTGGACTGCGAACCAAGAGGCGATCGAAGCGGAATTGGCAAAGATCGACGGATTTTCGGTCAATATATTCGATACCGAGGTCACTCTCAGCATTGAGGATAAGAAAGAGATCGATTCCGTTCGCTGGTACGTTTCCGCCTCTCCCGACTCAGGCTGGACAGAGCTTGTCGATTATCAAAACATCACCGGCCCCGTCACGCAGGATCCTCCAAATCCCGGGAAAACTCTTTATTATCGAGCTGTGGTCACCCGTACGGATGGCACCGAATACGAGGATATTATCTACGTAAACTGCAAAGAGCCTAAAAAGGTCAATGTTTCCGTCGATTTCTCCGGCACACCGTCAAACGCAACCTCCAACACCGACGGTGTTAAGGTAATTGCTACCAAGTGGTATAAGAAGAGCGGTTCCGACTGGGTACAGCTCAGTGCATCCGATACCATCAAGGAAGGCTATACCTACCGCTGTGAGGTGACTGTTGGCGCAACCGGTACTTTTATGTTGGCAGACGGCTACACCGTAAAAATTAACGGCATTGCCGCAACCAAGAAATCCGGCAATACCTGGTATGTGGACAGAACCCTTACCGGATATACAAGTTACGTAGACGTTTACGACATTGCTCTGCCGGAGGCAGGTGCAAAGCCTGACTTTACCTATAACGACGAGGATTGCTATCACAGTAGTGTTGCTCTTGTGGAGTGGTTTGAATGCGATAAGGACGGCAAGAAGCTGAGCGACGCTTTATCCGCTGACTACAAATTCAAAGAGGATGCCTACTACCGTCTCGAAGTTACCGCAGTACCTGATGCAAATTATGAGTTTGATACAAAGTCGGAGGCCAAGCGGTCTTAGGAAGACAA
>JAZSLN010000051.1:0-21722 GCA_045535385.1 Eubacteriales bacterium
GGGTGGCAAGAGGTGTGTGGCAACACACATCCCAGATAGATGATTGTTCACGACAGAACTCGGCTTATAGGAACGCGTCAGATATCCCCGTGATTTTTTCACGGGGATGATTCGTATAGTCAGGCGAATATTTTTGAATCACACTTACAATCGCGCTATATCCCACAATATAATCTCACAATATTCGTTAATAAGAATAAAATTTCTTGACATCATTAAAAAATATGTATATAATGAAAGTGTATAGAAATATTAAGGGGTTTATTCATTGATTTTACAGCTTGAACAGGCTAAACTCTCTTTGGGAGAATTAAGCCAAAACATAAAAGAGCTCGGTATTTCGATAGGCTTTGATACGCTGAAGACCGAGGTCGAAGAACTCGAAAATAAAACATCCGAGCCCGGATTTTGGGACAAGCCGGAGCAATCGCAATCCGTCCTAAAACAATTAAAACATAAAAAAGGTACACTTGAACGCTATATTTCGCTCAAACGTAGTTTTGACGATATAGAAACTCTTATCGATATTGCTATCGAAGAAGACGACGAAAGTATAGTAGAAGAAGTATTAAATGACCTAAATTCCGTAAAAAAGGAATACGAGCGTCAAAAAATTGAAATACTCTTATCGGGTGAATACGACGGCAGCAACGCCATTATTTCCATCCATCCCGGTGCAGGCGGTACAGAAGCGCAGGACTGGGCGCAAATGCTATACAGAATGTATCAGCAATATGCTTCCAAAAAGAACTTCAAGCTAAAGGTTCTTGACTACCTTGACGGCGACGAAGCGGGTATAAAGAGCGTTTCCTTCCTTGTCGAAGGCGAAAATGCATACGGATACCTTAAAGGCGAATCCGGTGTTCATAGACTTGTACGTGTTTCTCCGTTCGATTCGAGCGGACGAAGACATACTTCTTTTGCATCAGTTGAAGTTCTGCCCGAATTCAACGACGAAATTACAATTGAAATTAACGAAGCCGACCTTAAAATCGATGCTCACCGTGCAAGCGGCGCAGGAGGACAGCACGTTAACAAAACCGACTCGGCAATTCGCATAACACACATACCGACCGGTATTGTTGTCGGATGTCAGACCGAACGCAGTCAGGTTCAAAACCGCGAAACAGCTATGAGAATGCTAAAGAGTAAGCTTTTGGAAATCAAAGAGCGCGAGCATCTCGAGCGTATCGAAGATATTACCGGCACGAAAATGAATATCGAATGGGGTAGCCAGATTCGTTCTTACGTGTTTATGCCGTATACACTCGTAAAAGATAACCGCACTAATTGCGAAACGGGTAATATACAGGCAGTTATGGACGGCGAACTCGACGATTTCATAAACGAGTACTTAAAATTCATTTGCAATAAATAACTTTTCGGAGGTATTATTATGAAAAAAATCAGACCCATTTTAGGCGTTTCCCTTCTCGTTCAATCCATCACATTCTTGGTTCTTTGTCTCATCAACCTCGAAAAGAAGAAGAACCTTGCAAAGGTATTCGGTGTTTTCTCGGCACTCGGCGGCATCACCGGTGTTGCATTACTCATTTACGAATACAAAGCACGCAAGCAGGCTAAGTTAGCTGATGACGAACTCTATGACGAGTTTTACGAAGACTTCGATGAATTCGATGACTTTGACGTTTCCGAAGACGAACTCCTCTGCTCTTTTGAGGGCGCGCAGTCCGAAGAATAATTATTAAAAACCACTTCCCGTTCCGACAAAATCGGAACGGGATTGTCTATATATGAAAGGAACCGATATGTCAAAAGGCGCTCTCTCGGTAGATACCGAGCATTTATTCCCTATTATTAAAAAATGGCTTTATTCCGAAAAGGATATCTTTATCAGAGAAGTCGCATCCAACGCATGCGATGCCATCACAAAACACAAAAGATTAATATCGCTCGGTGAAGCCGAAAACGACAACACCGAGTACAAAATCACTTTTTCGATCAACAAAGATGATCAAACCATTACCGTTTCCGACAACGGCATCGGAATGAATTCGGAGGAAGTTGAAAAATACATCAACAACATTGCTCTTTCGGGCGCGGTTGATTTCATATCTAAATACGAAGGCGACAATTCCGGAGGAATTATCGGTCATTTCGGCTTAGGTTTTTACTCGATGTTTATAATTGCTGAAAAGGTCGAAATGTTCACCCGTTCATTCCGCGGAGGCGACGGAGTGCATTGGACTTGTAACAGCGACGGTGTTTTTGAAAGCGAAAGCTGTAACCGCGACGGACACGGCACCGAAATCATTATGCACGTTTCTGATGAAGAATCGGAATATTTAGATAACGAAAAACTAAAAGGCATCTTAGAACGATACTGTTCCTTTATGCCCTATAATATTATTCTCTCGGAAGACGGAAATGAAACCGTTATTAACGACACCAATCCCTTATGGCAAAGAAAACCACAGGATGTTAAACCCGAAGAATACAATGAATTTTACAAAAAAGTATTCAACGATTACGAAAATCCTCTGTTTTATGTCCACATTGTCGCCGACTATCCTCTTAACTTTAAGGGCGTTCTCTTTGTTCCGAAAAGAAAAAACGGCTACGATTCCGCCGAAAGCGAAATCAAGCTTTTCTATAACTCGGTATTTGTCGCAGACAATATCAAGGAAGCTTGTCCCGAGCACTTAGTAAACTTCAAAGGTGTGCTCGACTGTCCCGAATTACCGCTTAACGTATCGCGCAGTTATCTTCAGAACGATGCATATATACGTAAGGTAGCCTCGCACATTTCCAAGAAGGTGGCTGACAGAATCAACTATCTCTTTATTAACGAGCGTGAGAATCTCGAGAATAATTGGCGAGAGATGAAAACCTTCTTTGAATATGCATGTATGCGCGACGAAAAATTCGGAGACAAAGTGCGGGATAACATACTGTTCGAAAAGGTCAACGGCGGTTTTTCCACCATCGGCGAATATCTAAACGATCAATCCGAGGGCGAAATTCTTTACACGACCGATAAAAACGCGCAAAGCTATTACATCGGCTTATACACCGAAAAAGGCAAAGAAATATTTGTTTTCAACAATGTGATTGACGACAATTTCGCACAATACTACGAAAGCAAAAACGAAAAAATCAAATTCAGAAGAATCGACTCGGGCTTCGAGAACGAAAACGCTGAATCGAATGAAGAACTGGTAAATCTTTTCAAGGAAGCATCAGGACGTGATGACATCGCCATCAGCTTCGCTTCTCTCGGAGAAAACGGTGCGGCCGCACTTATTTCTATTCCGGAGGAAGGAAGACGGTTTTCCGATATGATGAAAATGTATAATATTTCGTCAGGCAACGATACATTCAATATACCCTCAAACGAATGTCTTACCGTCAATATCGATAACCCCATCATCAAAAAACTTGATATTTCAAACGATTCCTCAAAAGATATTGCCAAGCACGTTTATTTATCCGCAATATTGCTTTCGCGTACTCTTACGTCAGAAGAAGCCAAAGACTTCGTATCACTTAACAACAAATTGTTATAACCTCAAAGACCTGTGAAACATTCACAGGTCTTTATTTTTGCTCATATACTAAAAACAGCAGCAAATGAAAGGGGCAATCAAATAAACAATGGCAATTATTATAACAAACCAAGCCAGATTAAATTACAGATACGGCACAGCCTCGGAAACTTCATTTTCAAACATCACATCGACCGTTTTGAACAGTTCATTGAGCATCACAAAAAGCGCAATGTCGGATTGCTATAAAGCTTCACAAACGCTGACGTATATTATTAACGTTACCAACAACGGATCGTCCTCCGTCATCAACGCGAGCATAAACGATAATTTGGGGACTTTTGTTTCGGATAATGCAAGTATAACGCCGCTCACATATATTGGTAATGCTCTTTTATATATAAACGGTATACAGAATTCAGGCTTAAATACAATCGTCAATCCCGACGGGGTTATATTTGAAATATCGGAAATTCCGCCAAAAGGAAGCGCACAAATCATTTATCTTGCGCAGGTTAACAAATATGCATGTAATGCCGTTGACAGTACTATCACGAATCTCGCAACAGCTGAAAGCGGATGTGATTGTCCGTGTGAAGAAGCCTCTATCGGGTCAAATACCGTTATCGCTTGTGAATATGCCGATTTAAGAATTGTAAAATCCGTTTGTCCGAATCCTGCAACCTGCGATGAGCGGCTCACTTATACGTTTAATCTATACAACTACGGAAATATTCCTGCGACAGACGTAGTTTTAACCGACTCTTTCGAACCCGAGCTTAAAGATTTAGAAGTATTTGTAGACGGAAGCTTTATTCCCTCCGGAAATTACGATTATATCAACGGTACTATAATACTACCTTCCGATGATAATGAATACAGTATAACGGTACCACCTGCCGTATGTATCAGAAACTCGGTTACAGGAATTGTAGAATCGACACCCGGAACAGTATTAATAACAGTTTCGGGAACTTTGTAATTATCAACACAAAACGCCTTCGGGCGTTTTTGTTGCATTATCGAGAAAAATATGATAAAATTTTAATAATTTAATGGGATTTTAATCATTTTTGATTAGAGTTTGGTAAAGGATGTGATAATATGCGTATTTTAGTAGTCGAAGATGAAAAATCGTTAAACGAATCAATCAGCCAATTATTGAAAAAAGAACATTACACGGTCGATTCCTGCTTACGCGGAGACGAAGCAGGAGATTATATCAGATGTGCGGAATACGATGCTATATTACTTGATATAATGCTACCCGGCAAAAACGGATTATCAATTCTACGCGAGCTCCGTGCCCAAGGAAATCATACACCCGTGCTCCTTCTTACAGCCAAAGACAGTATCTCCGACAGAGTCAACGGCCTGGATGCGGGAGCGGATGATTATTTGGTGAAACCCTTTGCATCGGATGAGCTTCTTGCCAGAATACGAGTAATGATAAGGCGCTCATCTGTCAATTCGACCAACGTTTTTTCGGTTTCCGACCTTACGGTAGACTGTGATTCGCGAACGGTTACGCGAAACGGAAACAAGATCACGCTATCGGGAAAAGAATTTGATATCCTTGAGTATATGATAAGAAACAACGGCATCGTTCTGTCTCGAGACAAGATCAATAATCACATATGGAGCTATGACTACAGCGGTGCTTCAAATATCGTTGATGTATATATAAGATATTTGCGGAAAAAGATCGATGAAGGCTACAGCACCAAACTTATTCATACTATACGTGGCGCGGGATACGTTTTGAGGGATGAAGAATGAAAAGAATTTCTATAAAGCTGAAGCTTACTCTATGGTTTACTTTTATAATGGTATTATTTATTACCGCTTCTCTTTCGACAATTTTTTTCATAAGCGAAAAGCAAGCATACGAAAATTCCCATATTAAGCTTCAAGACAAGGTACTGAAAAGTCTAGACGAAATCAACTACAGTTTCGGGAAACTGAATATAGACGACCTTGACATATATGATGACGGTGTATATATCGCTGTATATGAGGAAAACGGAACACTTATATACGGCAAACTACCGTCCGGATTTGACCGGACGATTCCCTTTAATACAGGCAAAGTACATACGGTAAACCAAGGCAGGCACACGCAATACATATTCGACACGATATATGATGCCGGACGCGGACACAAAGTGATAGTTCGCGGGGTATTACCGTCTTCGGGTAACGAAACCGCGTTTGATGAGATTTTCAATCTTTGCATAATAATGTTCCCTGTTTTTATAATTGCGGCGGGCATTATAGGTTATTTACTGGCGCGGCGTGCTTTCAATCCGGTCCGTAAAATAACAGAAGCCGCCAACAGCATCAACAACGGGAACGATCTCACGAAAAGAATCGATCTTGGCAACGGAAATGATGAAATACATAAGCTTGCGTCGGAATTCAACTCAATGTTCGACAGACTTCAAGAGTCTTTCGAAAACGAAAAACGCTTCACCTCAGACGCCTCACACGAACTAAGAACCCCGCTGGCGGTTATAATCAGTCAAAGCGAGAATGCATTATCGGACAGTGCAGATGAAACCGAAATGCGTTCAGCGTTAGAGAATGTTCTTGAAAAGTCGAAGGATATGGCCTCGCTTCTTTCCGCTCTTTTAACGCTTGCGCGTGCAGATAAAGGCAACATTAAGCTTATAAAAGAAACGGTAAACCTTAGTGATATCACCGAAATTGTTTGTTCGCAAATTTCAGACCAAGCAAAAGAAAAGAACATAAAAGTTTTTGCGGATATCGAAGAAGATATATTGATTGACGCTGACGAAACTATGATAATTCAGCTTTTGCTTAATATTTGTGAGAACGGTATTAAATACGGTAAAAAAGACGGTGCTCTTGATATCTCTTTACAATCCGTTGACAAAAACGCGGTAATTAACGTTACTGATGACGGCATAGGCATTTCACCCGACGACATCAACAACATTTGGAAAAGGTTTTTCCGCGTGGATGAATCGAGAAACAACGGAAACGGTTTAGGGCTCCCCTTGGCTAAATACATAGCGAATGCTCACAACGGCGATATAACAGTTGAAAGCGTTCCGGGACAGGGTTCAACCTTCAAAATAATTCTTCCGAAAATTAATTAATCTTAATCCGGTTTTAATCTTCGCGGTATATTCTATAGATGCGATAAGCGAGAAACGCTTATGCAGAAAGGAAATATCATCATGAAAAAGAAGTTAATATTTGTTCTTCTGTTTGCACTTGTATCCACTTCTCTTCTTGTAGGTTGCGGCGGAGTATCTGAAAACGACTACACCTTGAACGCAAACGGTGAAGATGTTATCACACGCGAATCGGCTATGAAGCTTGCTGCAAAGCATCTCAGCGTTAAAGCTTCGGATCTTGCATTCACCAGCGTAAAGTTTTCCAACAACAATAACGTTGAGACTTACGACGTATCCTTCAAGCACAACGGCGCTGAATATAATTGCACCATTGATGCTAAAACAGGAAAGGTTCTCGAGCTTAACAACGGCATAAGAATCGATGGAGATATCTCCGTTGATGAAAACGGCGCTCCTATTCTTGACGTCGAAGTAATCGATGCTGATGCTGCACTGACTGCGGCTATCGAAAAAGCAGGACTTACCGTAACCAAAGAAGCGCTTTCTTATTACGACATCAAGCTTGACAAAGATAACGGCATATATGAGTACGACATTGAATTCATATACGATAATATCGAATACGAAGCCGATGTCAATGCCGCAACCGGCGAAGTAATCAAGGTGAAATCCGAAACTAACGATAAGGATGACGACGACAATTTAGTTATCGACGAAAACGCTTGCATCGGAAAAGAAGCGGCCGAAGAAAAGGCACTTGCTCACGTAGGACTTACCAGGGAACAGGTTTCCAATATCAGAGTCAAACTCGACTCTGACGACGGAAAAGCAGAATATGACGTTGAGTTTTTTGTAGACGGTGTCGAATACGAATTTGAAATCGACGCACTGGACGGAACCGTTATCTCCTTCGAGAAGGATGACATCGACGAAGATGAAAACGACATCGATGACGATGACGATGACGACGATGACGACGATTAAGCGATCTTAGTGGTTTATCTAAACGACATAAAAAGATGTGTAGGTTTACTACACATCTTTTTTAATACATGAAAATCGACGTTGTACTTACAAAAATACAACGTCGACCATAATTCTCAACTATTCTTTTCGAGAGATTTTTGATAGGCATCACTTAAGAAAGTTATAACAGCTTTTCGTGTAACAATGCCGATAAACACACCGCGATCATCAACTACGGGAACAAAATTTTGTTCTGCCACTCGGTTAAAAAGCTGATCAACGGTACATGTGATACTTACGGGAGGATTAAATCCTTCGCGAACAACGTCTTGAATACATATTTTTTCATGCTCACGCATATCGCCTCCGTTACTCAGCATACTGCGAAGCAGATCGCCTTCGGTAACAGTTCCTACATATACCCCCTCCGGAGAAATAACCGGAATAGCACGGTATTTATGATAGGTCATTTTTTCGAATCCGTTTCGAATGGTAGCGGAAGATTCAAGACACGCAACGTTGCTTTTGGGGGTGAGGAAACGCATAATATTCATTATAAATACCCCATATGAATTTTTTGTATGAAATGCGATTTTGTGTACTCTGCTTAAGCGGATCTATATACGAGATATGTTCTCACAGTCTGCCCAATACAGCTCAAGAAATTCTTTTATAGGTACAAAAACAGAAAGGCATATCGGGAATGCTGTCCGTTTCGGGATCAGAAATCTGTTCTTCTCCTACGGAAACAAGCTCCCATTCGGTGCTATTGTCAAGGTTATCAAAATACGCGTCTTTTTCAAAGCTTTTACCGAACTTGGTAACATATGCGGTATCACAATAGGGCAACAGCAAAGAATAAATTTGCGAGCCGCCTATAACATACACGGAATCGGTATCATAATCCTTCAATACATCAAAAAGCGCATCTACGGAATTAACAACGATCGCGCCGTCGGGTGAATAGTCGGGATTACGGCTTAATACAATATTAGTCCTATCTTTCAATACCCTGCCGCCGGGAAAGGTAGCCAGGGTTTTAGAGCCTAATATAACCGTATTACCTTTAGTAAGGCTTTGGAAATAGCGGAGATCGGCGCGAACGCGAGCCAAAAGCTCGCCATTATAGCCTATTCCCCATTCTTTATCAACTGCTACAACAAGTTTCATTTTATCTTACACCGCCACAGGGAATTTTCCGATTTTTTCGCCGTGAATATAATTTTCTACGGTGAAGGAATCAGGAGTGAAAGCATAAAAATCGGTAATTGTCGGGTCGAGGGTAACCTTCGGAGCATCAAAAGATTCGCGTTTAATAAGTTCCTCAACAATCGGAATATGTCTGTCGTAAATATGAGCATCAGCTATAACGTGAACAAGCTCACCCGGTTGCAAACCCGAAGCCTGAGCAAGCATCATTACAAGAGCGGCATACTGAGCAACGTTCCACGCATTTGCGGCAAGCATATCCTGCGAGCGCTGGTTTAAGACAGCGCACAGCTTGCCGTCGGTAACATTAAACGTCATCGAATAAGCGCAAGGATACAAAGCCATTTCGCTGAGATCGGCAAAATTATACATATTCGTCATAATGCGACGGCTGCAGGGGTTATTCTTAAGGTCAAACAGAACGCGGTCGACCATATCGAACTCACCCTCGCGGTATTTATGCTTGACACCCATCTGGTAACCGTATGCCTTACCGATTGAACCGCTTTCATCCGCCCAAGCATCCCAAATTCCGCTTCCGAGGTCATTAACGTTATTGGACTTTTTCTGCCAAATCCAAAGAATTTCATCAACAGCCTTCTTAAGGGAAATCGGTCTGATAGTTATAAGCGGAAACTCCTTCGAAAGGTCATAACGGTTGACAACACCGAATTTTTTGATGGTATACGCTGGCTCGCCGTCCTCCCAATGCGGACGTACACGCTCATCACGCACCCAACTTCCGTTTTCGATGATATCCTTACAGGTTTCGATAAATGCTTTATCTGCAGAGCTCATATTGTACTCCTAAAAATTTCTTATTAATATAATACCACCGCTGAGCAATTTTGTCAACGGCTGAACGCGCATTACAAAATGAATTGACAAATTTGATACGGTTTGATAATATATTTTTGTAAAAAACCATTCGAAAGGTAATCACTCAATGAACGAGTTCGCGAAATTTGCTTCTGCCATTTTTGATGCGAGTGAACATATTCATCTTATAGTTTCTCCAACAAAAAGGTTATTAAAAATTGCTTTTGTGTTATTTGTGATATGTGTTGCTTTATTAACCCTGTCCAGCGGCATAATTATGATTATAACCATACCGTTATTAATATTTGAAATATATTTTTATTATTTGTTTTGTAAGCTTTGGAAAAGTTTTAGGTTTTCGTCACTGTATTTAATTATTATGCCAATTGCCGCAATTGCTGTTTCAGCATGTATAAAACACATCATTTATTATCTATAGATCGGAGAAACAGAATGCCGTCCAGTAGTATCATATGGTCTGAAAATGACACCAAAACCGCATTTAGAGACTATCAATTTATAAACGAATTAAATATTAACGCTCTCATCAATATCAACCACGGTAAAAAAATAGGTGAGCCTGAAAAAGATCTACGCGAATTTTTCTCAACTAATATCGATACCTTAATACTTAGAGAAGAGCTTTTTAATGAATTATTGGAAAACGAGATACTGTTTGACCGGCTTAAAATGAGTTTCTCTAAATTATCCGACTTTTTCGAAATTCAAAGAGAAAAAGACAACGCATTATCAAACGAACAAATGATATTAAGCATAAAAGCTTTGGAAACATATGTAGACTATTTGACAGACATACGGAGCATTTTCAACGAGCATAGAGTTAAAAGCAAGTCCTTATGCATTCTCAGAGAATTGATAATGCCAATTTGCAACAGCCAAGATTTTGAAAAACTATGTGATGCCGTCAACAGTCAAATGAAAACCATTGGGAATGCAAAAAGCATAACCGTAGGAATCAATCTCAACGCTCAAATGCAGCCGACAGAAGCCGGTGTGATTTCTGTCAATGAAGATTATTATGTTTCAGGGGATTTTCTCAATCGACTCCTTAGATTAAAGCCTTCGGAAGATGAATTTGTTTGCGCTGCTCCACTTTTACCTATGGACAGCAAATTGTCAAACGAAGAAATGAATGCGATACGTGTTTCTGTAAATTCGGCACTCAACAAAGTATTTTCATCTGCATTAAAATCCTGGTCCGGAATAGTAAAAAAATTCGTTATTAATAATCTTCTGTGTTTGACTCAGATTCTGGATGAATGGAAGTTTATATTAGCTTGCATGGATTCAATGAAAGAATTAATCCATCACGGTTATTCCTTATGTCAACCCAATTTTTCCCAAGAAGACTCTGTAATCGGTTTATACCACCCTATTCTCGCGCTAAACTCGTCATCAAACAACAATATTATCAAAAATGACATTCGTTTCGATAAAAATGAGCGAATCTATCTACTCACAGGACCTAACCAAGGTGGAAAATCCATTTTCACTCAATCAGTCGGTATTATGTTTGTAATGCTCCATCTGGGAATGCTTTTGCCTGCAAACACGGCAAATATAAGACCGGTAAATGAAATTCTTGTACATTTTATTGATGTAAAGAATCATTCTTATATACACGGACGTTTATCTGATGAATGTAATAAGATACACCAAATCAACAACTTAATCACAGAAAACAGCCTTTTTATATTTGATGAAGCACTATCCAGCACAAATGCAAGCGAGGCAGTCGCTATTTCTACAGAAATAATATCTGCTTATTCCGAAATCGGCGCAAAAGGAATATGGACAACTCATTATCACGAATTATGTAGTCTTGCAGATACTTATACCGGTCAAAATTCAGGTATCAATAATCTAAGCGCACAAATCGACGAGCATTCACACGAACGAGTTTATAAAATTGTACGAGGTGATTGCGGAAAGAGTTACGCGATGGATATTGCTATGAAATATAATCTCACTAAAAACGATATATTGAAAAACAGACAAAAATAGAGGGTATATATAATGATATTTTCAATTACCGTCGTGCAAAACGGTAAGGCTTTCAAAAAAGAATATGACTCGCCTATTTTACTTAGCGACGCGATTGCAAAAAGCGGCTTCAGCTTTGATTCGCCTTGCGGAGGCAGAGGAATATGCGGCAATTGCAGGGTTATCGCGCACGGTATTCTCAGCGAGCCCAAGGCGGAAGAGAAGAGTTTTCTCGGAGACGGTATACTTCGCGGCGAAAGATTGGCGTGCATGACCTATGCGGAAACTGATTGCATTATCGAAATCCCCGAAAGCGAAATATACGGCGAATCTTTTGATACAAACATTGATCTTTCCGAAAACCGTTTTGCCTGCGCGATTGATATAGGCACCACAAGCTTATTTTTCAGATATTATTCGATTCCGAACGGGCGTGTTGTTTTTTCGGACAGTGCCGTTAATCCCCAAAAAGTGCGCGGTGCAGACGTTTTGACAAGAATTGCTTACGCATCGAACGAAGGACTCAGAGAGCTTAACGAATTAATCGAAGGTGCTATCGCCGATTCAAAAGCTCGATTCAAGTATGATATCGAGTATTATATAATAACCGGAAACACCGCTATGCTCCATATACTTTCCGGAAAGGATCCCGCAGGAATAGCAACCGCACCGTTTACACCTGAAACGCTTTTTGGGTTTTGGGAAGGCAACCGATATTATATGAGATGCGCGAGCGCATACATAGGGTCGGATGTTATTGCTTCGTTGATTTCGAGCGATGCTTTAAACAAAAACGAGAAATTTGCGCTCCTCGACATAGGAACGAACAACGAATGTATCCTATTCGACGGTAAGCAGTTATACGCTTGCTCTTCACCGGCGGGACCCGCATTTGAGGGAGGCAACATAAGTTGCGGTATGACTGCAAGAGAGGGCGCGATATATGCGTTAATCGACGATGACGGCGCACCTGTTATTAAAACCGTTAACGATAACGAACCGATAGGATTTTGCGGAAGCGGTCTTATCGATGCTGTTGCTTTTTTTGTCAAAAACGGATTCGTTTCCTTCGACGGTAGTATTGTTAAAGAACTGCCTTCTTTCGGAAAAGCAAAGCTTAACGGAGAGGACATCGCCCAATTACAGCTTGCCAAATCAGCTGTTTCCGCAGGGTTAATGACTTTATGTGATAAAGCCGGATTGCCGGCAGATGATATCGACACTATTTATATCACAGGAAGCTTCGGTAACAAAATAAACGTTAGAAATGCAGAATACATCGGGTTATTGCCTAAAGGTTCAGCCGAAAAGACTTTTTTCATCGACAATGGTGCAATAAACGGTGCATCGATGCTTATTACGGATGGCTCATATATAGATAGATCCTATAAAATCGCTGAATCCATAACAACTGTCGAGTTAGCCGACAGCGAGTATTTCGCAAAAAAGTTTATAGAGAATTTGTATTTCGAGGTCTAAATGAAGCGAACGCTTATAACGCCAAACGATAACGATTTTCCGACAGAGTTTTCAGATATTATAAAAAACTCGGAGATATACGACTCGAGCTGTTCTCCCGAAGCGAGAGTATTTTTCATTGACAAATGTCAAGGCTTCTTTCTGAAAAAATCACCTAAAGGTTCTTTGAAAAAAGAGGCTGTAATTACTGATTATTTTCACAAAAAAGGTCTTTCTGCGGAGGTATTGGGTTACGTCAGCAGCGAATATGACTGGCTTTTGACAGAAAGAGTATGCGGAGAGGACTGTATAGACGAAACATATCTTTCAGACCCGAAACGTTTATGCGACACGATCGCCGAAAATCTACGTATGCTTCATAGCATCGACTGTTCCGACTGCCCGATACAAAACAGAAACGATGAATATTACAAAAACGCTATCGATAATTACCGTACATGCAATTACGACAAGTCCCACTTCCCAGACAGTTTTGGATATACCGATGCGGAGAGTGCGATATCTGTTATCGAAGATAATAAACACCTGCTAAAGAATGAGGTTTTACTCCACGGTGATTATTGTCTTCCGAACATTTTACTCGACGATTGGAAATTCAGCGGATTTATCGATCTCGGAAACGGAGGCGTTGGCGACCGTCATATTGATTTATTCTGGGGGGCTTGGACTTTGAATTTTAACCTCCATACCGATAAGTATCGTGAACGCTTTTTTGAAGCATACGGAAAGAATGATATTAATGTTGACATGCTTAACGTTATAGCTGCTTTCGAGGTGTTTGGGTAAGAAAAACTAAATATATACGCAACAAAAGCAAGAACCCGATAGACATCGGGTTCTTTTTATATTCAGTGAATGGTTCAACAAATACAAAAAATCATTATTTCTTGACCTTCAATTCAAGGATTGTTACACCCAGATCTCCTTCGCCGTATCGGCCCGAGCGGAAGGAGCGTATACGAGCTTTATCCTGGCGGAAGAATTGCCACAAGGCTGCACGAAGAGCACCCGTGCCCTTACCGTGGATGACAGAGACGTATTCATGTCCGGCAAGTATAGCATCCTCTAAATAACGGTCGATAATAAACCACGCATCATCGCCCGTATTACCGCGAACGTCGATTTCATTACGAACGGCGGACACGCTATGAGTATATTGCGCTTTACCCTTTTGCTTATTCTGTTTTTCAACAGCGGCGGCATTGGCAAGAAGGCGTATATTTTTTATATTCGTCTTGGTTTCAAAGCGACCGGAAACTGTAAACACAGTATCTCCGGATATACTTTTTACTATCGCTTCCCTTCCGATATCAGCGAGAAGAACCTTATCGCCGACCTGTAAGGGACGCGGAAGAACGTAGTCCTCTTCTTCGACCTCGAATTCTTCGACATCGTTTATAGCGGCGGAGGTATCCTTAATATTCTGTCTTATCGCTTTACGTGCTTCTTCTATTCTGGCAAGCTCAAGACGTTTTGCATCGGCTTTTTTGAGTTCATTCAGCTGTTCAAAAACCTGATTGCTCGACGCTTTGGCTGCATCAAGAATACGCTGTGCCTGAGAGCGCGCCTTATCGAGCTCGGCTTCGGCACGGTCCTGCATTTCTTTAGCGTTTTTCATCGCCTCTTCGCGGATACGCACAGCCTCGGCACGTGCACGTTCACTTTCGGTACGCTCCTTACGGAGATCCTGCTCGGTTTCCTCAAGGCGCACGATAACATCTTCAAAACGAACGTTATCATCGGCCAAAAGCTCCTTCGCTCTGTTGATGACCGTTTCATCCATACCGAGTCTTCTCGATATTTCAAAAGCGTTACTACGTCCCGGTATTCCGGTAATAAGACGATAGGTCGGTTTTAACGTAGCCAAATCAAATTCACAGGAAGCGTTTAACACTCCGTCGGTGTCGAGCGCGTATATTTTTATCTCAGAATAGTGAGTAGTTGCGGCAACTATCGCACCGGATGCGCGGACGCGTTCGAGAATGGCGATTGCGAGAGAAGCTCCCTCGGTCGGGTCTGTACCTGCACCGAGTTCGTCGAAAAGTACAAGCGAACCACTTCCGCACTCCTTAAGTATAGACACGACGTTAACCATATGAGACGAGAACGTGGAGAGCGATTGCTCAATACTTTGTTCATCACCGATATCAGCCAAAACGCCGTTAAACACAGGCAAAGCGCTACCGTCATCACAAGGAATAAACAGTCCGCTTTGAGCCATCATAGAAAGCAGTCCGAGCGTTTTTAGCGTTACGGTTTTTCCGCCGGTATTGGGTCCCGTAATAATAAGCGCGTTTTCTCTTTCGCCGAACTCAACGGATATGGGAACAACCTTTGAACGAGGTATCAAGGGATGACGTGCGCGAATAAGTTTAATGGATTTTGCATTAGTGCGAGGACGAATGCCCATTATGTCCGAGGAGTATTTTGCGCGAGCGAAAATAACATCCAAATCGGTCATCGCCTTATGGTCAACGCGGATAACGTTTGCGATCTCGGCAACCTTGGAAGACAAATCATACAATATCTTTTCGATTTCTTCGGATTCCCTGCCCTGAAGCTCGCGAAGCTTATTATTGGCTTCGATAACCGCCATAGGTTCAATAAACAGAGTTTGACCCGAAGCGGAAGAATCGTGCACCAGACCTTTGATTTCGTTCTTATGCTCAGCGCGGACGGGAATTACATATCTGCCTGAACGTATCGTTACTACCGCATCACGAAGAAATTTCGCATTTTCACCCAACGTGATGCTGTTAAGCGTTTCGCGAACCTTTTCCTCGGCGCGCCGTAGCTCACGACGGATACGGTACAGCTCGGGAGATGCATCATCGGCAACTGTATCCTCACCGATGATTTTCATACCTATTTCTTCGGCAAGCGATCGAGACTCAACGAGCGTAGAAAAATAAGGATAAAGAGCGTTCGTTTCCTTACCCTCAGGATACTTTTTTATATAAGTTACTGCTCGAAGCAGCGAAGCGATATTCAAAAGTTCGACCATTGTAAGCATAGCACCTTTTTCCGCACGGTCAGCGGAATCGATTACCGTTTCGGGTGCAGAAAAAGTAGGCGAGCCTTTGAACACGAGAAGCCCGAGGGCTTCCTCGGTTTCATCGAGTAAACGCGAAATAATAACCGAATCTGTGTCGGGAATTGTTTCGGTTATCGCTTTCTTTGCAAAGGCAGTTGTTGCAAAAGTTGCAACGTGATTAATTATTTTATCGTATTCGAGTATTGTTTTTGCTTTTGTGAAGCCTTTCATTGGAAAATCCTTTTACATTTATGGTAATTTTTCGCATTGCTTGTAAAACGAAAGCGTCTTGAACCCACGTTCGGCACGTACAAGCATAAACCGTTCGGATATAGCAGAAAGTGTTCGCTGATCCTCTTCGCCTATGCGAAAAGAAATAAACTTAGCCTGCTCGCTTTCGGTGATATGTTTCATCGCCTTACAAACGGAGGGAGAGACAAGGAAGTTATCTCCGCCTGCGGACGCACAATCACGGCAGAATGCAACCCCTTCGACGGCATTGAAAAGCGAAACCGAATCTTCAAGCTCGTTATCACACTCAACACATTGAGCAACCTCAGGGTAAAAACCGCATTCGGCGCATAATCGTAATTCAAAAGCCGATTTCAAAATCGCATTTGACGTTATACCTTTTTCAAGCGCATAAAGCGAATTAAGCAAAAGCCTTAAAATATTTCCGCTTTCCTCTCCGGGAACGGCAAACGCCGCAGCGGCATCTGCAAGATAACAAGCGAGAGAATATCTCGTTATATCGGAGCTTATCGAATAAAAATCGGTTATCAGAGAGGCTTCACTTAACGTATAAAATCCGTTTTTCACATGAAGCAGCATATCGGAAAATGCAAACAGCTGAGCGCACTTAAGATACGGTGCGGAAAGCTTACGAACCCCTTTCGCATTAACGGTTATTACACCCAGATCGGGAGTTAAAACAGTTAGCAGTTTACTTGTTTCTCCTTTTGGCGCTTCACGAATCACCAAACCTTTTGTTTTATGACGCATTATTCAAGCTCTTCCTTGAATCCGAAATCAGAAAGAAGAGAGGGACGGTCGCGCCAATTTTCTTTTACTTTCACCCAAAGATCGAGGAATACCTTTGTTTCGAAAAGCGCTTCGGCATCTTCACGGGCGTAGCTTCCGATCTTTTTAAGCATCGAGCCGTTCTTTCCGATTATAATTCGTTTATGTGATTCACGTTCGCAATAAATTTCGGCGCGAACCGAAAGGAGACCCTTCTTTTCGGAAAAATCCTCTATCGAAACGGCAACCCCGTGAGGAATTTCGTCATCAAGAAGTCTCAAAACCTTTTCGCGGATAATTTCGGCAAAAATTTTGCGTTCGGGTTGGTCGGTGAGATAATCCTCGGGGAAGAAATGAATACTCTCGGTAAGAAGCGGTTCAAGCTCTTCAAGAATAATTCCAACGCCGTCCCCATTAAGCGCCGAAACGGGTATGACCGCGTGGAAATCGTACTGAGAGGAGAGCGCCATTATCTGTTCGGCAAGTTTAGCTTTATTTGCGCCGTCTATTTTATTAATAACAAGTATAACGTCAATGCCTGACGCGTTATACTTATCGAGCGCTGCTTTTTCGTTGGGATTCAGTTCGGTGCCCGCTTCAACAACGAAAAGTATAATATCGGAGGAATCGGCAGCATTACCGACGGATTTCATCATATATTCACCCAAAAGGGTTTTAGGTTTATGAAGACCGGGAGTATCCGTGAAAACGTACTGATTCTCACCTTTGGTCAATACGCCGGTGATTCGGTTACGGGTTGTTTGGGGTTTACGGGAAACAATCGCAACCTTTTCACCGAGAAGGGTATTCAAAAGAGTGCTTTTACCTACGTTAGGCTTGCCTGCTATCATTATAAATGCTGTTTTAGTCATAATTACCTCATTATTCCGAGCTTTTCAAGAATTTCTTTTTGTTTGGCTTCCATCACTTCCCTTTCTTCGTCGGCTTCATGGTCGTAACCGAGAAGATGGAGCGCGGAATGAGCCGCGAGGAAACAAAATTCGCGCTTAGGCGAATGGCCGTATTCTTCAGCCTGTCTATATGCCGTATCGCGAGAGATTATTATATCTCCCAAAAGTGTCATTTGGTCGGGAGTATCAAAATCGTAAAACGGGAACGACAACACGTCGGTCGGCCGGTCAATACCCCTATGCTCTTTATTTATCTCATGTATTGTCGCATCATCGCAAACGGTTATATTTACTTCGAAACGGTGATTAGGATAGTGTTCATCTACTATGGTGCGAACTACACGTTTCATAAGAGTTTCATATAATTTCGGTATATTCTCTTCGGTCAAAACATCGAAATATATCCTTATCATTCTTTAGGCCTCCTTTTGAAGGTTTCACGGTGCGGACGCTCGTTTTCGCTAACTTGACGCGAATTATCACGTTTTTCATAAGCCTGGATAATCTTCTGAACAAGAGGATGACGCACTACATCCTTATGGCTGAAGCGGAAAATCGCAATACCTTTAATATTATCCAATATTTCCAACGCATCCACAAGACCGCTTTTCCTTAGATACGGAAGGTCGATTTGGGTTATATCACCGGTAATTATCGCCTTACTGTTATTACCGAGCCTCGTAAGAAACATTTTCATTTGTTCGGGGGTGGTATTTTGAGCTTCGTCGAGGATTATATACGCATCGTCAAGAGTCCGTCCGCGCATATAGGCAAGCGGGCAAACCTCAATAATACCCTTTTCTCCGCAATTTTTGAAGCTTTCGTTACCTAGCATCTCATTCAAAGCATCATAAAGCGGACGAAGATAAGGGTCGATTTTACTTTGAAGATCACCGGGCAGGAATCCGAGCTTTTCTCCCGCCTCAACAGCAGGGCGAGTCAAAACGATTTTCGAAACCTGCTTTTTCTTCAAGGCTGTAACCGCCATAGCGACTGCCAAGAAAGTTTTACCTGTACCCGCGGGTCCGACACCGAACACTATCGTATTTGAATTGATTGCATCAACATACTTTTGCTGTCCGACGGTTTTCGCTTTTATAGGTTTACCCTTATTGGTAAGGCAAATACAATCGTTATAAATCGCACCCAGTTCGTTTTCTTTTTCCTCTCGAACCATTGTTATAACGTAATTGATCGTATTTTCATCAATACTCTCGGACATACGGCTGACGCGTTCAAGTTGTTCTATACAAGACGCCGCCATATTCACGTCCGAGGAATTTTCTCCGCTTATCTTAATAACACCTTCACGTGCAACAACAGAGACAGAAAAGGCGGATTCAATATTTTCTATATTGCCGTCAAGCGTGCCGAAAAGTTTTAACACAAAATCGATAGAAAGGTCAGAAATTGATTTTTCAAACATTAATATACGCTCCGCATAAAATTTTACATTATATTATACCACGTAAAAACCGTATTGTCAAAATATAAATAAACATCTTGACTATTTTATTCCTCTTTGATATAATAATGATGAACATATCCGCGATGGATCATTATTCATCGCGCAATTACATTATTTTTCAGGAGGAAAATCCATGAAATCAGCGACACGTGCATTGGCCTTTCTTATGATGCTGTGCTTGGTGTTTGTGGCCTTTTCTGCATGTACCCCCGGTGAGGGCGAAGACGGCAGCAACAACACCAGCGGCGAAAAGAAAGAAGGTCTTTTTGCTGATCTCCCCGAAAGAGATTTCGGAGGCGAAACCGTAACCATTCTTGTTATGGGCGAACACGCCGGAACCTACAAGTCCACCGAAATTACCGTAAAAGAAGGTGAACCCGAGGTTCTTAACGAAGCAATCAAGAGACGTAACGAACTCGTTGAAGACAAATTCAACGTCGTTATCGAAGAAGCTCAGACCACCGCTACCGAAAACATGAGCACTCTTATCGAGCGTGATGTTCTCAGCAGCACCGGCGACTACGACATAGTTATGCCCTACATTCCCGACGCAGCAAGACTTTCTCTCGAGAATTATTTCTTAGAGCTCAACTCGTTGGAGCACATCGACCTCCAAAAGTCCTGGTGGGATATCAACGGTGTTAACAGCCTCTCTATTAACGGCGAAAACTATTTCGCAACCGGCGATATCAGCTTGCTCTCTCTCGCTTGTACTCACGCAATCGTTTTCAACAAAGAAATGATTACGACTTACAATCTCGACAGCCCTTACGACCTTGTTAACAACGGCGATTGGACCATCGACAAGCTCCGTGAAATGGCTTCCAAGGTTACCGCAGATATCGACGGTCAGCCCGGTATGTCTCACAAAGACAGATACGGCTTCCTCGTTAACCGCAACTTCGTAACCTCGATGTTCCTCGGCACCGGTATGACTCTTACCGGCAAGGACACCAACAACGACGTTCCTTACATCGCTATTACCAAAGACAGAGAAACCGCTTACAGCAAGTTTAAGAAGATCTTCGAGCTTGTAAACGACACCTCTGTTGCCGGCAAGATCGACTATACCGGCGGCGGATATTACTCCTCTGTCAGCGCAATCGATATTAACCGTTTGTGGGTCTTTGCTACTGAATCCGTTGCAAACGATCTCGCTCTCTTCCGTGCTATGTCTATTATCGACATTATCGACCTCGGTAAAGAAGATTGCAGCTTTGGTATCATCCCTGTTCCCAAGTACGATAAGAAACAGGAAAAGTATTATTCAAACGTATCTATCATTCTCGCTTCTTGTGTAGCAATTCCCACTTCTGCACCCAATGCTGAAATGTCCGCTATTGTTACTCAGGCAATGTGCGAAGCTTCTACCGAAACAACCAAGCAGGCATACGTTGAGGTTATCCTTAAGGGCAGAAAGATCCAGGACTTCGAAAGCGAAGAAATGCTCGACAAGATCTTCGCTGACCGAGTATACGACCTTGGTATCGCATACAACTGGGGCGGCAGCGGTGTTGATGATGCAAACTCTATCGGCAACTTTATGAACGATATCGCTATGCAGGGCACCGACACCTTCAGCTCTACTCTCGATAGTATCGGTTCTAAAATCCAGACCGACCTCGAAAGCACCCTTACCGATTTCTACGCTATAGACGTAAAATAATCATTTGATTTCTCCATACCATATGACGCACGTCATATGGTATGGTTTTTTTATTAGTGTTATTCGAACGATGTTTACAATTTGTTCATATATTTAGGATTCATATGTGATATGATGTAGAATGTAGTATTTTGATACAGAGGTATAAATATGAACAACATCGATTATCTTTACAAAGTTGATCCTGAAATAGCAGAAGCTATTGACGGAGAATTAAAAAGACAGAAGCGCAACATAGAGCTGATCGCAAGCGAAAATATCGTAAGCGAAGGCGTTCTTGCTGCTGCAGGTACTATCCTCACCAACAAATATGCTGAAGGTTATCCTTCCAAGAGATATTACGGCGGATGCGAAGAAGTCGATAAGGTCGAGTCCATCGCTATCGAACGCGCAAAGAAGCTTTTTGGTGCAGAACACGCAAACGTTCAGCCTCATTGCGGCGCAAGTGCTAACCTTGCAACTTTCTTTGCTTTCCTTCAGCCCGGCGACACCGTAATGGGCATGAACCTTGCTCACGGCGGACACCTTTCTCACGG
>JAZSLN010000037.1:0-7230 GCA_045535385.1 Eubacteriales bacterium
CAAGGTGGCGCTCTACCAAATGAGCTAAATCCGCATATCGCGGAGGTTAAACCTATATCTGACACGAGAGAAAAGTGGCGACTCGGATGGGACTCGAACCCACGACCTCCGCCGTGACAGGGCGGCATTCTAACCAACTGAACTACCGAGCCGTACCGCTCGCGTCAGCGCGCTTGATTATAATACCACAACTTTTTTCATTTTGCAATACCTTTTTGAAAAAAAGTTGGGATTTTTTTATATTTTTTTATTTTGCCATTTTTTGGCTTTTTTATTCGTTTTCGACCGCCTTATCGGCAATAATCTTATCAAGTATTTCCGCCGCGTCCATAACAAAACGGCAGCAGGGGCGAACGGCATAATATTCGGGAGTACGCTCGGCAGGATCCTTCCCTTTCGCGTTCGCAATACCGTCCATAAGCTCTGAGCATAAATAGGTTTGATGCTTTTCCTTAAATTCTTCGGCTATACGGCGTATTGTTACGTAATGAGCGCTCTTCGCTTTATGGTCTTTAACGTCGGTATATCCCCAAAGCGCGCCCGCTACAGCGAAAGCGCCCGTACACGCACCGCAGACCTCGCGGAGCTTACCCATACCGCCGCCGAATGAGGAGGAAAGCTTCATACCGGTCTCGATATCGATACCCGTAACGTCGGAAAATGCACAGAACACCGCCTGAGCACAATTACAACCCGAATTAAAGAGTTCCGCAGCTTTTTCCTTATGATCCATAACGCACCTCGAACGCATAATATCGAGATACATTCTACATTATATTTTATTATTCGTCAATAGCATAAAAGAATAACTTATCAAAAAGCGGAAAAAATATTTCCGAGGTGAAAAAATGGCTGTTATCGTTTTACGCGCATTATTGTTTTATATTTTACTTACGGCGATGATGAGATTTATGGGAAAGAGGCAGATAGGCGAAATGCAGGTATCCGAGCTTGTAACAACGGTCTTTCTTTCCGAATTGGCTGTGTTTCCCGTTACCGATCCCGACATACCGATCCTGCACGGCGTCATCCCCGTCATTATGATATCAACCATTGAGGTCGTTATTTCGTTCATAAGCCTTAAAAGCAGGCGCTTCAGGAAATTTATAAACGGCGACGCAATAGTTTTATACGAAAAGGGCAAATTCATAAGGAAGAATCTGTTAACGGTAAGGATGTCGGAGGAGGACGTTGAAGCGCAGGTAAGGATCAACGGCTTCGAGGACCTCAATATGGTAAAAAAGATCATACTCGAGCGTACCGGAAAGATGAGCGTGTTACCTAAAGGCGAAAACCAGCCGAACCAATCGGGCGAATAGCGAAGATAAAGATTCGGTAATATTTTTCAAATTGAAGTTTTTTCTCGGTGCGGAGGTTGACAGCACCGAGAAAAAGTTATATTATATATAAAGGTATCGACGGATGCGTTATGCAGTCAGGTCCTTTGTTTTATCGGTCCGACGCACCGAAAAGAATACCGAATTGTTACTTATATATTATATGGTATGTTGTATTTTGTCGAAAGGGTACATAAATCGATGAAAAGAATTAAGCTTTCT
Organism: Eubacteriales bacterium; assembly: GCA_045535385.1. GTDB lineage: Bacteria > Bacillota > Clostridia > Oscillospirales > CAG-382 > Coliplasma. The sequence continues at coordinate 1,560 of JAZSLN010000037.1, forward strand.
CCCTCGGCGCTTTCCTGCGATTTCGCGAACGCGGGAGTACAGATTCAAGCCGCTAAGGCCGGCGGTGCGGAATATTTACACCTTGACGTTATGGACGGAATCTTTGTTCCGAACATCTCGTTCGGTCAACCCGTCGTCAAGTCGCTCCGCAAATGCACCGACCTTGTGTTGGACGTTCATCTTATGATAACCGACCCGATAAGATATATCGAGGATTTTGCCAACGCGGGCGCGGATATTATCACTATCCACGTCGAGGCTACCGACGACCCCGAGGCGGCGCTCGCCAAGATACGTGCCTGCGGTAAGAAGGCGGGTATTTCCATCAAACCCAAGACCGAGGTCAGCGCGATCATCCCCTATCTCCATCTTTGCGACCTTGTTCTCGTTATGACGGTAGAGCCCGGCTTCGGCGGACAGAAATTTATGGCGGATATGATGCCGAAGGTTTCCCAATTAAGAGATTATGCCGAGGCAAACGATCTTGATTATGAAATCAGCATCGACGGCGGCGTAAGCTGCGACAACGCGAAGCTTTGTGTGCTTTCGGGCGCGAACGTTCTCGTTGCAGGAAGCAGCGTGCTCGGCAAGAGCGATATAAAAACCGCCGCGGAAGAGCTTTTGAAGGCTACCGAGATATAGGAGATAATATGGCAGTTAATCATCAAAACGCGGGACGCCCCTCTAACGGAAGACGTCCTTCCCAAAATACCAAGCGTCCCTCCCAAAACGGCAGACGTCCCTCTTCGCCTAACGCACGGCGCAGAAGAAAAAACAAGAACAACAACTATCTCTACATAGCATTGGCGCTTTGTATAATCGGTCTCGCGTTGTTCGGATTTATGGTTTTCGAGCTTGCAAGCGGCCCCGACGCGCCCGCCGATACGAGCGGTATCGAGGAAAGCAGAAAGCCCGAGGAAAGCAAACCCGCCGACAAGGAAAATTCAACCCCTGTGTCGAGCGATAACTCTGCTCCCGTATCAAAGCCGCAGCCCGACGAATCCGACGAGGTCTCGACACCCCCTGCCGAGCCCGTTATCCCCACGAGCACCAAGGAATACGAAGAATTTATCGGCGTTAAATACGCTATCGATATGAGCGAATACGAAAAATTCGTTTGTCCCGAAAACGAAGCGGATTTCGTTTACCTCGTCAACCCGAAGCACACTCTCGCGTCCGATTACAAGCCCCCGAATCTTGTATGGTGCTCGAATATCAGAAAAGGAAGACCCGAGGCGTGGTCCTATATCGACGGCACCGCTAACGAGGCACTCGAGGCTTTCCTCAAGGAAGCGGCACATTACGGCTATGACGATATAACGGTTACCAACGCGTACCGTTCGTACAACTCTCAGGCAAGCTTGTTTAACGGTTACGTTGAAAAAGACCTTGCGCAGGACTATTATTGCGACACCTGCAAGGAATACATAGACGTTACCTACGAAAGAAGCAAGGTCAGCGGCGGAAAATGTGTTGCTTGCGAAACCGAAGTAAGACGTCCTACCAAAGAGGAAACAACGGCTCACGTTCTTACCTATTCGACCCGCCCCGGCACGAGCGAGCATCAATCGGGCTTATGCTGTGATATGCACAACCTGCCTGATACAACAAGTGCATTCGACAACACTCCCGAAGCAAAGTGGCTCGCGGACAACGCTCACCGTTTCGGCTTCATCCTTCGTTATCCGCCCAACACCCAACATATAACGGGTATTAAGCACGAAAGCTGGCATTTCAGATACGTCGGAAGAACGGCGGCGACCGAAATGTACCAAAAAGGCTTGACTCTCGAGGAATATTTGGGAGATTATCCCGTACAATAAGACACAAAACGCAGTTGCACAAAACAACTGCGTTTTTTGTTGACTTCATAATAAAAATAGTGTTATAATAAGTTAATTAAAACAACAAGGAGACGAATTATGAAAAGATTTTTAGCGATCACACTTATTCTTTCCTTTGCACTCACGCTTTTCCCTCTCGGAGCTTTTGCAGAGGAATATACAGGGACCTGCGGCGAAGCGGTTACCTGGTCTCTCGATTCCGCGACGGGTATTCTTACCATATCAGGCTCGGGCGATATGACCGATTACAACGGCGATTGGGAGTTATTCGCGCCGTGGAATAATTACAACAGCACGATAACGGGCGTTATCATCGAGGAAGGCGTAACCTCGATAGGCAACGACGCGTTTTCTTGGTGTACTTCGTTAATGACCGCTCAGATTCCCGAAAGCGTCACCTCTATCGGAAAGAAAGCGTTTAATTGCTGCTTTGCTTTGATCGACCTTTATATACCTTCATCCGTTGAATCTGTCGGAGATATGGCTTTTTCGGGCTGTAAGGCGCTTGAGACCATTACCGTAAACGAAGCAAACAGCGTATTCAAATCGGCAGGAAACTGTCTTATCGAAAAGGAAAGCGGTGTTCTTTTATGCGGAAGCAAACTCAGCATTATTCCCAACGACGGTTCGATAACCGCAATCGCTCCTCGTGCTTTCTCAGACCGCGCGGGTTTATCGGGTAACGTTATTATCCCGGAAGGCGTTACAAGTATTGGCGAGCAGGCTTTTTCCGGTTGCGAGGGTATTACCGCTATTACCATTCCCGAAAGTATCGAAACTATTGGCTCAAGCGCGTTTTATTACTGCTCGAAAATCACAGAAATCGTTATTCCTGACAGCATAACCGTTATTCCGAATTCCTTATTAGCTAGCTGCAGATTGTTAGAAAAGGTTACATTCTCCGACAAAATCACCGAAATCGGAATAAGCGCTTTTTCGGACTGTGCAAGCTTGACCGAGATCGATATACCCGAAACGGTTCAATCTATCGGACGTTCGGCGTTCTATAACTGCAACTTAACAAGCATAGCTATTCCTGAGGGCGTTACCTCTATCGACAACTCTACCTTTAGATACTGCTCGAAGCTTGAAGAGGTTTCGCTCCCCGAAAGTCTCACGTCTATCGGAAGCGATGCTTTCTCGGATTGTTCTTCTCTTAACGGTATCGTTCTTCCCGAAAACCTTACCGTAATAGACGACTACGCTTTCCGCAACTGTAAGAAGCTTGAAAGCATTACTGTCCCCGAGGGTGTTACCTCTATCAACGACGGTGTTTTTATAGGTTGTACGTCGCTTGCCGAGGTCGTTATCCCCGAAGGAGTTACCTCTATCGGCAGCAGTGCTTTCTCGAAGTGCGCGCTTACCGAAATCACCGTACCCGAAAGCGTTACCTCTATCGGCGCAAATGCGTTTAGTGATTGTACAAATCTCGATACCGTTATCTATGCAGGCACAGAAGAGGATTGGGAAGAAATCGCCATCGACGACACGAACACGATCCTCAATAACGCATACACCGACACTAAATGCGAGCATATCTGGGGCGAAGAAACCGAAATTGACGGCACTTGCGTCAGTGTAGGAAAGATTATCACGGTTTGCGAAATCTGCACGGCGGCGCATTATGAATTTACCGAGCTTAATCCCGACAACCACGTTTGGGACGAAGGAACGGTCATCGACGAGCCTACCTGCACCGAAAAAGGAAGCTCCGCCCACGTTTGCGAGGGATGCGGCGCAGAAACCGCCAAAGAGATCGACGAGCTCGGCCACGATGACGGCGAATGGGTCTTCAATGATGACGGCACAAAGGATAGGGCTTGTACCGTTTGCGGTGAAGTTCTTGAAACACTCGGCGCAGACGAGCATATCCCCAACGATGCGAACGGCGACGGTAAAGTAAATATGATGGACTACATTCTCGTCAAGAGCGTTTGCCTTAAGGGAACCGACGACGAAAGCATATTTAATCACTGTGATATGACCGGCGACGGAAGAGTTAATATGTTCGACTATCTGGCTGTTAAATCGGCTTATTTCGATAAGTAATCGCGCTTGCATAGCGGCGCAGACCGCAAAAAGATAAGGTCGGTTGTACCAATGGAAAACAAAGCACCAAACAGAAAAACAATCAGATGGAACGACGGAAATTATAATGCAGAAGGTTTGTTCTTTTTGACGCTTTGTACTTTGAACAAACGTTGCATTCTTTCGAAAATTGTAGGGACCGGCATCCTCGACGGTCCGGAAGAAATCAATTTCGAAAACACTCGTGTCATCTTATTGCCTTACGGTAAAATCGCGGATAAATACATCAATCAATTAAACGAATTTATAGAAAAGCAACACTTCGAAAAGTGTTGCTTTTGTTTCATTCTTCAGAGTACAACTTATCGAATTGCCAACGCATGGGATTTTCGATAATGTATTTGACGTGTTCTTCGTAATCTTTTGGGTTGCGGATGATGTGATCATAAGAACGGTACTGCCAAATATTCTCGCCGTATTCTTTGTTACAAAACCGCTTGAACGTTGAAACAAATCTGGATACGGTAGAGTTTTGTATTGTAGGGACCGGCGTCCTCGACGGTCCATTTTCCTCACGTTTTATATTGAGCAATAAATGAATATGATTCGGCATCACAACGTAATCTACAACCGAAATATTGTCATAAAAGTCATTTAGTTGTTTGATGTATTTATCTGCAATTTTACCGTAAGGCAATAAGACAACATGAGCATTTTCGAAATCGTTTTCTTTTGGACCGTCGAGGACGCCGGTCCCTACGATTTTCGAAAGTATGCAGCGTTTATTCAAAGTACATATCGTTAAAAAGAACAAACCTTCCGCATTATAATTTCCATCATTCCATCGAATTGTTTTTCTGTTTGGCATTTTCTTCTATACAAACATCCAAAACATAAAATTACACAAACAATTCAATTGAAACGGCGCGTGTAAGCTCGGTCTCGGCGGTGAAAACAAATTCGTTCTCGCCTTCGATAAGAGCGATCTCACGGTAATCGGTTACGACCCTACCCTCGGTGCCGCCGACGATAAATCCGCCTGCATTTTTCGTACTTACGTTAAGCATAACGGTCGTCTGGGTAAGCACGGGGGTATCGGAGATAAATCCGACGCGAAGAACTGCTTTTTGTGCGCTGTCGCTCTTAATGACCGCTTTTCCGTTTTTAACCTCGGCGGAAACGAAAGGCGATTTGCCCTCACATTCGGCGCGAAGGTCGCGGTTACCGTAGCCCGAGCGGAAAGCCATAAAGGAAAGGCTGTCTAACGTGAATTTAATAAGATTTACCGCGCAAGCCTGAAGCTCACCGCGCGAAAGCGTACCGTCGGCAAGCGATGCTACAAGGTTATCCTCACGGGAGAGAGCGTCGGGAGAAACCATATAGATATCGTTCATAGCGTGAACCATACCCTTAAGGTTCGTAACAGACGCGCTTCCGTCCTCGGCGGAAACACGCGCCCACCAGTCGGTCATAACGAAGCCGTCAAAGCCAAAATCGTTACGGAGGAGGCGCACGGTGAGGTCGTAATTGGAAGCCGCCCAACGGCCGTTTACGGGGTTATAAGCCGTCATAACCGAGCGCACGTTACTTTCCTTAACGCAGATCTCAAAGGGCTTTGCATATATTTCACGAACCGCACGTTCGCTCAAAACAGCGTCAACGCCGTGGCGGTCAAGCTCCTGGTTATTAGCCATAAAATGCTTTACGGCACCGCTTACGCCCGCGTCGTCAAGACCTTTACATACAGCCGCCGCCATTTTACCCGAAAGGAGCGGATCCTCGGAGAAATATTCGAAGTT
>JAZSLN010000047.1:0-44688 GCA_045535385.1 Eubacteriales bacterium
GCGCTCAGGAATCCTATATCGACGAGCCCTACACCAATTACGAAGAATTCAAGAACGAAATCTTCTGCTTCATGTATACCGAAGGTTACGTTGAAGTGAAATATGCCGAAGGTGCAGACGGTAAGATCGACCGTACCAAAATTGAAACCCTCACCCCCGGCTATCCTTCCTCCATCACTACCAAAGAAGCAGCTATCGATTATATCTATAAGGACAAAATAGCGACCAAGCTTGATGAAATCCTTACTCAGTGGGCTACCGCTGCTACTCTCGCGACTGAATTTGCCGCAAAAGCAAAGGAAGTTATCCTCCATGCAAACGTTTCCAGCGACGGTTCTCTCGCGGTTCAGAACATTTCGGGTATAGTTTCCCTCGGCCACACTGCCGAAGCAGGAAGCACCATAACCGTAAACGGCAATCAGTATAAAGTTGCTTCTTCCCACAATGCCGACGGTACCGTTACCAATGCCGATGAATACGACGTTTTGCGTATCACTATCAACGGCGTTGACCCCAAAGCTATTTGGAACTTTGCTATTACCATCGCTCCTCAGCACTATTACGGTGAAGGAAGCACTGTCGGCGTTGATATCGCCAACAATAAATTCGGTGTTGAATTTGCAAGCTTCAAGTTTATGACCGAAACTATCCAGTCTCCCAGAAACATTAAGGTTCCTGTAGGTGCAGGTGCATATAAGGCTACCAACACCAAGAACGAAGACGATCCCAAGGGCAGCGATTTCTATACCAACAACGTTGTTTATTTCAAGAGAAATGATAACTTTAACACCGTTGGCGCAGGTATCGAAAACGCAAAAATCGAAAAGATCCGTTATCAGGTAGTAAGCTCCGCAAACGCAATCGCGGCTCTCGAAGAAGGTAACGTTCATTATATCTCGCCTTCTCTTACTATCGCAAACTATGATAAACTCGAAAAGCTTTCCAAGAAGGGTATGGTTACCCTCGTTGAAGATCAGCTCGGATACGGTTATGTAGGTATCAACTCCGCAAAGGTTAATGATATCAACCTCCGTAAGGCTATTATGTGCGCGATGAATACCTCGCTCGCTATCGACTATTACCGTCCCGGTACCGCATCCCAGATCTATTGGCCTATGTCCAAGGTAAGCTGGGCTCATCCTAAGGGAGACGCTGAAACGGATAACGGAAAAGAATATCCCTCTACCAACTGGCAGAAGGATATCGCAACCACGAATATCCAGAAATATATGGAAGCTGCAGGTGTGAGCGAAGGCTCTTCCGAACTTAAGGTTAAGTTCACCATCGCAGGCTCCAGCCTCCAGGATCACCCCACCTATAAGGTATTCCGTGATGCCGCAAACCTTCTTAACAGCCTCGGCTGGGACGTAGAAGTTGTTTGTGATACTCAGGCACTTACCAAGATTAATACCGGTTCTCTTGAGGTATGGGCAGCCGCTTGGTCTTCTGCTCTCGACCCCGACCTTTATCAGGTATATCATAAGGATTCTACCGCTACCTCGACTCTCGCTTGGGGTTATAACTACCTTAAGACAAGCGGTACTTCCGAAGAAACTGCGATCCTTGACGAACTCAGCGACCTTATCGATCAGGCGCGCGAAACTAACGACCAGAGCGTTCGTACCGACCTCTATAAGAGCGCCATGGAAAAGATTCTTGACCTCGCTATCGAACTTCCCGTATACCAGAGAAGCGTTCTCTATGCTTATAACTCTAACGTTATCAAATCCTCGAGCCTTCCTGCGGAATCCGAACTTAATCCCTTCTCCTCTCCGCTCGACCGCATCTGGGAAGTTGAATTCGCAGAGTAAATTGTTAAGATAAAAATTCGACCGAAGCAGAGTCAAAAAGCTTTGCTTCGGTCGGAATTCGGAGTTACTTATGCTTAAGTATATTATAAAACGTCTTATAATGTCCGTTTTCATACTTTTGGGCGTATCTTTGATTATTTACTTCCTTATTCGTCTTATGCCGGTTGACTTTATCCAGGATAAGATCAACGCGATAAACCAAGGCGGTGCGACGGTAAGCGAAGAAACCGTAAACGCAATGTATGAAATGTACGGACTCGGCGATAACAGCTTCCTCGGCATATTGAAGGGCTATTTCAGCTGGCTCGCTTCTTTGGCGACCTTGGATCTCGGTACCAGTTTTGTGTACGGTATCCCCGTAGCCGATGTTATCGTTCAACATATGGGAATATCCTTCGCTATCGCGTTGATAGCAACGGTATTCGAATTTCTTATCGCGATCCCTCTCGGTATCACTGCCGCTACCCATCAGTACAGCTTCCGTGATTACCTCGTTACCGTTTTGGTTATGATCGGTATTTCGCTTCCGTCCTTCTTCTTCGGACAGATGCTTAAAGACGTCTTGGCGTTGAAGCTTGGATGGTTCCCCGCGTCGGGTCTTGTTGATGCAACCTCTTCGTATACGGGAATCAGTCTTCTTGTCGACTACTTCAAGCATTGCTTCATTCCTATTCTCACTATCGTTATCCTCAGTATCGGTGCGAGGATGAGAATGACAAGAACGAATATGTTGGAGGTTATGAACTCCGACTATATCCGTACCGCCCGTGCTAAGGGTCTGAAGGAGAGCGTTGTAGTTAATAAACACGCATTCCGTAACACTCTTATCCCGATGGTAACCTCGCTTGCCGGCTTGTTGCCTTCACTGTTTTCGGGTGCTATCATCACCGAGCAGGTTTTCGACCTTCCCGGTATCGGTAACATCGCGCTTGATGCGATGAACCGCGGCGATATTCCGTTTATAATGGGTTATAATATGTTCCTTGCGCTCCTTAGCGTAATCGGCGTTCTTCTTGCCGACCTTATGTACGGTCTTGTCGACCCGCGTGTTAAACTTGAATGAGGAGGCGCGATATGGAAGATATTACTAAGTCTGTCGAAGGCGAAGTTGATACTAAAGCGGTTGAAACCGAACCCGTTGATACCGACGCGCCTTTAGATAAAAATGTAAAGCTTATGTCGCCGACACGTATGGTCGTGCGTAGATTTTTTCGCTCGAAGTTGAGTATTGTCGGCCTTGTAATGGTTGTCAGCCTCTTTATCTTCAGCTTTATCGGCCCTCTTGTTTATACCGAATGGGGCGAAATCGAGCTTGATGAAAGCGGCAAGAAAGAATATTCGATCTCTACAACCACTTATACCGTAAACGGTAGGGAATACACCCTCCGTCAAACCACCGAAAAGGATATCAAGGATAACCTCCTTGCTCCTCCTTCTTCCGAACATATCCTCGGTACCGATAACGAAGGCTACGATATTTTCGTCCGTCTTATGTATGGCGGCCGCATCTCGCTTATCGTAAGCTTTCTCGCCGTTTTCCTTATTACCGTTCTGGGCGTATTCCTCGGCGGTGTAGCGGGTTATTTCGGCGGTGCGGTAGATAATATAATAATGCGTCTTTGCGATATTCTTATCTGCCTTCCCGGTATTCCTATTTTGCTTATCATAAGTACGATCCTCGATGCTTCGGAAATTGACCCGAAATACCGAATCTATCTTCTTATGATTTATTTGACGTTTATTTCTTGGCCCGGTACCGCACGCCTCGTAAGAGGTCAGATCCTCTCCCTCCGTGAACAGGAATATATGGTTGCGGCGGAAGCAATGGGTTATTCGGCTACAAGAAAAATATTCAAGCACCTTGTTCCTAACGTTATGCCTCAGCTTATCGTTCAGATGAGCTTGAGCTTGGGCAGTATGATTCTTTACGAAGCTACGCTTTCCTATTTGAATCTCGGTGTTAAAGCGCCCTATGCTGCTTGGGGTACGATGATAAATATCATTTCGACCAATCAGGACATTCTCCAAAATCACCTTAACGTTTGGGTACCCGCAGGTATCTGTATCGTTATCGCGGTTCTTGGCTTTAACTTTATCGGCGACGGTCTTCGCGACGCGCTCGACCCGAAGGCGAGGAGGTAAATTATGAGTAAGAATAATGTTAACCGCCTCACCGGTAAAGAGATACGCGAAATCGCAAAAGAGAATAAGCGTATCGTTAAAAAATTAGAGGCATATAAAAACCGTAAGGCAGATGAACGCGAATATCTCGGTCATATGTCCGACGAAAATAATATCCTCGAAATCGATAATCTCCATACCTATTTCTTCACTGATCAGGGTGTCGTCAAAGCGGTAAACGGTGTTTCTTTCGATGTTCCCAAGAATATGACCGTCGGTATCGTTGGCGAATCGGGTTGCGGAAAATCGGTTACGAGTATGTCCGTAATGCGCCTTATCCAAGGCCCTACGGGTCAGATTTTCGGCGGAAGCATCCGTTTTAACGCGAAAACCGCTTCAGGTGAATCAAAGGTTTACGATATCGCAAAAATGCCTATGCGAGATATCCATAAAATTCGCGGAGACCAAATTGCGATGATTTTCCAGGAGCCTATGACTTCCTTGAATCCCGTTTTTACGATCGGACAACAGCTCGATGAGGTTACTTTTATACATAACCCCAATGCTACAAAGGAAGAAGCAAAAGCAAAATCGATCGAAATGCTTGATTTGGTCGGCATTGCGATTCCCGAACGAGTTTATAATTCCTTCCCGCACGAGCTTTCGGGCGGTATGCGTCAGAGAGTTATGATTTCTATGGCGCTTGCAAGCAATCCCCGCCTTATTATCGCCGATGAGCCCACTACCGCGCTCGACGTTACGATTCAGGCGCAGATTTTGGACCTTCTTCGTGATCTTAAAACTAAAATCGACGGTTCGATAATGCTTATCACTCACGACCTCGGTATAATCGCCGAAATGGCTGATTACGTAGTCGTAATGTATGCGGGTAGAGTTATCGAAAAGGGTACCGTGGAAGAAATCTTCCATAACCCCCTCCATCCCTATACTATCGGCTTGCAGAAATCCAAACCCACCCTTAATTCCGACAGCGATACGCTGTTCAATATTCCCGGTAACGTACCTAATCCGGTAAATATGCCGAATTACTGTTACTTTAAGGAAAGATGCTCTAAATGTATTAAAAAGTGTTCCGGCGACTATCCCGGAATGGTTCAGGTGAGCCCCACTCATTTCGTGGCTTGCCACCTTTACGGAGAGGAGGCTCTTGATAATGGCTGATGAGATCAAGACCGAAGCGGTTGAGAACAAACCTATTCTTGAGGTTAAAAACCTCCGTAAGACCTTCCCGCTGAAGAAAACCATTACCGGTAAGGTTACTTCCGAGCTTGTTGCTGTTGATAACGTATCCTTTACACTTAATGCGGGCGAAACGCTCGGTATCGTTGGTGAATCGGGTTGCGGTAAGACCACGCTCGGCAGAACCATTCTTAAGCTTCACGAATCCTCGGGCGGACAGATATTCTTCGACGGTAAGGATATTACCAAGCTGAAATCGTCTCAAATGCGCGAGATCCGTAAGCAAATGCAGATCATCTTCCAGGACCCCTATTCGTCGCTTCCTCCGAGAAGTACGGTAGGCGGAATACTTTCCGAGCCGGTCGAAGTCCATAATATCGTTCCTAAGAATAAGGTTAGATCTTATGTTCTCGATCTTATGGAAAAATGCGGTCTGCGCGACTATTATTACGAAAGATACCCCCACGAGTTTTCGGGCGGTCAGCGCCAGCGTATCTGTATCGCTCGCGCACTTTCGGTTAATCCTAAGCTTGTAATCTGCGATGAACCTGTTTCGGCGCTCGACGTTTCGATTCAGGCACAGATAATTAACCTTCTTAAACGGCTTCAAAAGGATATGAACCTTACTTATGTGTTCATTTCCCACGACCTTTCGGTCGTTAAGTTCATATCGGATAAAATCGGTGTTATGTATCTCGGCTCGATGGTCGAATTCGGTAATAAGGATGACATTTTCTCGAATCCGCTTCATCCCTATACCCAAGCGCTCTTCTCTGCGATACCTCAGCCCGACCCCGATGTGAAAATGAACCGAATTATCCTTAAAGGCGATATTCCTTCTCCCGCAAATCCTCCCAAGGGTTGTCGATTCCATACCCGCTGCCCTTATGCTAAGGAGATTTGCTCGAAGGTTGCACCCGAATATAAGGATTACGGCAACGGCCATTGCGCCGCTTGCCACCTATTGGAAGAAAAAGAAAACTAAGGATAAAAAAATGAGTAAGAAAGAAAAAAAGGAAAAAACGGTCTATATCGATGACGGAAGAACGATCGCGGATATGTCGGGCGTTTCGGGCGGTCTGCCCGAATGGACTAAACACGGCACGACCTCGAGCGTTAAGGATATTCTCCGCACCTATTTCGGTGCGATGAGAATGATGTTGCTTCCGACGCTTGCTATTGTCGGGCTTCTCCTTGTTGCCTTTCTTATCGTTACGTTAATCTTTGTGTTGCTTTGATTTTTAATAGTGTTCCGAGAATTTACCCCTTAATATAAAGGAGAAATTTATGAGAAATATCAAATCATTTATGCCCCGAAGCTTCGTTTCGATGGTTGCACTTCTTCTTTCCGTCGTGTTCTGTATGTCCGCACTCGTTTCCTGCGGCGGCAACGGCGATGAAAGCAGCAACGTTTCGGGCGACGGCGCGATGGGTGAAGCTACTTCGTATAGCGTAACCGTCAAATCTAACGGCGGTATCGCGCTTTCTGAGCTTGATATCTATATCTATAAGGGTGCAGACCTTAAGGATATGAAGGAATTTGCCAAGACCAACGAAAACGGTGAGGTTTCTTTCAGCCTTCCCAAGAGCAACGACTATTTTGTTGTTGTATCCGGCGCACCTAAAGGATATAAGGTCGAAAAAAGCTATGGCTTTACGGGCCAGTCCTGCAATATCGTACTTACTTCTTCGCTCGTTACCGGCGAGGATATCTCTACCGCAACGCTCGGTTTGGGTGATATTATGTACGATTTCACCGTTATGAACTCCGAAGGGGAAGAGATCAAGCTCTCCGAAGTTTTCAAAACCAAAAAACTCGTTGTCCTCAACTTCTGGTATACAACCTGCAGTTGGTGTCTTGAAGAGTTCCCCATCATGGAAGAGCTTTACAGAGACTATAAGGATGATGTAGAGATCATCGCTCTCGACCCTCTTGATGATGTCAATGCAGTTAAGAGCTTCCGCTCTCAGCACGGCCTTTCCTTCCCGATGGCATCCTGCGCATCCTCTTGGTCTGCGGTGTTTAATGTTCAGGGCTATCCTACCTCGGTATTCATAGACCGTTACGGTACTATCTGCTTGGTGGAATCGGGCGCGATTACAAGTAAACGCCCCTGGATAAGCGCGTTTGACCATTTCACCGCCGAAAACTATAAACAGACCCTCTGTACGAACGGTATCGGCGACCTTGTTTCTCAGGTAAAGCCCAGCTATACTATGGATTCCTCCGAAAATATCTCCGCTATCCTCAATAACGGTGATATCGAGGTTACCTACCGCCCCGAAACCGATGAAGATACCGCCGAATTTACCTGGCCCTTTATCGCGGGTGAAAAACTCGGCGAAAAGTGCGTTTATGCTTCTAACGTCGGCATCGACGGCTCTTACGCTATAATTTATGCTGATGTAACGCTTAAGAAGGGGCAGGCGGTCGGCTTCGATTACCTGACTTCCACTGAAAACGGATGCGACGTAATGTATGTTATCGTTGATGATGACGATATCTATCAAATTTCCGGCGTTTCGGAAAAAGAGGAATGGAAATCCTGCTATCCCTGCGTAGCTGAAGAAGACGGAACTTATGAAATCGCGCTCTGCTACTTGAAGGACGAAGACGGTGCAGCGGGCGATGATACTGTATACGTGAAAAATATGCGTGTCGTTGATGAAAAGGATATCGATGTTGATTCCTATCTCCCCCGTTACGCGGCTACGAGTAAGGACGGATTTGAATATACCTACGTTGACGTAGTGTTCAACGAAAAGGACGGTTATTATCACGTAGGCTCGGCGAACGGACCTCTCCTTCTTGCCGACCTGATGGGTTACTCTCAGTTTAACGAAGAAAAAACCGTTTACGAAATTGTCAGTGAAGGCAAAGCAGATAAAGACGGTGTGAGCCTTTATGACAAAGAAAACGGCGGAAAGGGAATGGTAGATTACTTCTCTTACGCGTCAAACTCTCGCCTTAACGGTGTTTGTACCGTAAACGCCGAATTGGCTGAGATGCTTAAACAGGTTGCCGAGGTTGCGGGCTTTGATGAAGATCCCAACGAATGGCTCAAGATCTGTAAGTATTTCAAGGCATACGGTAAAGGAAGCTCCCAGCTTGAAGACCCTATAAAGGGACTTGCGACCTTCAGCGCATATGAAACTAAGCTCGGTAAGAACGTATCTACCAACTATTTCTATTACGATAGAGCTATAATTCCCAGAGGTATGTTCTCTCGTTTTGTACCCTCTAAATCCGGTGTTTATCGCTTTACTTCCAAGAGCGATTATGCCGAGGGAATCAATGCTTGGATATTTGATGAAAACGGGGAAATAATCTACACTTACGAGCTTTCTGAAAGAATGTGGAACGACGACATCAACTGTTCGATGGTCTACTATATGGAAGCCGGAACTCCCTATTATATCAATATGGCGTTCTGGGATGTTTATGCTACCGGCAGAATTGATTATGATGTAGAGTATGTCGGCGCAACCCATAAGCTCTTCCGTGCTGCCGCTCCCGGCTATTTCACCTATGATTCCGATGCAACCGGCGATGTGATGTATGATATTATCACGGGCGGTATCACTCCTGAATTGAAGGACGGAAAATATTACGATTCCGAAGACGGAAGCCTTATCTACGCCGACTTTATCGGTGTAACCAACCTTTTCGGCCACTCTATTGCAGAGATGATCGAAATGAACGGTTTTGATTTCAGCAAATCCGAAACCGACGGCGAAATACTCGCTTACCTTAAGCAAAATGATAATGATGTAGAAAAGACTAAGGAATATCTCCGTAAGCTTTGGGGCGAGGATTACGACGCAAACGCTAAGAACTATCAGTTGGATGATATATTTGCCGGCAGATATCACGGTAACGGCGAAGACCTTACTGAGGAGATCCGTGCTTATAAGAGCAAAATGGATAATTCCTCGGCGAAGGAAAGAAACGGATGTGTAGTTGTCGATGAACGTTTGGCTGAAATCCTCCAAATGCTTATGGATAAATATACCTTCGAGGATGTAGAAAACTCCTGGCTCAAGGTTTGCTACTATTACGACTACCTCGGACCGGCGAAATAAGCCGTTGATTTGAAGAAAGAAGGGTAGTAATGAAAACAAAAAGATTTATAAGCCTTATAACGACCGCCGTACTCCTTTGTACGGCAGTCGTGCTCGGCTCTTGCGGTGCAGGCGATGATAAAAGCTATCCCGCTGAGCAGGAATATAAAGTAAATGTTAAAGATGCTCTCGGTAATGCTCAAAGCTCCGGTATTATCGTTAAGTTCTTGAAGAACGGCGAGCAGGTTGCTATGGAAACCTGCGGCGAAAACGGTGTTGTTGCGAAAACTCTTGCTACCGCCGAATATGACGTTGAACTTGCGTTTACCGCAGGCGGCGATGCGTTCTATTATGAAGCAGGTAAGGTTACTCCCGATAAGACCGAGATCGATTTGATCGTTTCGGCAAAAGTAACCTCCGAACCGCAACAAATCAATGTCGCAACCGAACAATGCGATATGTACTATATCTCCGATGGTTGCACTTATACCGAGCTCGAAACTAATAAACGTAACTATTTCTGTTTCGCTCCCAAGATATCGGGAAATTATAAGTTTTCGGTTATCGGTTCGGACGATGTGAAAATCGGTTATTACGGAGCTCCTCATTTTGTCCAGGAAAATAATATCGGCGAAATGACCGACGGCTCTTTCAATATTAATGTAAAAGAGAGTATGATCGGTACCGGCGATACGGGAACAGCCTCCTATGTTATCGGTGTTGATTCCGCATCGTCCAAGAACTGTATTATAGCTATTCAGCGCATTGGAGATCCTATTAAATCCGTCGAGGACGAGCCCTGGACGGTATATAAAGCTACCACCGAGTTGAAAGAATATGATCTTCCCGAAGGCGCAGAAATCAAAGAATTCGACCTTACGGCTTCTACCGATGCTTATAAGCTTGTTTATAACGAAACTGACGGCTTCTATCATCTCGATTCCGCAGACGGACCTCTCGTTCTTGTCCGTCTCGACGAGGACAGCGATTATATCGCGTCCTTCGGCACGATGCTCGACCGCTCAGGTATTTCTAAGTATTTTTACGATGATAAGGGCGAATTTGTAAAAAAAGAAAGCTATTCCGAATGTTTAATGGAATATCTTGAGTGTGTCGATTTGGATGAGGGTGTTTACCCTATGACCGAAGACCTTAAATATATTATCCAACAGCGCGGCGAACATGTCGGTTGGTGGAACCCCGACAGTGCGGGATATATTTTCAAGGATATCGACGGTAACAACCTTCCCGATATTAATCATGAAATAGCATGGCTTCTTATGAGCTGCTATATCGAATAAGGCTCGCGCTATGAAAGCTATTAATAAACGTTTTTCGGCGCTTTGCCTGCTTCTCGCTCTGTGTTTGTGTGTATCTGCGTTTCTTTCGGCTTGCTCGAATGAGGGTAGATCCGAGTCTCACGACAGCTATGAATACCGCGTTAAAGTCGTTACCGAAGGCGGCATGCCGTTGGAGAACGTTAAGGTTAAGGTATTTAATCGCGGCAACGGATTGGTTCACGCCGGATATACCGACGAAGAGGGAAGCCTTGAGTTTACTTCGGAGCAGGGCGGATTGAACGCCGTGATCTCCGAAGTTCCCGACGGATATAAATACGATGCTTCCTATCCTTTGACCGAAAATGAGAATAAGCTTACCGTTAAAACCTTTTTCCTTGGCAACGATATAACCGGAAAAAATTATCAACTCGGAGATATTGTTGACGACTTTTCGGTTGTCGATGTTGACGGAAATACCTATAAGGTGTCCGAGCTTTTGAAAACCAAAAAAGCTGTCGTGCTTAACCTTTGGTTCGAAAATTGCGGCCCCTGCCGAATGGAATTTCCTTATTTGAACGAGGCTTATAACGATTATAAGGATAAATTGGAAATTTTAGCGATCAGCCCTGTTGACAGCAAAAACGCTGTTTCTAAGTATAAGACTCAGATGGAGCTTGATTTTCCCATGGTGTCCGGTTCTATGGAATGGGAGTCGGCTTTCGTGAAGGGCGGTTATCCCACAACGGTTGTTATCGACCGTTACGGTATGGTTGCTATGATTCATTCGGGCGCAGTTACCGATAAAGAAACCTTTGTTTCTGTGTTTGAATATTTCACTAAAGATGACTATAAACAAACAGTCATAAAAAATCTCAGCGAACTCAGATAAATAGAGGAGGGATCTTTAATTGAAAAGGCTTTTCCTGATTTTATTTGCGGCTGTGATAGCTTTAGGTCTTTGTGCTTGCGGTGATTCGAATACCGATAGCCCCTCCGTCGAGGATGGTTCGGGAAACGATATGTCAAAAGATGATGCCGCGTCTGAAGCCTCATATGTTTTTGAATCTTCTTCGGAATCCGAAGATTCTGACGTTTCGGAAAGTGTATCTGTTCCGGAAAACGATGATTCCGATAACTCGGTAATTGAAGATAGCGATATAGCAGAGGATGCTTCTATCGATGAAGAAAGCGAAAGCGACGATTCCTCTGGTGTGCCTGACGTTTCTGAGCCCGATGAAGAAACGGAAGAAATAATCGAATATACAGTAACCGTTAAATCGAAAGGCGGAATCGCTCTTCCTTCACTTGATGTATCTGTCTGTAAAGGTAACGACCTTAAGTATAGCGCCAAAACCGACGAAGACGGCAGAGCATTCTTTAGCCTTCCCGAAAGCGATGACTATTCCATCGTTGTTTCGGGTGTACCTAAGGGGTATATAGTCGAAAAAAGCTATAACTTCGTTGGACAGACCTCGTCGATATCGCTCGAATCCTCTGTCGTGATGGGTGAGGATATATCGAAAGTAACCCTCGGAGTCGGTGATATAATGTATGACTTCACAGTTGTTGATGCCGACGGGAATGTGGTTAAGCTTTCCGATGTCCTTAAGACGAAAAAATTCGTTGTACTTAATTATTGGTTCACTACCTGCCATTGGTGCATTGAAGAATTTTACGTTATGGAAGAATTATATGGGGACTATAAGGATGATATCGCAATAGTCGCGATCAATCCGATTAATGACGCGGATGCGGTTGAAACCTTCCGCGACCGTTATGGTCTTTCTTTCACGATGGCTTCCTGTGATTACTCTTGGGCGTCTGTTTTCAATGTCATCGGTTATCCTACTTCGGTGTTTATCGACCGATACGGTATGATTTGTGCCGTGGAGGTTGGTGCTATAAACACTTATGATCCTTGGATACGTGTTTTTGAATATTTTACCAAGGATGATTATCAGCAAAAAATAATATATGATTTAAGCGAAATCTATTAAAATGAAAGGAGTTCCAAAAAATGAAAAGAATCTTGTTTGTTTTACTCGCATTCACCTTTGTTTTCGGTCTCTGCGCTTGCGGTAATACCGAAACGAACGAAAGCGACTCTTCCAAAGCGGTAAGCGCTCCCGAATCCAAGGAAGAATCCGTAGAAGCATCTAAAGAAGAATCTGTTCCCGCCGCTCTTCCCGAATTTACCGTAACCGTAGTTGACGAAGAGGGCAACCCTGTTGCAGGGGCACAGATTCAAATTTGCGACAGTAATAACATTTGCTTTATGCCCGCTAACAGCGATTCCGAGGGCAAAGCGGTTATAAAGAACATTGTTGTTGAGAGTGGCTATACCCTCAAAGTTCCTGTTGTCCCCGAAGGATACGAATATAAGGGCGAGGCTGAGGTTGCTCTTACGGCAGGCGCTACCGAATATACCGTAGAATTGTCGAAGGTAACTGCTGAATGAAAAAACTAAGCTTTGTGTTTATTCTTGTGGCTGTTGTTGCTGCGGCAATGATCCTTGGCGCGTGCGGCGATTCCACGGATAATAGCTCCTCGGCGGATTTAAGCTCCGCTGAAAACGCTTCGATCGCATCGGGTTCTGATAATTCGAATAATTCGGACGGTGGATCTGTATCCGATATTCCCGAAGCCTCCGACACTGATATAAGCTCGGGCGTTAACTCGGATTCGAGTGATTTCTCCGACGTAAGCGATGTATCGAACGAAAGCGATGTATCCGATGAGAGCGACACTTCCTCCGACGATACTTCCGACGAAAGCTCAGCCGAAGATAGCTCTAACGAAGAAAACAGCGAACCTGAGATTCTCGGAAGCGGTACTAAGGACGATCCTTATCTCGCGATTCCCGATGATGATATGCACGTCGTAACCGTAAAGATTCCCGCAGGCAAGGATGTATATTACAGCATTTACCGCGTGGGCGGAATGAGACTTAAAATCAAGTCGAACGATGCTTACGTTATTTATAACGGTAAGACCTATAATCCTAAAAGCGGTAGCGTTTCTCTCAGCGTAGAGGATGCTATGGCGAGCGAGGCCATTGTTTTCCAAATAGGCAACAGCTCGGCTACTGAAAAATCGTTTGAGCTTGTTTTCTCCAATCCCTCGGGAACCTATATGAATCCTACCAAGATCGACGATATAACCGAAGAACAGTTCGTTGAGCTTAACGAGGGTGATTCTGTCGGACACTATTATAAATACGTTGCCGAAAAGAACGGCACTCTTAAATTTGCTATGAGCGCTACTGCTGATAGTATGATGGCGGTTACGAATAACCGTAACTCCGCTCAAAGAACTACTGAATCGGACGGAACTGAAGATGGCGATATTAAATATGTCGAAATCGAGGTTCAAAAGGGCGACGAGATAATTATTAATGTCGGCGCGCTTCCTAATCGCCGCGGTAAATATCCCGCTACCGATATAACCTGGTCATTTTTGTATAAGTAAACTTTTCTGTTGCGCATTCCGAAAAAATGTGCTAAAATGTTGAAGTAATGTCATTGATATGACAATTACAAATAAATTTATAAGGAGAAACTCATGAAAAACACTTTGAAAAAAGCATTAAGTATGCTTGTTGTGTTCGCTATGGTATGCGTTCCTATGATCGCAAGTGCGGCAGTCGGTGATGGCGTTGCTATGCCCGATACATGCATTTACAGCGGCGAATACGTTACCGTTGAAGCAGGTGCTACTACCTATTTCGAAATCGGCACCGGTATGAATTGCGGTACCTATGGCTTCACCGTTGAAGGCGAAGGCGACTTTGATGTTGCTGTTTGCACAGAAGGCTCAAGCGAAGATCTTCCTTATGCTGAAGGTGAATCCGTTTCCGCTGTTGACGGCGTCGTTGAAACCGAAATCACCAGCTTCGAAAGCACTTGGAACTACGCTGCTTTCTCTATCACCAACAACAGCGATGCGGCTGTTGATTACCTTGTGACCATCCTCTTCCCTGAAGGAACGCAGGATAATCCTAAGGCTGTAACCGTTACTCTCGATACTTCTGCAGAAGTAACCGTTCCCGCGGGCGAGGCTTATTACGTTTCGGCTGCTCTTCCCCAGATGAACACCGAGTATAACCTCACCGTTACCGGCGCTACCGGTTTCCGCTACGGCGGCGGTATGGGTATGCCCGCTCCCGACGTTGACGGTTCCTATACTGCTACTGTTATGGGCAATCCCTTTACCGGCGGTGCGGCTACCTTCTTTATCTTGAATGAAACCGAAACCGAACAGACCTATACTCTTACTCTTTCTAATCTTCCCGCGGGCGCTTCCGAAGGAAACCCCGAAATTCTTACCGAATCCGGCGATTACGTTGCCGCTTTCGCAAACGGTCATTTCTATAGCTTCACTGCTCCCGAAGCAGGTGCTATTACCGTTACTATGACTGCCGAAGAAGGCTGGCAGTATTCTGTAAGCGGTGCTCGTGCTGATGGTAGCTATTACTACGGTGATACGCACTGGAGCGACGATGATCCCGTTGTTGCTTCCGAATCCGTTGAAGTATCCGCAGGCGATGTATACACCATCTACGTTGCTCCCTATATGACTGCTGAAACTACCGTTGCGTGGTCGTTCGCGTTCGAAGCAGGCGAAATCGGCGGCGATGATCCCGTTGATCCTCCTGTTGCTGAAGAACACGCAATTACCGTTACCCATGTAAACTATTACACCTATGGTGTATATAAAGCTATGGTTGTTACCGGCGAAGGCACAAACTGCAATGATGTTGCTAACTCCGGCGGATGCCAGTGGTGGCTCGCTATCAAGGTTGACAACGTTGATGATGTTTACACCGTTGTTGATATCGAAGCTAACGGCGATGTTAAGGAAATGACCTGTTCTTCCGACGGCTTCATTCTTTACATCTACTGTGAAGATGCTGATAACTTTGCAGCAGCCGGCCTTGTTGAAATCGACGACGTATTGTTGTCTTGTGATTTCGATTGGAAGACAAACGTTGCTTCCGAAACCGTTATCGGTACTATGACCTTCGGTCCCGCTACCGAAACCGATGATCCCATCACTCCTCCCGAAAACACCGTTTATGATGAAAACGGTCCTATCTTCTATCTTGAAGAAGGCACTCTTGATTATGTTGTAAATCCTGTATTTACCTATTCTCTCTATGGCTTCGAACCTTCCAAGGAAGGCGATTACACTATCACCGCTGATTCCGCTCTTATCGGTATCGTTTCCTATAACGGTATGTGGGTTAACATTGAGCCCTCTGCAGAAACCGTTACCGAATCTACTGTTGAGTGGGAATGCACCAGCGTCGGTCAGTCCATTTGGGTTGCAGTTCTCGCCGAAGGCGAAACCGTTTCGATTACTGTTGAATACTCCGAACCCGTTGTTGTAGTAATACCCGAAATCGACTACGAAAACGTTGTTACTCCCGCTCCCTTCGAATATGACGGCGATACCGCAAACTTCGATTACGTTGAAACCTTCGACGATATCGTTGATAACGCTGTTCTCGGCGAAGACGGTTACTACCATCTCAACTCCGCTGACGGTCCCGTTCTCTTCGCTTGCCTCAACGACGATATAATGTCTCTCGTAGGCGCTAACAACTACGGCCAGCTTAAGTACGTTGAATACGACGAAGAGGGTAACGCGATCTCTAAGGTTAACTACGCCGCAGCTTTCGAAGCTTACGTTGCTTGCGCTTACACCGATGAAGCAGGCTATGCTTACTATCCTCTTACCGTTGACCTTATGGTTATGTTCCAGAACGTCGGCGCTAATAACGGCTGGTACGGCGAAAACGGCTTCGTAGGCGGTGACGTAGAAGACGCTTGGATGTTTGCTTGCTACTATGACGAAGAAGTTACCACTATCGAACCTGTTGTTGAACCCGAATATGACCCCAACGGCGACGGCAAGTTCAATATGCTCGACTACGTATTCGTTAAGGCTACCGTTCTCAGCGATGACGCTTCCGAAGAAGATATCGCTGCTGCTGACGTAAACGGCGACGGCAAGCTTAATATGTTCGACTACGTTACTATTAAGTCTGCATATTTCGCGCAGTAATCGAATAAACTGTTTGATAATAAAAAAGGTGCTCGTAAGAGCACCTTTTTTGTTATGAGTAAGCAAAGATATGTTTGATATACTTACTGCGTTTTATTTTTGAGATTTTGTTTATCGACTGAATTTTAACATTTCGCAAGCGCCTCAAAAGCGGGTCAGTAGAGCTTCAAAATACGTAACGCAACAAGATTGATTTTTTTGTCGTCTGTCATTTCATCAGTTATGTCGTTTTCAATATCGATAAGCTTACATTTAGTCCTATTGTTTTTGGAAATATAGAAGCTCTCGTGATTTTTAGTGATTTTAGTATTATTCACGGTAATAAGTTGCTCCATCACTAAACTTCACGAGTGCATCAAGCTTTGAATTGTATTCAAAACCTATATATGAACCAAAAGCTGTGACAGTAGGATCCTCAGTAATATTAATCACACCATCAACGATTTTCCACTCTAAGTTTACGGTCGCCGTATAGGAATTGCTAGGAGCAGCACCTATACGTTTTTTGGTGATACCCGTGCCGCCTTTGTATATTTCAATGATATCAGCGCCATTATTATATTCATAAACCCATGTTCCGATAATTATATCCTTCAAAAGCGGTTCTTCAGATTCCGTGTCACCGCTTAAAGAAACATTTGAGACCGTTGAAGAATCATTTTTCTCGCAGGATGAGCAAGAGAACAGTAAAAATACAAGTAGGAATAAAGCAGTAATTTTTCGCATATTAGTGGCTCCTTTTCAAATGAAATGTAATCAGAAACGCTATTTATATTTAGTTCAGTTTGGCAAGCTTAAATAGTGAAATATTAATACATAACAAGCGATTCTTATCTTTAACACAATTATACACCGACGATGTGTTAAAGTCAAGAAAAAATCCAATCATTCTCTTAAAATTGGAGCGTATTATGAAGATTTATGATTACAATGGCAAGAAAAATATCTGTGGAGATAGGATACACGAGGCAAGATGTAAATTACGGTTGACTCAAAGCGATTTGGCGGCACAACTTCAAGTGAATGGCATCATAATAGAACGTGATAGTATTTCCAGAATAGAGATAGGTACACGCTTCGTGGCTGATTATGAATTGCGAGAATTGGCTAAACTTTTGAAAGTATCTGTAAATTGGTTATTGGGAATAGAATAAACAAAACGGTGTTGCCAATCGGCAACACCGTCTTTTCTTTACGCCGCTAAATCAGTGCAATCGTTCCAAACGCTTACGTCATAAGCGGTATGAAGCATATTCTCGATGAATATTCCATATCCGCGCTCGGGATCGTTTATGAGTACGTGCGTAACCGCGCCGATAAGCTTGCCGTCTTGAATAATCGGACTGCCCGACATACCTTGAACAATACCGCCTGTGCGTTCAATAAGGTTTTTGTCGGTTACGTGGATCACAAAGTTTTTGATATTACCCGAGCCCGGGTAAATATGCTCTATCTCGATTTCATATTTCGATTGAGTGTGGCCGTCAAGCGTTGTCAGGATATGCGCTTTCCCTTCGTGTACGTCGGAATTTTTTCCGATGGGGATTGCTTCGTTAGCGTTTTTCGGAAAAGATGAAAACCGCCCGAAAACGCCCTGATCGCTGTTCTCCCAAAGCTCCCCGATAACCTTCGAATCGAAATTTCCCTTTAATTCGCCCGGATCGTTTTTCACGCTTTTGTTAACGTCGGTTATCTCGACGTCAACGATAGCTCCGCGCGAAAGAGGGAGAAGCAACCCGGTCTCCGAGTCATATATTCCGTGTCCCAAACCGCCGAAATCGAGTGTTTCGGGGTCGATATAGGTTACCGTACCGATACCCGCTGTAGAGTCCCGTACAAAAACCCCGATTCGGTATTCCCCGCTCTCGATATCACGTACAGGGTTAACCGTGGTGCTTTTCTCTTCGCCGTCGCGCATAAATGCGATTACGATA
Organism: Eubacteriales bacterium; assembly: GCA_045535385.1. Classification (GTDB taxonomy): domain Bacteria; phylum Bacillota; class Clostridia; order Oscillospirales; family CAG-382; genus Coliplasma. The sequence continues at coordinate 18,475 of JAZSLN010000047.1, forward strand.
GGCTTTCCTCCGCAACCTGCGATTCTTTGTATCAACTCGCTTGCCGATTTGAATTCGCTTCCGCCTGCCCGTATTATAACGTCTCCTGCTCTTAATCCGCAATCCTTCGCAGGAGAAACGACTCCTGCCGATGTTTCTACACCTGTCGTTCCCAGAACGATAGCGCCGTCTGTGAAGAATTTCACACCGAAGGCCATTCCGCCCGGTATCAATGTGTCAATGCCGGTCGTAGCAGTTGCTTCGGATGAAGGTGCAGATATGGTAAACGCAATGATCGTTGCCGCAAAAATCGATAAGACCTTTTTTAATCTTCTGCTTTTCATTCCTTGCCCCCTTAATTGAATTTTGATTTGCATCGAATATAATTTATGTAATAGGGAGACAATTATACAAAACAAAAAATCCCGTATTAAAAACGGAATTTTTTATCATTTTAAGCTTTCTGCGGCGTTAATGCTTCATCTGCGTTTCAACGCTTTTTTCATATTTCGTTTGCGGCTCGATGAGAATTTTGTAACGGTTAGCGAGCCAATGATAGACGCGCCGATCAACGAAACCGAAATAACGGCAATGTTCAGAACGCTGGTATCATAAGGAAGAAAAAACGAAATAATAACCGGAGGAAGCGCGATAATGCCCGAGGAAAGAAGTCCTGCGAGGATAGGGGAGTCTTTGCAGCGTGTTGCGGAAAACGCGCTTCCCGTTGCACTTCCTAAAAATACCGCTATTGCGGCGAACACTAACGCAAGTGAATTCGGTGAACCTAATCCCAGCATCGCAAACGGTGAGATAAGTATCACGAGTAACGTGAGGGCGATCCCTATTCCTCCGCCCAGAAGCGAATCTTTGAAAAACTGTCCTGCATTGTTTTCGTTTTGTTTGCGCGCTGCCTGTTTGGTGTGTTTCATATATATTACCTTCCTTTCGGTGAATATATATGAAAAATTCGCTTCTGTTATTCCTCGAAAAATTTCTTTAGGAAAGAAACCGTAAATTCATCAAGTGCGTTAAAATCCATGGACGGAATATAGATTTTTTCGAGCTCCGAATGTACTTTACGTGCTTTTGTCAGCTCCTTTTTTGCCTCGTCAGAAAGCTCTGAAACAAATTTTTCGATACCGCGTAGCTTGAGTTTTACCGTTTGGATCGCCTTGCTGTCAACAAACCGAGACGTTATAACGGTTTTCTCCTCTTTTGCCGAGCTGCAAGGAGGCACGGGACTTGAGGTTATAAGCGCGTTTGAATCGGGAAAATAAACCGAGTCGGGTATCGTAGAATCGATAGGCGAGCGCGAAATTATCGCTTCTGCACCGCGCTCTTGCACGATACGTTCGATAGCCGTCATAAACGCATCGGCGCATTTTCCTTTGATTCTGAACAACCTGTCGATTTCTCCGAAGGTCTCTGTCGTTTTAATTCCCGAAAACGTGAAAGCCGAGACGAAAAGATTTTTGATTCGGCCTTGGCGTTTGATGAGTTTGTCGACTAACCGTATGGCGGCTTTGTCGAGCCGTTGCTTGTCGGTGCATTGTGATACTAGAGAACGTCTTATGTCGAGAGTATCTCCGAGAGTGGATAGAATACGGTATGAGTTTTTATAGTGAACGCTTTTTTGGTCGGTAAGTTTTATAATTTCACTGCGGTGGGGCATAAGTGCGTTTTCGTCCCAAAAATCACCCAGATTTATTATGCTTTCACGTACGCAAGGGTATTTTGTGTCGAGCGAGTGGGGATTTGTACCATCGGCGACCGCTTTGCTTATTTCGGGGATTATAACTCCGTCTACCGAATCGGGATCACCCGAACAATATATAAGATCGGCTTTGTATCCCAACTGTTGCGCCTTTCCCGCGATACGTTTCATAAAAGTCGATTTACCGCATCCGCTTGAGCCTTTAAGAATGTAAAGCCTTTTTACGTCGGAGAAAGCATCGTCGAAAAGCGAAACAAATCCGTTTCTGGTGTTCGCCCCTGCGAAGTATTCCATATAAAACTCACTCCTCTTGGTGTCATCTTTTTTATTCTATGTCTGCGAACAGATTTTGGTGAATGCATTCCGACAAAGGAACGGATCTCGAAATGTATTTGTTTCTTTCTCGGATATAGAATTCAAAACCGTTTTCGTTCAATGTGAAAATATCGCGTTCGAATCTTTTTTTGTTTTCGGATCCGATATAATTGTCGACGATTCTTTGTGTATCTTTTGTGTCGAAAAAATCGGAAAAACGGCATTTTGTGCCGAATTTTCGCTCCCAAATTTGCGTTTTGCGCTCAAAAAACGGATCGTTTTGTCCGTCTGAAATGGATATTTCGATGAGTATAGAAAGGTATTTTTCGCTCTCGTAGGTGTTTTCCCAACGCATAACGACCGCGTAAGGAATAAAACCTTCTACGGATATACTTTCTGTCTTCTTCGCGGCTTTTAACATATCGTTTTTTGCGTAGTGTTCCAGACCCGCGGCTAACCTTTTGTAAAATTCAAAAGCGTTTTTTCTTAAAGGGTCCTTTTTCGAACATTGTATTTCGGGGTATTTGATATTGAGCTTTAGTAAGATCGTGCCGCTGTCGGATAAAAGATCTTCCTTGATTTGACGTTCGATTAACGAAAATTTGGTTTTTTTCGTAAATAACATATTTCATCACCGAAATATATCTATTCCGAAATAATTAAAATAATGATTTATTTCCGCTTGCCTAAACGTTCTCTGCGCCCGAGAGTCTTTTTCGGAATGGCGAGTATGCTGTCCTGCGAACCGTTTTTATTAAAGGGAATAAGCGGAGTAAGATATGAAACTCCGAAGCTCTTTTTTCTTATAAGAAGGTAAATAAGCCCTGCAATACTTATACCCAATCCCCAAAAGCCGAATAACTCGGTCAGTATCAGCGATACGATTCTCGAAAGCACGATCACGTACATATATGCAGGGGTGATGAAGGCACATACTGCGGAAAAAGCTACGGTTATTACTCCGACCGAGGATACGATCCCCGCTTCAACGGCGGTGTTTCCGAGTATTATCGATCCGACTATTCCGACCGCATCACCGACGGTCCTCGGCATTCTCACCCCAACCTCGCGCAGGATTTCGAATATAAGTAAAACCGCAATGATTTCCCAGAAAAAGGTTACGGGTATGTCTTGCCGTGATTTGTCAATGATGCCGTAGAATTCTTGCGGCATTACCGAAGAATCGTTTGCGATAACGGCGCATAGTATCGATGGGGCGAATATTGCGGCGAAAAATCCGAAAAAACGCAATAACCGTATGAACGTCGAATAAAAGGGTGTGTGCAGATAGTCATCCGATGCTTGCAACCCCTCGATAAAAAGAAAGGGAAGTGTTATTACAAAAGGACTTCCGTCAACGATTATACCGACTCGGCCTGACATTAGCTTTGAAGCCGCCTTGTCGACCTTTTCCGTGCTTCCGTATGATGGAAAAATCGTCAACCCGCGTCCACCCAAAAGCATCGCAATATTCGTGCTGTCGGTTATAACACTCGCCTTGAGTTTTTTCAGACGGTTGCTTAATTCTTCAACAAATCTTTTGCTTGCTCTGCCTTCAACGTAGGTTAAGATGACGTTTGTTTGCGAGATGTCTCCGAGTGTGAAAAAACGGAATTTCAAATCCGGAGTTCGTATGATTCTGCGCAGAAGCGCTATATTGATCTCTGCATTTTCGACAAAACCCGCTTTCGGACCGCGGAGCGTTACGTCGCTTCCCGGCTCGGTAATCCCTCTCGACGGCGAATACTGCGCGTTTGAAAGCGTTTTGAAGAATCCGTTTTTGTTTTCCAGTATAATAAGAAAATCGCCTTTCGCTATCGAACTCGCGCTTTTTTCGGGCGTGTCTGCTTCGGTAAGATAATGACATTCCAAAATCGACGAGAAACTTCCGTTAAACTCCGAAAGATCGTTTCGTGTCAAAGGACGTAAAACCGTTTCGGCGATATAATTACGCTCGTTTAATCCTCTGCAAAAAATCACCGCATAGCGCGCGTGCTCGTTGCCGCCCTCGCGGCATATGATGTCATCACAATCGCTGAATAGCTCTAAAACAGTGTGTAGATATTTGTCGAAAAGATTTTCCATAAACGATCTCCATGAGTATTTTGTATATTGATTGTTCCCCGGAATAAGGCGTATTAACCTTTATTGACGCAAAAAACATATTGACATAATTCTATAGATGATATAAAATATATGTTGTATGAGCTTTTTGAAGCTATTGTTTTTTGACGGAGGATAAAATGGCAACGGGAAGAAAAAAGGATAAAATTAATATTATTCTTGCGGTCGTACTTTGCCTTCCGCTTGTTTTTATCGCGATCCTTTTGATAAATCATTATACACATACCATCTCGCTTGAGGATATAACCTCGGTTTCGCTTAAAATTTCCGACGAAGAGACCTATACCTTCGATAAGACCGAAGACGTTATGTTTTTTGTCGATCTGCTTGCCGATTGCTCTCCGATAAACAGCGCTATGAGAGATGTGTCGAACGAAAAACCGGTTGACATAATCTGTTCCGACGGCGATTACACCTACGAATATGAGTTCTATCCCTCTCTTGACCTTTCGGGTTGTCTTCTCGTGGATTCAAAAGGAAAGCTTTATGTTCCTGCCGCCGAATCCGCAAAAGAGCTTTTGCTCCGTTCCGAATTTGATTTTCTCTATTCCGATCTTTTCCTTCCCGAGCTCTCGGTGATTAGCGGTAATAACAGCTATAAGGTGCTTCCTGTCGAAAGTAAGTGGAGTTATTATAAGACCGACGGCGAGGTTTACGGTTATTCTCCCGAAAAGTATTCTGACGGAAACGAAATTTTTATGATAACGAAAGGGCTCGAAAATAACCTTTCCTTCGCTCCCGATGAATCCAAGCTCCCGTATCAGCTTTCGGATATTAAGTATGTTTCGCAAAACGGAACCGAGTATAATATCGAAAACATTTCCGAACTCGATTTGTCCTTTGATACTGTCTTAGACGTTTCCTTCACGGCTAAATGGACTGATCTTAACGGTGCAAAGGCGTTCGGTGAGGCAAAATATAAGTTCAAAATACGCTACGATATCCCCGCTGTTATCGAAATTCCCGTTACGGAATATTCTGTCGGCGATGTCATAAAGATCGATGCGACACATCTTAATGATGACGAAAAAGTTGAGCTTATAACTCTTCTTGATATAAAGGGTGTCGATTTTGATACGCTTGAAGACGGAAAGGGTGTCGCTCTTCTGCCTATCGGCTTTTCCAATGTTCCCGGTAAATATCCTATCGAGCTTGTTACCGTGGCGGGAAGCGTTAAAGCAACCTTGCAGGTCAATGCGCTCGAACGCGGCGATTTCGTTTCGCTGTCCGGTATTACCGAAACCGAATATTACGATATGATGTCTCTCGACAGAATGGAAGAGTTTGAAACGAAATTGGCGTCCTTTACCGAGAATCGTCCGATGACTAATCATTTTATTTTCGGTGAGGATAATCTTTCGGCACCGGTTGAGTCTAAAACCGTTCTTCACCAATTCGGTCAACAGGTTAATATCAAAGCGTATTCCAATACCGACGTAGGTAACCGTGTATGCAAGGGCGTTGTATATGAGGTTGCCGGAGGAACTCAGGTGCGTTCCGCACAGGCAGGCGAGGTTGTATTCAGCGGCGAGCTTGCGCCTACCGGAAATACCGTTGTTGTTTACCACGGCTACGGAATTTACACCTATTATTTCCATTTGGAAAATCTTGATGTTGCCGTCGGCGATACCATTAATAAATCTCAGGTGCTCGGACGCGCGGGAATGACCGGCTATACTAACGGAAAGAACGTTCTTCATTATGCCGTAAGTATCGACGGAACTTTTGTAAACCCCGAAACCTTCAACTGATTAAATATAAAAACGGAGCCTTCGCTCCGTTTTTGTTTTTATCTTATTTCACAACATCGTATCTGACCGTATCGGAATAATGCCACCATTCGTTAATATATCCCGAAAAACCGTGCTTTTTCATAATATCTTCGAGCATTTTCGAGTTTTGCGCGGCCTCCTCACTTACGTCGGAATAATCTCTGTCGGCAAGCTTTGTGAATTCGTCAAACCCGCTGGGCATTTCGACCCCGCTTCCGTCCGAGCGGAGTATAGTTATATCCACGGTGTTTCCTCGGCTGTGAGAGGAATATCCGTTGTTGGGGTTTGAAACATAGCTTGCGTCGGGGCATATCTCCCATAGCTTCCATTGCGCTTCGGTCGGACGGAATGCATCCCATATGAGAAGCTGATATCCCATTTTTTTCAGTTCATCCTGAACCTGCATCAATTTTTTCACGGTACCGTATCGGAGATATGCTTTGTCGGATTCGTAAATAACTTTTCCCGTAAAATTGTTCTCGGTCGCATAGCGTATATCGGTCTTTATGTCGGGTATGTAATCGGATATAAGCACGAGGTCGGAGTCATTAGGCTCTGTTACGGGAGCCTTGCTTTCGTCTTTTTCACAGCTTTCGTCTGAGTCGTCGCGTTCTTCTTCCGAAATACTTTCCGAAGGATCATCGGTCTCGTCGGTAATTGACGTTTCATCCGACGTTTCCGCTGATATTTCCGCCGACGCTTCTTCGGACGTTTCATCCGACGTTTCCTTAAATGCTTCTTCTGACGTTTCCGCCGTTTTCGATTGCTCGGAAACGTTTTCGCTTGCCGTACATCCTACGAGAAGTACTAACGCAATAAGCAATATGATCAATCTATTTTCCAATTTATTTCCTCTTTTCCTACCGAACGCAGAAATTCGTTACAAAGCGAAAAATGCTTACAACCGAAAAATCCGTTATATGCCGATAACGGACTCGGATGCGCCGCTTCTAATATTTTATGCTGAGGGCCTGTGATAAGGCTCTTTTTTGCGCGTGCATAACCGCCCCAAAGTATAAAAACGATAGGCTCCTCCCGCTCGTTAAGAAGCGAAATGGCTCGGTCTGTGAAGATTTCCCAACCTTTGTTTCTATGGCTGCCTGCGTTTCCCGAACGAACTGTCAGTACGGCATTAAGAAGCATAACACCGTTGTCTGCCCATTGTGTCAGCTCCCCATGATTGGGCGGTGTGATGCCTAAATCGCTTTCGAGCTCTTTGAATATGTTAACGAGCGACGGTGGTTTGGGTACTCCTTTTTTAACGGAAAAACATAACCCGTGCGCCTGCCCTTCACCGTGATAGGGGTCTTGTCCGATTATAACAGCGCGTACGTAGTTGTAGTCGGTATATCTGAATGCGTTAAATATGTCGTTCATATCTGGATATATCGGTGTTCCCGAATTAAGATATTCCTGCTTCAAAAAGGCTCGTAACGTACGATAATATTCCTTTTCTGCTTCGGGTGCCATTAAAGAATCCCATGAATTGCCGAATTTGAACATAATATCGCTCCTTTCATTGACATTATATCACAAACTATTGATAAATCAATGAAAATAATAATTGACAAATGTTAAAAATCGGGGTATGATGAATTAGATGTATATATGTTTTAAGGTAGGTGAGAACTCAATGGATAATCCGCGAAGTAACGGCATAAAACCTAAAAGTATTTGCGCGGACGGATTCGTTGGTGTCTCGCCTTTTTCCGTTCGCGTGGTATAAGGTTTTTGCCGTATTTTCTTTGAAATATTTGAAAGGAAAAACGGCCAATGGATATCAAACAGCTTTATGATGAGCTCATCGAACTGTTAAAGGTGAACGATTATTCGGCGATACGTTTGCTTCTCGATGAGCAGGAACCCTTCGACCTTGCGCTTCTTTGCGAAGAGCTTGATGAAAAATCTCTTCCCCTCGTTTTTCGTATTATGGCGAAGGATACCGCGGCGGAATGCTTTTCCGAGATGTCGTCCGATGTTCAGGAATTTTTGCTTCGCCGTCTGACCGATGCCGAATTGAAGGCGGTCCTTGACGAGCTTTATATCGACGATACTGTTGATATAATCGAAGAAATGCCCGCTAATGTTGCCACGCGTATTTTGGCGAACTCCGATGCTGCTTCGCGTGAGCAGATAAACCAGATTTTGAATTACCCCAAGGACAGCGCGGGAAGTATAATGACTACCGAGTATGTCCGCCTCGATAAAAATATGAGTGTCGCCGACGCCTTCGCGCGTATACGACGAGTAGGTATGGAAAAGGAAACTATCTATACCTGTTACGTTACCGCATCCGACCGTACGCTTGTCGGTGTTGTAACGGCGATGGATCTGCTTTTGAACGAAACCGATACGCTTATTTCCGAGATAATGGAAACCAACGTTATTTCCGCTTCTACCGATGAGGATAGGGAATCGGTTGTGTTGAAATTCAGTAATTACGATTTCCTCGCGCTTCCCGTCGTTGATAAAAGCAATCGTTTGGTCGGTATCGTTACCGTTGACGATGCAATCGATGTTGCACTCGAAGAGGCAACCGAAGACGTCGAAAAAATGGCGGCGATCACTCCTTCGGATAAGCCTTACTTGAAAGTCGGCGTTTTTGAAACCTGGCTTTCGCGTATTCCTTGGTTGATGCTTTTGATGCTTTCCTCGACTTTTACGGGAATCATTATTTCTCATTACGAATCCGCGTTAAAGAATTGTATAATTCTGACGTCGTTTATACCTATGCTGATGGGTACCGCGGGTAATGCCGGCGGGCAGACCTCGGTTACAATAATTCGTTCTTTGTCTCTCGGAGACGTTACAACCGGCGATATTCTGAAAATCCTTTGGAAAGAGTTACGTGTTTCGTTTTTATGCGGTGTGTGTCTGGCGGCGGTGGGATTCCTGAAAGCTATAACGCTTGACGGCGCGGATGTTTTCGAGGCTTTGACGGTTTGTGTAACCCTTGCGCTGACTGTGCTTGTTGCAAAAATCGTGGGTTGCTGTTTCCCGATGCTTATTAAGAAGATCGGATTTGACCCTGCGGTTGTTGCGAGCCCGTTTATAACTACCGTCGTTGACGTTTTGGCGCTCGTCGTTTATTTTGCCGTTGCTACGGTTTTGATACCCACTTTGGGATAATAAAAATTCGGAGGTTATTATGTCTGTAATTTATGATGCTTCTTCAGGTCAGTATTCGCTTCATACTAAAAATTTCAGCTATATTATGCTTGAAAAAAACGGTTTCCTTCTCCATCTTTACTGGGGTAAGAAGACTATGGGCGATTGCACATATATGTTCCGTGAGCAGGGAAGAGCCGCTTTCTCTCCCAGAATGGAAAACTGCGACGGATTTATACTCGATGACGTTCCTCTCGAATATCCTTGCTGGGGCAGAGCGGATATGCGTACTCCTGCTCTTGAAATAACCAATCCCGACGGTTCGATAATCGTCGACCCGCGTGTTGTCGGAAGACGTATCGAAAAGGGCAAGAAGGGAATCAAAGGACTCCCTGCCGTTTATTGCGAAAGCGATGACGAGTGCGAAACTCTTGTTGTTGAGCTTTATGATGAGGTAAGCGATATTTCGCTTGAGCTTTATTATTGCGTTCTCGAGGAATATGACGTAATAACCCGTTACGCAAAGATTATTAATAAGGGAAATGACGCGGTTTATATCGATCGTGCCGCATCGGCTGCAGTCGATTTTGACCATATCAATTACGATATTATTTCCAACTTCGGCACCCATTGCCGCGAGCGTAATATCGAACGCGCGCCCCTTAACCACGGACGTTTTATAATGTCCTCCCGTCGCGGCGCTTCGTCTCACGTACATAACCCCTTCCTCATAATGACCTCTCCTTCCGCTGATGAGGTATCGGGCGATGCTTACGGCTTCGTGCTCGTTTATTCGGGCTCGTTTATGACAGAAATTGCCGCTAACCAGTTTGATTCCGCGCGCGCCGTTATCGGCCTTAACCCCGAAGCGTTCCGTTGGAAGCTTGAAGCGGGTGAAGAATTTACAACGCCCGAATGCGTTATGACCTATTCAGCTGAAGGCTTGGATACGCTTTCTTATAATTTTGCTACTCTTTTCCGCGAGCGTCTTTGCCGCGGTAAATTCCGTGATGTTCGCCGTCCCGTCCTTCTCAATAGCTGGGAGGCTTGCTATTTCTCCTTCGATTCCGATAGATTAATGAAAATCGGCGATGCTTGCGCCGATTTGGGTATCGAGCTTATGGTTATCGATGACGGCTGGTTCGGTAAACGCGACAACGACTGTTGCTCGCTCGGAGACTGGTTCGTTAACGAAAAGAAGTTACCCGGCGGTATCAAGCGTATCTCCGATCACCTTGCCGAAAAGGGCGTTAAACTCGGCATCTGGTTTGAGCCCGAAATGATTTCTCCCGACAGCGAGCTTTATAAGGCTCATCCCGATTGGTGCTTGCATTATAATAACCGTCCGCGCTCCGAAGGTAGATTCCAGCTTATTCTCGACCTTACGCGCGAGGATGTTTGCGATTATATTTATGAATCCGTCGCAAAGGTATTGCGTGATGGCGGTATCTCCTACGTTAAGTGGGACTTCAACCGCAATATGAGCGAGGCGGGAAGCCCTCTTCTTCCGCCCGATCGTCAGCGCGAAGTCGATTTCCGCTATTATCTCGGTCTCTATTCGGTTATGGAACGTCTTAACGAGGAATTTCCCGACGTGCTGTTCGAGTCCTGCTCTGGCGGCGGCGGACGTTTCGATGCCGGTATGCTTTACTATATGCCTCAGGTCTGGACGAGCGATAACTCTGACGCCGTCGAGCGTTTGCGTATTCAATACGGAACCTCGCTTGTTTATCCTATGTCGGCTGTAAGCGCCCACGTTTCCGCATCTCCCAACCATCAAACCGAACACGTAACCCCCTTCGATAGCCGCTTTACCGTTGCTATGACAGGTTCCTTCGGATATGAACTCGATCCTACTGCGCTGTCTCCCGAAGAACAGCAAAAGGTTCGCGAAACCGCCGAGCTGTATAAGGAATACGGCGAGGTTCTTGCGAAGGGCAGATACCATCGTTTGAGAGATCCTCATGCCGAGAATTGCTCTGCTTGGTGTACCGTTTCCGAGGATAAGAGCGTGTGTATCGCAGGATACGTTCTTACTCACGTTCGCCTTTACGGTAATAACGATCGTGTTATGATCAGAGGTCTTGATCCCGATGCGCTTTATAAAGAGCGCTTCAGCGGTGTTACCTACCGCGGCGACCAGCTTATGAACTTCGGTCTCCATGCTCCCATCAATTTAGAGTATCATAGCCTGCTTTGGATTTTAGAAAAAGTTAATTAACTGACCCACCGCGCTTCATTTTGAAGCGCGGTATTTTTATGTTATTCGACACTTAGATGCAAAAAATGACCGAATACATTATTCGATGAATAATATGCATTTTCGACAAAATTCGACAATTTAGGGCGATTTTTGGTCAAAAACGCGCGAAAACCCTTGCAAATCAACGAAATATGCAAAACGAAACTTTGCCAAAATGCGTTATTTTTGCCCAAAATCTATTGATATCTGCTTGTTTTGTTGATAAAATATACACACAGAAAATAAATATACAAGGAGATACAAGTTTATGGAAAAACCGAGGGTGCTCGTCGCTGACAGTAACAGCGAATTCAGAAGTCAATGTGTCCAAAGCCTTCGCAGGCAAGAGATAGAGGTTGTCGCGGAAGCGGCTGACGGTCAAGAAGCGTTTCAAAAAATCGCCAGGATGAAACCGAATATCGTTATTTCGGATCTTTATCTGGGGAAGATCGACGGAGTAGGGCTTATAAGAAGCACGAAGATGCAAATGCCGGACGAGTTTCCGTCGTTTATTATGCTCGCTTCGTTCGCCAGCGATAATCTCTTTTCGGAATGCTGCGAGGCAGGCGCGGCTTATTGTATGCTTAAGCCTATCGATTTTATCGCGTTGGGTGAACGCGTAAAACGTATTATGGTTAAGGGCAGACGCGGAGCAACCGTTCCCGGTAAGGATGAAGCCGACCTGGAAGCGCAGGTTACAAAGATAATACATCAAATCGGAGTCCCCGCACATATTAAAGGCTATCAATATCTTCGTACCGCGATAATTATGACTATCAACAATAACGATATAATTAATTCGGTTACGAAAATTCTCTATCCTACCGTCGCTAAACAATACGGAACAACGAGCTCGCGCGTAGAACGTGCCATTCGCCACGCTATTGAGGTCGCTTGGGACAGAGGCGATCTTGACGTTCTCAATTCCTTCTTCGGATATACCGTTCAGAATTCCCGAGGCAAGCCCACTAATTCAGAATTTATCGCTATGATCGCCGATAACCTGAGATTGAAAAATAAAACACTTACTACCGTGTGATTTACAAAAAGCTTTCCGAAAAAAAGGAAAGCTTTTTGCGTATCGGTTTGTTGAGTATGAATAATATCAAGATAAGTAAAGCTCTCATTTTTTACCGTTCGATACTTGATTTTTATATGCAATGTGGTAAAATTAAGTATCAAAACCGAAAGGGTGTTTTTAATGCTTCTTGCTATTGATATCGGTAATACGAATATAGTTCTCGGCGGTTTCGAAGGCGATGAACTTGCTTTCGTTGCCCGAATAGCTACAAACCCTTCTTTGACTGAGGATGAATACGCGAGTAAAATACGTAATGTTCTTTCGGTTCATTCGGTGGATAACTCTTCGGTAAACGGTGCAATAATATCTTCGGTAGTTCCTCCCCTTAATTCGGTTATGAAGAAGGCTGTTAGGTTCATTTTCGGAGTAGAACCGATTCTTGTCGGCCCCGGAGTTAAAACGGGTATAGGTGTCCGTTGTGATAACCCCGCATCCGTCGGTTCGGATATCATCTGCGCGTGCGTGGCTGTTCATCACCTTTACGGAAGCCCAGCTCTTATTATCGATATGGGTACTGCAACAAAAATGTCTGTCGTCGATAAAACGGGCGCTTTCATCGGGGTTTCGATCATTCCGGGCGTTTTAATGGGGCTTAAGGCGCTGTCGAGCGGAACGGCTCAGCTCCCGCAGGTCAGCCTCGAAGCACCGGAGTCGGTTATAGGCAAAAATACCGTTGATTGTATGCGCTCGGGTGTTATTTTCGGTAATGCGAGTATGATAGACGGTATGATCGATCGCTTTAATGCCGAGCTTGGCGAAACACTTTCGGTTTACGCTACCGGCGGACTTGCTTCGACGGTGATCGGGTACTGTAATCATAAAATATCCATCGATGACAATCTTGTATTAAAAGGACTTAATATAATTTATAACAAAAACAAATAACATCCCTTTGGGAGATTACATATATTAATTTTTATGCGTTGTACCGCGTGAGCGGACGACAGCAAGGAGGAAATTATTTATGAATTCAAATTCCAGAAAGAAATCGACCGAGACCCTTGTGCTTGGAGCGATTCTTACTGCACTGGTCATCGTGCTTCAGCTTATGGGTGCGTTTATACGCTTCGGTATGTTTTCTATATCGTTAGTGCTGATTCCCATAGTTATCGGTGCGGCCACCTGTGGCCCTAAGGTTTCCGCGTGGCTCGGCGGTGTGTTCGGTGTTGTAGTGCTTCTCAGCGGAGATGCCGCGGCTTTTCTTGCTATTGATGTTGGCGGAACTATATTTACCGTGTTGGCAAAGGGTGTCGCCTGCGGTCTTGCTGCAGGATTTGTGTATAAGCTGTTGGAAAAATACAATCGTTATGTCGCGGTTGTTGTTGCAGCTGTTGTGTGTCCCGTGGTGAATACAGGTGTGTTCCTTCTCGGTTGCCTTGTCTTCTTTATGGATACTGTTACAGAATGGGCAGGGGGAAGCAATGTGGGTTATTATATGATAACCGGTCTTGTCGGATTCAACTTCCTTTTTGAGCTTGCAACAAATATGATTTTGAGCCCTGTTGTGGTAAGACTGTTAAATATACGAAATAAAGAATAAAAACCTTAAAATCCCCTTGACAAAAGGGGATTTTTGTGTTAAACTTGCATTTGCCGCATGTATGGGGTTTTTGAAGTTGCGTTCAGCACACCTCTATCGCAGCGAGTCTTATGAAAGGATAATAGGTGCTTACAAATGTTTGCAATTGTAGAAACAGGAGGAAAGCAGTACAAAGTCAGCGAGGGCGATATCATTTTCGTTGAAAAGCTCGGCGTTGAAGAAGGCGAAACCTACACCTTTGAAAAGGTTCTTGCCATCGGCGGTGAAGACGGCTTTGTTGCAGGTACTCCCACCGTGGACGCTACCGTTACCGCAAGTGTCGTTAAGAACGGCAAGGGCAAGAAGATTCACGTAATCAAGTACAAGCCCAAGAAGGACTCCAAGAAGCATATCGGTCACAGACAGCCTTATACCAAGCTTCAGATCCTCAGCATTGCTAAATAAGCGATGATTACCGCTTCGTTCGTTAAAAAGAACGGCTATTTTCTAAAATTCCGCATCAGCGGTCATTCCGGCTATGCCGAGCAGGGAAGTGATATCGTTTGTGCCGCCGTCAGCTCGATGGCGATGCTCGTGATAAACACTTTAAGCGAGGATTTCGGTGTTCCTGTCGACCTTTCGGTCGATGAAGCCACTGCAACCATCGATCTCTCACTCGGTTCACCCGATAAAACCGCGTGCGCACTTATCGCAGGATTGGAAAGAGAACTTTCCGCTCTTGCAATTGATTTCCCCGATAATGTTCGGGTGATCGTTAATTAATTCTACCGAAAGGAGCTCAAAACCATGCTCAGATTGTCTATTCAGTTCTTTGCACATAAAAAAGGTGTTGGTTCTACCAAGAACGGTCGTGATAGCGAATCCAAGCGTCTCGGCGTTAAGAGACAGGACGGTCAGTTTGTTACTGCCGGCAACATCCTTATGCGTCAGAGAGGCACCAAGATTCATCCCGGCGTAAACGTCGGCCGCGGCTCCGATGACACCCTTTTCGCTCTTGTCGACGGTACCGTAAAGTTTGAACCGATGGCAGGCGGCAGAAAGAAAGTCAGCGTATACGCTGTCAACGCGGACTAGTTTCAAGAATCGGTAAAGAGTATGTCGGGGTATGATGTATACCCGACTACTCTTTATTTTTTATTTTCGGCCGTTGCTTTGGCGAAGAACATTTCATTATGAACAAACGCCATCGCTCGCAAAATAGTTGCTATTGCTTCAATTCAGTGTTTAGGATATTAGGATAAACGATTGATGATGAATAATTGGGAATAATTATATTGTTCCTTGTTATTTGTTATTGATCCTTCTTGATATTTGGGAGGTAGTTATGTTTATAGATAAGGTTACAATTTATATCAAAGCAGGCGATGGCGGTAACGGTTGTGTTGCTTTTCACCGCGAGAAATACGTTTCCAAGGGCGGTCCCAGCGGCGGAGACGGCGGCAAGGGCGGCAATGTCGTGTTTGTAGTGGATGAAGGCGAAAATACGCTTCTCAACTTCAAGTATCGTCGTAAGTTCGTCGCGCAAAACGGCGGAGACGGTATGCCTAAAAAGTACTACGGTAAAAGCGCCGAGGACCTTGTTATTCCCGTGCCTCCGGGAACCGTGCTTCGCGATCCTGAAAGCGGTCTTGTGATTCATGATATGTCCGACGGATTGCCTTATATCGCGGCTAAAGGCGGTAAGGGCGGTTGGGGTAATACCCATTTTGCTACTCCTACCCGCCAGGTTCCCCGCTTCGCTAAAAGCGGTACTAAGGGTGCGGAACGAAATATTACGCTCGAATTAAAAATGCTTGCGGACGTTGGCTTGGTCGGCTTCCCGAACGTCGGAAAATCGACCCTTCTTTCCGAGGTTACTGCTGCAAGACCTAAGATCGCAAACTATCATTTTACAACACTAGCGCCCAATCTGGGTGTAGTTTCTGTCTACGATAAAAGCTTCGTTATGGCGGATATCCCCGGTCTTATCGTAGGCGCGTCCCACGGTCTCGGCTTGGGCCACGACTTCTTGCGTCATATCGACCGTTGCCGTCTTATTCTTCATGTTTTTGATATATCCGCTTCCGAACGTGAAAATCCTCTTGAGGATATAATAAAGATCAATTCCGAATTGGAAAAATACAGCCCCGAGCTTGCCTCGAGGCCTCAAATATTGGTCGCTAATAAAATCGATCTCGGCTATTCCGAAGAGCATCTCGCTGAAGTAAAGGCTTATGCAGAAGAAAACGGATGTCAGCTCTTCTTGATATGCGGTGCGCTCTCCGAGGGCGTTCCCGAATTAATGAAGGCTGTTGCGGCTAAGCTTAACGAGCTTCCTCCCATGATTTATTACGAGGAAGAATATGTCGAAACGCAAGTGGACGAGGATATGTCCGTTTCTGTTGAGATCGTAGACGGTGTATATAACGTCATCGGTGAGTGGCTTATCCGTCTTTGTAACGATATTAACTTCGATGACTATGAATCGCTCCAGTTCTTCCAGCGAGTTCTCCGCGATAAGGGTGTTATAAAAGCACTCGAAGACGCAGGAATCGAGGAAGGACAAACGGTTTCTATCTACGGAATAGAATTTGAATTTTATTATTAATCGCTGAAATCGCTTTCGATTATTTTACTGCACCCGTCGGGTGAGTATTTCCAGTAGTCAATGTGGTCTGAGTCGGGGTATTCGTAATCCGGAATCCGTTGCTCACTGTCAACGCAATCGATTATCGCGAGCTTAACCTTCATTCTGTCGGGGATTATGTTTTTTATGTATACCGCCGCGCTTTGACCGACACGTACGTCGTCGCGGCATTCAGCAAGCCCTGCGAGGTTTGGCGCAAGCTCGATAAATACTCCGTAATCCTCGATTGAACGTACTATTCCTGCCGCAGTCTGACCTGCCGTAAAACGCGATGCGTTTTCTTCCCAGGTGCCGAGAAGCTCGCGGTGTGTAAGCGTTATGCGCCCGAATTCGTCGCAATCGTTTTTGACGACCGCGCGTATTACCTGACCGTTTCTGAATCTGTCGCGCGGATGTGAAATACGCGAAACCGACATACAGTCTATTGGCAAAAGTGAGATTATACCGCACCCGATATCGCAAAAAGCGCCAAATGGGTCTAAACGGGTTATCTTCGCTTCGATAATGTCTCCGCTTCTCAATGTGCTTATCCTCTCGCGCATACAATCTCTTTGCGCATCACGGCGTGAGAGAATAGCGCGTGCGTTGCCATTTTCGTCTTCTTCGATGGATTTTACCTTAAAGCAAACCGCTTTACCTACACGTGATATAATGGCTATGTCCTTTTCGGGTAACCCGCCGTGCGTGTAAACACATTCCTGACGTGGAATGATCCCCTCTATGCCGCCTAATTTGACATGTAAATGACGATCGGAATCGCAAAGATAACTTATTCCTTCAAGTATCGTTCCGTCTTCCATAGCTTCGGTAAGCGACTCTACTGAACGTGTTAAACGTCGGTTTTTGTCGGTGCTTAAAATCTTACCTTCGTAACAGTATTCCTGATGTTTCATAAATAAATCGCTCCTTGGTTTTTCTTTTGCCTGATTAATTATATAGTTCGGGAGGACTTTCTATGCTTACAAAACTTGCCCAAATCGAAAAAAGATATATCGAGATCGAAGAATCGCTTTCCGATCCCGATGTTATGAACGATATCGAGGGCTATAAAAAATATATGAAGGAGTATAAAAACCTCCTTCCGGTCGTTGAAAAATACCGTGAATATAAAGCGGTTGAAAACGATATTGCCGACGCTGACGAAATTCTTTCCTCCGAGACCGACCCCGACTTCCGCGCTCTTGCCGAAGAACAAAAGCAATCGGCACGCGAAAAAATCGATCCTCTTCTCGAGGAATTAAAGATACTTCTCTTGCCTAAAGATCCTAACGACGATAAGAACGTCATTATCGAGATCCGAGGCGGCGCGGGCGGTGAAGAGGCTTCGCTTTTTGCGGCGGTCCTCTACCGTATGTATACGATGTATGCCGAGGCGTCGGGCTATAAGGTTGAGCTTTTGAGCGCTAACGAAACCGAGCTCGGCGGTTTTAAGGAAGTTTCTTTTATGGTCGAGGGCGAAAACGCTTATTCGCGCTTTAAGTTCGAAAGCGGTGTTCACCGTGTTCAGCGTGTTCCCGAAACCGAGGCGCAGGGCAGAATCCAAACCTCTACCGCTACCGTAGCGGTTCTTCCTGAGGTTGAAGACGTTGATTTTGAGCTCGATATGAACGAGCTTGAAATTACTCGCCACCGTTCTGCAGGCGCAGGCGGTCAGCACGTTAATAAGACCGAATCGGCTATAAGAATTATTCATATTCCTACGGGCATAACCGTTGACTGTCAGGACGAACGTTCTCAGATAAAGAATAAGGAAAAGGCGCTTAAAATTATGAAAAGCCGTCTCGCCGATCTTTATAACAGCCAGAAAGAGCAAGCCGTCGCAAGCGAACGCCGCTCTCAGGTAGGTACCGGCGACCGAAGCGAAAGAATCCGTACCTATAACTATCCCCAAGGCCGTATTACCGACCACCGTATCGGATTCACTATTCATTCTCTCGAAAACTTCTTGAATGGCAGATTGGACGAAATGATCGACGCGCTTATTGCCGCCGACAGAGCAGAAAAATTAAAAGCCGGTATACAATAAAATATCAACTATATAAAGAAAGCAAGCTTCAAGGTAACACCAAAGCTTGCTTTTCTTTGTGTAAACCTATATCTCTTCCGATTGACATAATCCCGATTTTGTGTTATCATTATTTTGTATAAATATAAGAAAGGGGTTTCTTCTTGAAACATTATAGATATTTATCTCTGCTTTTGGCGGTTGTTCTGACCTTCACAACGCTTGTACTGCCGTTTGAGGCAAGTGCTGTTGACCTGTCGGGTACAAGCCTTAATACCCATCAAAAATACTTTTTCCGTGTTCTCGGATCGCTTGCGCGCGCCGATTATTACGAAAAGGATATTCTCGCCTCGGTCACCCTTGCCCAATCGATTTACGAGGGCGGTTGGGGTAGATATTCTCTCCCGATCGGAGGTAATAACCTATTCGGTATAAAGGCGTATAATACCTGGTCGGGCAAGGTCTACGACCAAAAATCCCATACGCTTTATAATTCCTATTCGGATTTTCTTATCGATATGGGTCAGAGCTATATAAACAGCGTTTCGGCTTGGCGTGCCCACGATAGCTGGGCGGACAGCGTCGGAGTACATAGCGCGCTGTTTATCAATGAATCGAAGTATGCCGCTGTTGTCGGCGAAAAGGATTATAAAACGATGGCTAAAGCTATCGTTGCCGTAGGCTATTGCAGTGATAACGGTTATGCCGAAACGGTTATTGACCTTATTGAGCAATACGGTATGACGGAATATGATGACCTTACTCCCGATGCCGACGGAGTTGTTGCCATAACCTGCCCGAATGAGCGAGTTTGGCTCGATAAGGGTGAGACCTATACGGTGTCGCTTGCCGTTTATCCTTCGAATAAAACGCCTTCCGCTATTACTTGGAAAAGCGACGATGAAAGCGTTGCCACCGTTGATGAAAACGGTGTTGTAACCGCCAAGGCTCATGGTATGACGCTCGTTACTGCTACGCTTGCTAACGGTAGGGAAGCCTGCTGCATCGTTTATGTTGATTGTAACGCTACGGTTATCGATAAAGACGTTTATGTCTATACCGCACCTGCGTCCACGACCAATAACGGCAAAATCTATCGCGGCTATGCTCTTAAAGTTACGTCCGATACCGTTTATTCAGATGCATCGGGTAATAAGATGCTCGCGGTTAAGGGCTATAATAATAAAGGTACACTCGTCAGCGGATATGCGCTCGCCGAGAATATTTACCGCCAGGACCGCAAGGTTTCCAAAATATCTTTGGTTAAGGATAATCTTACCCTTAAGGTGAACGATAAATATACCGTGCGCGCGGTTGTCGCCCCTGCAGATGCCTATGATACGTCGCTTACCTGGGTAAGCAGCGATCCGAGCGTTGCTGCGGTCGATAATAACGGTGTGATCACGGCGAAAAAGCTTGGTACTGCTGTTATAAACGCATCTGCCGCAGGCGGAAAATCGGTCAATATTTCGGTTACGGTTGCCTCAGGCTATCGTGAATATCCCGCTATTGTTTCGGCTTATGAAGAGGTTAACGTTCGCTCGGAGGCCAACTCGTCCTCGTCTCGCGTCGGAAAGATTCCTTTTCTGTCCTCGGTTACCGTCGTCGGTGAACCGGTGGATAATTGGGTGAAAATAAAAGGCTCTACTGCGAGCGGTACGGTTATTACCGGTTATGCCGATTCGGCGTATATACGTATTTTGAAAGATGGTAATACCTTAGAATACGGTATCGCACCCGAAAGCACTTCGATTTATGCCTCGGCTTCGACTTCTTCGGTAAAATACGGAACTCTTGCTGTCGATTCGGAATATGCCGTTTTGGAAAAGCTTTCCGATAATTGGTGCTATATAGTCGGTCTTAAATCCTCGGGAAGCGGTGTTTACGGCTACGCGCAGATATCTTCTTCGGGCTCCGTCGTAACTCCTCCCGTGTCGGTAACCGGTTCCGCCTGGTACGGAAGAACAACAAGTAATCTTTACGTGCGTAGCGGAGCGGGTTCCTCTAACAGCATTGTGGGACAATTCTCCAATGGCACCGATGTCATTATTTCAGGCGAAGAAAACGGTTGGTATAAGGTTACGGGAACCTCTAACGAGGGTGTTCAGATAAGCGGTTATTCTTCTTCCGCGTATATTATAACCCTTTATTCGGGTGTTACGACCTCGCGCCTTAATCTTCGTGATAGCGACTCGACTTCGGGTAACGTCGTAAAGGTTCTCGAATCGGGTACATCGCTCGTGATCGTAGGCGAAAAGCTCGAAAGCGGTTGGTATTCCGTTGAGGTTGACGGTGTTTCGGGCTATTGCTCGGGCGATTACGTTACACTTAACGGTAAACTTTCCGCTGAACTGCCCGATGTTCCCGACGTTCCCGATAATAAATTTGAAATAATCAATTCGGATTATACGGTTAGTAACAGCGTTTTGTCGGGTGTTGCTCCCGATACAACTGCGCTCGACTTTCTTGCAGGCTTTAACGGCGAGGTAAGCGTTGTTGATGTAAACGGAAACGAACTCGATCCCTCTTCGCGCGTCGGCACGGGATGTGTACTTCGCGCTAAGGTCGACGACGTGGTTACCGATATAGCGGCTATCGTTATTAAGGGAGATACCAACGGCGACGGAATGCTTAATGTTTTCGATGCCCTTGCCGTAAAACGTGCCTTTCTGGGTGCGGCTGAGCTTTCCGGCTATTATTTCGAGGCGGCAAGCGTGAGCGGTAAGGAAACCCTCAGCATATTCGACTATGTTATGATCAAACGCGCCGCTTTGGGCAATTACGATTTTTAAGTTAATGATAACAAAACAAAAAAGGCTATTCGTACGAATAGCCTTTTTTATAGCAATAATTGACTTATGCCTTGCCGTTGCAGCCGAGAACGTTAACGAGCTTGTGTTTAACAAGTTCCTTAATGTTAGCACGAGCGGGGCTGAGGTACTGTCTGGGGTCGAAGTGCTCGGGAGACTGGTTGAAGTGTTCACGAATAGCAGCGGTCATTGCAAGACGGAGGTCGGAGTCGATGTTGATCTTACAAACTGCCATGGAAGCAGCCTTGCGGAGCATGTCTTCGGGAATACCGATTGCGTCGGGCATTCTACCGCCGTTAGCGTTGATGATATCAACGTACTTAGGAATAACGGAGGAAGCGCCGTGGAGAACGATCGGGAAGCCGGGAAGTGTCTTTTCAACTTCTTCGAGGATGTCGAAACGGAGCTGGGGCTTCTGGCCGGGCTTGAATTTGTAAGCGCCGTGAGAAGTACCGATAGCGATAGCGAGCGAGTCAACGCCGGTCTTTTCAACGAATTCCTGAACCTGATCGGGATCGGTGTAGGAAGCGTCCTTTTCAGAAACGTTAACTGCGTCTTCGATACCTGCAAGTCTGCCGAGCTCGCCTTCAACGGTAACGCCGTGAGCGTGAGCATATTCAACAACCTGACGGGTAAGAGCGATGTTGTCTTCGAAGGAGTGGTGAGAACCGTCGATCATAACGGAGGTGAAGCCGCCGTCGATGCAGGACTTACAAAGTTCGAAAGTGTCGCCATGGTCAAGGTGAAGAGCGATGGGAAGACCGGTTTCCTGGATAGCAGCTTCAACGAGCTTTACGAGATAAGTATGGTTAGCATACTTTCTTGCGCCGGAGGAAACCTGAAGAATAAGGGGAGCGTTTTCTTCTTTAGCAGCTTCGGTGATACCCTGGATAATTTCCATGTTGTTTACGTTGAACGCACCGATAGCATAGCCGCCCTTATAGGCTTTTTCAAACATTTCTTTTGTTGTTACGAGAGGCATTTTGAAATCTCCTTTAATACAAAAAATCTTATGCGACTACAGTTTAACTTTTTTATCCAAAAAAGTCAATAGATTTTGGAATCTTATCCCAAAAATCGCAAAAGTTTTTTGTTTTCTGTAATGTTATCGTCCGAAACCGTACTTATATGTATGAGAGGGTAGCCTCTTGAAATATCTGTTGTGTTGATGTATAATGTGTTTAAGAAAGGACGGAGTTATATGAAAGGTAAAAACCGTTGCAGGATATTAAAGGACATCCGACGCCGTATAGCCGAAGAAAACGGAATCGAATACGTTACGAGCGAATGTAAATATAAGGGCGATTGCCTCGGTACCTGCCCTAAATGCGAATCCGAGGTTCGTTATCTCGAACAAGAGCTTGAACGCAGAAGAAGTATGGGATATAAGGTAACCGTTGCGGGCCTCGCCGCCGGTATAACTCTAACCTCCGCAGGTTGCTCGATGATCGGGCTTGGCGAAGACAGCGGATTCAACGAGCTTGACGGAGATATGATTGTTTCCGAAACTTCCGATGACTCGGAAGCGTATACCGCAGGAGTTCTGCCGATCGACGAATCCTCTCTTGCCGACGATTCCTCTGCCGAGTCCTCCTTGCCCGATGAAACCGAGCTTGGCGGTGAAATCGAGATTATGGGCGATTATCCCGTTGACGATTCCGAAAACGTTGAAATCGAACTTCCTACCCCGGGCGATATCCCGATCGAGGATTATGAATAAAGCACCTTTTATTGCGACAGTCCGCCATAGAATCGCTACCGACGGAGAGGGTGTAACCACGCTTTGCGGTTTTTACGGCTGTCCGTTAAGATGTAAATATTGCCTTAATCCTCAATCGTTTTCCGAAAAAACGAAGATAACAGAGTATACTCCCGAATCGCTTTACGAAAAGGTTAAAATCGACGACCTTTACTTCGTCGCGACGAATGGCGGTGTAACCTTCGGCGGCGGTGAACCGCTTCTTTATCCCGAATTTATTGCGGATTTTCGTAAGCTTTGCGGCGATAGATGGCGCATCAGCGTCGAAACCTCGCTTAATGTCCCGAAGGAATCGGTTGTAATTGTGTCAAAATGTGTCGACGAGTTTTTTGTGGATATTAAGGATACAAACCCCGATATTTATAAAGCGTATACGGGTAAGAGCAACGATGCGGTTCTCGAAAATCTGTCGCTTCTGCTATCGCTTGTTCCGAGCGAACGTATTACGGTTCGCGTTCCGCTTATTAAGGATTATAATACCGAATCCGACCGCGAAAAGAGTATAGCCCTGCTCGAAAATATGGGCGTAACCAAATTCGATTTGTTCGAATATGTGATAAAAAATAAGTAGTTTTAGGTGTATTTTGAAACAAAAACGTAATTTTTCGTTTGACAGAATGTTTAATCTGTTATTCATATGCGGAGCGGTCTGTGTGATGGCTACGTGTATGCTGTTTTCCGAAGGCAATCTTGGCGGGGGAATCTGCGTTCTTGTGTGTTCGGTGCTTCTTTTTGGCGGATGTGTGGTAGTTCCGTGCTTTTATACATTCGATCCGGAGGGTGTGTCGATCCACTATGTGTTCTTTCCCGTTGAACGGTATTTGTGGAAGAACATTTCTGATATATGCGCTACCGAGGAAAGAACTGTAAGACATATATTTTGGAATATATTTTTCTTGAAAATATACGATATTTCCGGTGTGGTAGAGGGTAAAGAACGCTTCTATATGCATGGGCACATTCGCAGAACTCTTCGTACAAAGCGATATATCAAAAGGTATTGGAATGAGGAACCCTCTAAGGATTCTCTTTTGGAGGATATCAAATCTTGGCGAAAAAAGCGCGAAATCAAGAAAAATCGGAAAAATGAAGCGGTACAACGACACCTTGCGGACGATATAGTACCTATCGAGCGCGAGCTTCGTGCTAAAGTAAGAAATCTGTTGTCTGCGTCCGTTAAGCGTGCCAAAGAAAACGGTTACGAATTGCGTACCGAGTATTTGTACGTTACCAAGGATTTAGACGAATTTAAGGCTCGTCCGAACGAGGGATATACTTATACGCTTACCGTTGAAATATCGCGCCCGAATGAAAAGAATGAAGACTTTATAGCGTGTATTGATTCGGAATTGATTTTCGTTCGCCTGGGAAAGAAAGCGTATAAAGGGGCAGTTAATGAAAAAGCACTCGGACAACTTGAGCCCTCGCTTTCTGAAGCTTTGGATGAAATAATAAAAGTCGGAATAGAAGAATATTGTAAATAAAAAACGGAAGATGCTTCGGAATGAAGCTGTCTTCCGTATTTTTTGTGATTAATTTACTCGTTGCGGTTATTCGTTTTTTTCTTTAATTTCAGCAATCTTTTTGTTGAATCCATCGCGGAATCCGTACCACTCTTCTTTTACTTCCAACAGGTCCAGAATACGCAATGCATCTTCGTAGTGTTTCAATGCCTTCTCGTGCTCGCCTTTTTCTATACAGCATTCGGCTATTCTGAAAGTTATAAGCATAAACGCATATAACGATTCGCTATATTCTTGACAAGCGGCATCCCATTTTTCATTTCCGTCCAATATACATGCTTTCAGTCTTTGATTTGAAAAACGAATGTCGGGGATTAAATCGATTGCTTTACGAGCACTTTCTAAATCATTTTTTGCTTTATACGCATATGCCAAAAACTGACAAGCATCATATTTTGTAGCTTCATCTTTTGATACATCGATGATTTTAAGTGCGACCGATATCACTTCATCCGGAGTTTCTTCGTAGTTCATGACGTATAGTCTGTTGATGAGTAATATATCATTATCCGGATAATTCTTCAAACCCTCGTCAAGAATATTTCTAGCCTTTTCCCAATCGCCGTCTCGGTATTTCCAACTTTCCTTGGCGATTGCCATCGTTTTAGATTCAATTTCTTTTAGATTAAAATCGAAAAGTTCATCCATCGATACGCCAAAGTAGTTCGCCAAAACCGGTGCAAGCGTAATGTCGGGTAAAGCGATATTGTTTTCCCATTTGCTGACCGCTTGAAATGATACGCCAATGCTATCAGCGAGCTGTTCCTGTGTGATACCGCGTTGTTTTCTCAATTCTTTTATTTTACTGCCGATATTCATAGTAATACCTCCTGAATTTTAAGGTGGCGCCAACCTTGTAGCTATATTGTAGCATAGCAATCACTCGTTTACAATAACCGCTCAAACGAGATTTTTCAACCGTCAGTTGAAAATACAAAAAACGCATAACCCACAGGCTTTTATACGGTTTTCTGATATACTCGGCGACTTTGCGAAAAAAAGGCTCCCTTGTGCAAAGGGAGCCGGATTTTCGCGAAGCGAAAAGAATGAGGGATTGTCAACAAAACAAACAGTGGAAAAATCTATCTTAACTTTTTAACCGCTTTTTCAACCGTTTCGGCAATATAGTCTATCTCGCTCTCGGTTATATCGTCCGATAACGAAAAACGTACTGTGCCGAGTGCGTATTCGGGTGAAAGACCTATTGCCGTAAGTGTTCTGCTTGGCTCGGGATCGCCCGAATGGCAAGCCGAGCCGCTTGACGCACAAATGCCCGCTTCGTCAAGAATCATCAAAAGACTTTCGCTGTTTATATTGCGGAACGAGACGTTGAGGTTGCACGAAAGACGGCTTTCCATGCTTCCGTTTATAACACTTTCGTCGATTTGTTTGATCATTTTTGCAAGTCTGTCGCGCTTTTGCGATAGACTTTTTTGCTTTTCGGAAAGGTTGGAAAGCGCGATTTCGAGAGCTTTCGCCATCGAAACTATCCCCGCGACGTTTTCGGTGCCTGCACGGCGGTTATTCTCCTGCGTTCCGCCAGTTATGATCCGATGTGCAGTTATTCCGTCTCGGATATAAAGCGCGCCGACGCCCTTCATTCCGCCGAATTTATG
>JAZSLN010000019.1:0-8827 GCA_045535385.1 Eubacteriales bacterium
AACAGACTTATGGGTAACTCGCTCCTCGATATCATCGTATTCGGCCGTATCGCAGGTAAGAGCGCAGGCGCAACCTATAAGAACGTAACCGTTGGCAAGCTCACCCTCGACCACATCGCAAAATTCGAGAAGGAAATCGCAGACGCAGGTATCGAAACCGAAACCGTATCTCCCAAGCTTCTTCCCGATTATACCAGAAAGGTTAACGGTTAATCAGGAGGATCTACTTAAAGATGAATAATAAAAAATCTTCTGCCAAGAAGATAATCGGAATTATTATAGCCCTGATTCTTGTTGCAGGTGTTGCCGCATGGTGCTGTTACAGCGCCATGGCGGACAACGCAGAAGGTGTCAAGAGCGTATTTAATTTTTCTTCTACTTTTGTAACTTTCACTCTCATTTTCGTTATCGTCGCATTCGGTTATTTACTCGGCGGCATCGAAATCAAAGGCGTTTCACTGGGTACTGCAGGTGTATTCCTTATTGCTATACTTGTCGGTTGGCTCTGTACGCTTAATTTCGGTGATATTCCCCTTTTGGGTAATTTTCACATCGAAGGTGAAGGCGACAAAATCGTTTCGACTTTCAAATCCACCATTCAGAACACAGGTCTTATCCTCTTCGTTGGTGCGGTTGGATTTATAGCAGGTCCCAATTTCTTTAAGGACCTCGCAAAGAACTTCAAGACCTACATCGCACTCGGTATCGTAATTATTCTTTCGGGTACTGCAGTTGCGGTTGTTTGCACGCTTCTTACTCCCGAATACGGCCCTGAATTCTGGTCCGGTGTTCTTTCGGGCGCGCTTACATCCACTCCCGGTTTCTCGGCGGCAAAGGATGCCGTTGCAGAAGCTTCCAACGCAAGTGATCTTGAAGCGCTTATTACTCTCGGACACGCTATTGCGTATCCCTTCGGTGTTATCGGTGTTGTACTTTTCGTACAGCTCATTCCCAAGCTTCTCAAGGCTGATATGGACAAAGAAAGAGCGGCTTTGAAGGAAGGCGCTTCCGAAGAAAGAAAGCTCCCTGCTAATCTCTTCAAATGTGAAGAGATCGGACTTATGCCCTTCGCTCTTGCCGTAATCGCAGGTCTTATTCTCGGTTCTATTACCATTCCGCTTTCCGCCAATGGCTTCGACGGCCCCTGCTTCAGTCTCGGCACCACCGGCGGTGTACTCATTATGTGTCTTGTATTTGGACACTTCGGACATTTCGGAAAGCTCTCACTTGAGATCCCTCACACAACCTTGAAGGTGCTCCGTGAATTCGGCCTTATGATGTTCCTTCTCGGCGCAGGCTTCCACGGCGGTGTTGCACTTGTAGAACAGGTCAGCAAGTTTGGCGGAGCGATCGTTGCTTGGGGCTTCATCGGCGGTGCGTTGATGACTATCGCGCCTATGGTCGTTGGTATTATCCTCGCAAAGCTTCTTATGAAGCTTCCCCTTCTCAATTCGCTCGGTTCGATCACCGGCGGTATGACGAGCACACCTGCACTTGGTGCGCTCATCAAGTCCGCAAAGACCGACGACGTTGCGGCGGCGTATGCTTCGACATATCCCATCGCGCTCGTGCTTATCGTACTTGCGTGCCAGTTAATGATCACCTTAATTAACTAAACAACCAAAAAACTCGTTTCGATCGAACCGTTTTTTTTATTATAAAAAGTAGAATTATTCAGCTTTTTTAGAATCGAGGAGCATATACACAACTGCCGCGAGAGCGCCGCCAACAAGAGGAGCTACGATGAACACCCAAACGTTAGAGAGGTTCGCACCACCGGCGAGAAGAGCAGGACCGAAGGAACGGGCGGGGTTAACCGAGGTTCCAGTCAAGCCGATACCGATAAGGTGAACGAGGGTGAGCGATCCGCCGATAACGAGACCTGCAACGGAGCCGTTTTCAACCTTAGAGGTAACGCCGAGGATTGCGAGAACGAAGATAAAGGTGAGAAGAACTTCGATAATGATAGTGGCGAGGATATCGTTCTGGAAGAGCGCGTTAGAGCCGAGAGCTTTTGTTGCATCTTCAGCACCGCCAACGGAGAAGATGTATTTAAGAACACCCGCGCCTGCGATAGCGCCGAGGAACTGAGCAACGATATAGCCGAAGAAATCGACTACCGAAAGCTTTTTAGAGATCAACATTGCGAGGGATACTGCAGGATTGATGTGGCAGCCCGAAACGTTACCGATAGAATATGCCATAGCAACGATTACGAGACCGAAAGCGAGTGCGGTGATAACATAGCCTGCGTTGGCATCACAGCCGACAGTACAAGCGGTACCGCATGCGACAAATACCAGCACGAAGGTACCGATAAATTCCGCGAGATACTTTTTGATTGCGTTCATAGTTTTCCTCCTAAAAATAATAAATAATTTGGGTTTCTGATAAAATTATATCACACAGATTTTAACAATTCAAGATTTTTATTTCCATTTAATAGCATTTTAATACGATAAATCAAGCTATCAA
Source organism: Eubacteriales bacterium (assembly GCA_045535385.1). Taxonomy (GTDB): domain Bacteria; phylum Bacillota; class Clostridia; order Oscillospirales; family CAG-382; genus Coliplasma. The sequence continues at coordinate 2,476 of JAZSLN010000019.1, forward strand.
TATTAACTTCACGCAGCATTAAAGAATTGTTAATTTTACAGAAACATTTTAATGATACCATATGCGAGATGTCAAAACACTAACAGGAGAATTTTATGGATTCGTTAATTAAAAATGCTGTCAGCGGACAGCGGAAGGCGATGTTATCGCTGTATGAATCGAACAAACAGTCAGCATATCAGGTAGCATACAGCATTCTCGGAAACGAAGAAAGCGCGAACAACGCGGTATCCTCTGCCTTCAAGAGCATTTTCGACAACATCAAAAGCTGCACTGCAGAAACCGTTAAGGACTTCAGCGATGTTGTTATCAAGCAGGTCGCAGAAAGCTGCAAAAGGGTTATTCTGAAAAAGAATTCGAGGGCATATCAATTCCCTGCCGGTAAGAATTTTTCGATAAAGAATCCCAAAACCGCGAACGATATTTCGGAAAACTACGCTGAATTCGTATTCGGTCAGTTTACCGAGCTTCAGCAGTTAATATTTGTTCTTCACACAGTCGGTCAGCTTGACAACAAGCACATCGCAAGCGTAACAAAGCTTGACGCAAAGACTGTCGATATTGCGTTAAAAGCCGAAAAAGAAAACGTCGAAAATATTGTCGGCGGTGCTTTAACCTACGAAGCTATTTGCGAAAGCTATATTAGATCGTTCAACAATATGAACGTATCGTCGGTAACTGACAATGCGGTCAGATGTCAGATCGCATACGTTTCCGCACCGCTCGAAAAATCGAAAAGGATCAAGCTCATTTCGATCATCGCAGGTGTATTGGCGGTTTGCTTACTTATCGGCGGAGGCGTATGGCTTTTTGCGGGCAACGGCGGCGACGAAAGCAGTATTGATGAAAGCGCTACGGACGGAGAACAGCTTTCGATCGATATGAACAAGACATATTATGCCGACATTGACATAAAGGATTACGGAAAAATCACCGTAAAGCTTGACCAATCGCAGGCTCCGATCACCGTTGACAACTTTGTAAAGCTCTCCAAGAGCGGATTCTACGACGGTTTAACCTTCCACAGAGTCGTAGAAGGCTTTATGATGCAGGGCGGTGACCCCGACGGTACCGGTGGCGGTGGATATGTTGACGAAAACGGCAAGAAGGTAGAAATCAAGGGTGAATTCTCCGCGAACGGTGTCAACAACACCATCTCGCACACCCGCGGTGTTATTTCGATGGCGAGAGCCAATCCTTACGACAGCGCAAGCTCGCAGTTCTTTATTGTTCACGAGGACAGCCTCTTCCTCGACGGTAAGTACGCAGGCTTTGGTTACGTTACCGAAGGTTTAGAGGTCGTCGACAAGATCTGTACAGAAGTACAGGGTGAGCCTGTACCCGAGGACGAACGTCCAATCATCAACAAGATTACCATCAGAGAAGAATAATCGATATAAAAAAATGCTTCCCGATTTTACTCGGGAAGCATTTTTTAGTCTTAATTTACTTAGATGCAAAGTAAAGCGATTTCAAAGAAACGTAATCGAAAAGGTTAACCTTACCGTCGTTATTATAGTCGGCACGGTAGAGATCGAGTTCTGTATACGAACCGTTGCCGAGGCAAATCGCCTTAACCATTACATAGTCGAACATATTGAACTTACCGTCGCCGTTAACGTCGCCGTCGACCGTCGAGAAGTTTTCGGGATCGAGCTCGACAGAATCGGTAGTAAGCACGTATCCGTCATCATAGGTTATATAGCAAACGTATTTACCTGCTTCTTCGGGAATGAATACCGATTTATCCGCACCCTCAACGGGGATATATACAACCGAATCAGAAATGATTGCTGTAAAGGTTATATCGTAATCGGCATCATCTTGTGCATACACGTAGACATAACCGTCTTCGGTTGCGGTATAAACATAATCGCCGTTTTCGTCGACATAAACGGCACCGTCAATATCCATTTCGCCGTAAAACAGTTCTTCACTAGGTGTTACAGTAAGAGTCTGACCTGCTTCGAGATAGACCTGAAATAGATCAAATTCATACATTTGAACAACGGTTGCTTCTTCATACGTGCTAAATGAATCGTTAGATATTTCGTAGCAATTAATTCCGTCAACAAAATCACTGCTTACGAAAATATCGTACGATTGATGACCGTTATTATCATTAAATACTATACCGTCAAATCCGTCAGGAACGTCATAATACCAGATATCGGTTCCTTCGATTTGAGTCATCAACGTACCGGGCCAATCGGCTTCGCAGTTATATTCAGGTTCAAGGTTGAAACAATGAATATAAACCGACGCCCAACCTGCGGAGCTGTTATCGAAATAAACTCTGCCATCAACGGTAACATACTCGGTTTCTTCCCAATCAGAGTAATACGCGGGAGTCCAAGCATTGGTTTCGGGGTCGTAATGTGCAAGAGAACCCTGTGTGTCATTAGTATAATCAGCAGGGGTTGCGTTTTTATCGGTGACGTACGCATCGCCGGTTTCAACGAGATTCCACTGATAGGAAACGACATGATCCTTAAAGGTAACGTCGACAAAGGGGTTAGCGGAAGTAGGCTGGGTGATAACGGCAGGAACCGTGTCAACCGCATCGGAGAGAATAGTCGTACCGTTATTATATACGACTTCGCACATATAAATATCTCTGTATTCAGCCGAAGAAAGCGCTGGCGCCGTTTCGCCTTCGATAGGTTTGAAAGAAGTAGTTTTACCGTATGCCTTAAACGCAACGTCGGGCGCATCAGAAAGCGACATAATAATTTCGTTTTCGGGATACAAAGCCAAAATGTAGGTAGCGGTATGTTCGACCGTTATAACATGCTCGCCGTTTTCATTCAAATCGGACACATAACTCGGATTCGACATATCATCGACATCGATCAAAGAATATTCGCCGATCACGGTCGTACCGACATTCTCGATGGTAAGGGTCTCGCCTGCTTCAAGGTCTACCAAAAAACCGAAATATGTGGTATTGCCGAATATAGCTATCGATCCGGGTATCCACGCCTCGATTTCCGCATCGTAATAGGATTTCTCATTAATAACCGTATATGATACATCGTCAGGTATTTTTTCGAGATCTAATACGTAGGATATCGATGCGGAAGAAGCTTTATATCCGTCTATCTCGCCTTCGGAGATATCGGTAGTTTTTTTATACCACTGATATGATTTCACATTATCGGAAAAGCTTACTTCAACAGACATATCTGCCGCGGTGGGTTGTTTTACAAACATAAAATCGGAGTAAAACCTATCCGACCAGACAACGGAACCGTCGGTATAGGTAACCTCACAAAGATACGATTCACCGATATCGAGATTGGAGAGTCTATTCGTATTTTCACCTTCGATAGGTGCGGTTGTATAAGTGTATGCAACAGCTTTAACGGCTATATCCGTTGAAGGAGCTTCGATAACGAGGGTAAAGTTTGAATCGTGCGGAACCTCATAAACGTAATTACCGTTTTCGTCCAATTCGGCATTTTCGGCATACATCTCATCGTTATCGCCGAAGAATACGGTTGTAGCAATGCCTCCGAATATTGTTACTGTAACAATATCACCCTTATAAAGGTCCATATCGAAGACATACATCACGTCATCGCCGGGTCCTTCATACTCAACATAGGGTATCCAAACGCCGTTTTCGGAATTGTAGACAGAATCGGTAGTAACGCCTACGGTCTTATCGGTTATTTCCACTTCACCTTTAACCAGCTTATGCCACTGATAGTGATCGACATCCTCAGCAAACGAAGGAACAACGGAGGGGTCGTTAACGGTGGGTTGTTTATTGATCTGATACGCAGCTGTAAAGATATCAGAGTTCACCAACTCATCACCGAGCGTAACCTGACAGTAATATTTCTTACCGACAGTCATCTTCGAGAGAAGTGCGTCCGTTTCTCCTTCGATCGCCTCATAGGTATAGGCTGTACCGTATACTTTTACGGTAACAGGAGTATCTGCTATTGTCATACAAACAAATTCGCCGGTTTCATCAACGGTAATGGTATAAGAACCGTCTTCATTTTCAACGCCGTAAAACGCATTAAAGGTTTCAAAGTTTCCAAGTCCGGGTTCATATACTGCATCGCTGAAGTAAAGAGTGATGCTTTCACCTGCATTGAGATCGATCCAGAAAAACTCCATATAGTTTTCATCAGCAACAGGTGTCCACTCGCCGGTCGTATTGTCAAAAGACGAGGTTCCTGCAGTAAATTGAGAGTCGTTATTGATCGGTCTTACATCCGCATCGGTCAAAAGAGCATACGTCTCGGATGCAGAGGCATACCACTGAAATTCGGCAGAAGAAGCGTTTACTTCGACCGAAGGGTCGGCAACTGTAGGCTGCTTAGTGATTTCAAGCGGTGCAGCCGCAAGCGCGGACACGGACACCAACGAAAAAACCATAAGCACAGCCAAAACAAAACTTAATACTTTACGTAATTTCATAACATACCTCCATATGTATTTCTAAGATGAGTCTATCACATAACCATATTAATTTCAACTGTTATTTACAGGCAGTTTTTTATAATTTTTGCGAATAATGAAGAAAGCGAGTACAGAAGCAAGGGGAAAGAGCATTCCGACAAGCATACCGAGCTTCATACCGAATATCTCGGGCGAAAGAGAAAGCTTTTCGGCAAGCGCGGATATACTCGGAACAGATATCGCGCAATCGGTAACTATACCGACAAGCTGAGGGCCCACAGACGCACCCAAGTCTCCGCCCGCCGCCATCATAGCGTAGATAAACACTCCACCCCCGGGGAATCGTTCAGACGCGATAACGAGGCTTCCCGGCCACATCATTGAGACGCAAAAGCCCGTAAACGCACAGCCGAGCAAGCCAAATATCGGAAGCGGCGAAAGCGCTGCCAGGAGATAGCAAGCCGTCGCACCGATTCCTCCCAAAAAGATAGCATTAGAAACATTTTTTCCGATTTTTGAATAGAGCGTTCTTCCGAACCCGAGCGTGAGTCCGAACATTGCAACGCCGAACACGTCGCCCCATACTTTGGGGATTCCCAGCGCTTGTTCGAGGTAACTCGAGCTCCATTGAGCCATAGTAAGCTCGGAAGCGCCTCCGAGGAATATAGCTATTATAAAAAGACAAAGGGTTTTATTTTTCAAATAGGAAAGTGCGCCTGAAACACGCTTAGGCGTTTCCATTTTCGGTATTTCGATTCCAAAGAACAAAATCGAGGACGCAAGCGGTATTACTCCCAAAACGAGAGCAAGAACATACCAATAATCGCTGCCGAACAGATACAAAAACACCGTGGTGAAAATAACGACAAAAACGACTCCCCAAGCATAAACCGAATGGAGCTTACTCATTTCTCTATCGGGATCCTTGGCGGGGATAGCGGCAATAACGGGGCTTATGAGAACCTCGGCAAGGCCGCCTGCGGCAGAAAAGATCAAGGTTCCGACAGCTATACCTATAAACGGATTCGCCTTGAAAACAAAAGGCGAAAGCGCGTATATTATTAATCCGACCACCGCTATTACGGGAGTGAATTTGACGGTTTTTGGAATATTGAATTTATGTGAGAAGAACGAAAATATCAAATCCACCGAAAGCTGTGTAACGAAATTTATAAGAACCAGAGTTCCGAGAAGCGAATAGGAAATTCCGTAAAGCGAGCGGAATGAGAGAAACAAAAGCGGTGAAAGATTACTTACGATCGACATCGTAATGCTTGTAGTATAACAAGCGGTTTTTAGACGTTTTACTGAGGCCATATATTGCTCCGAGAGATTTTTTTACATTCTAACACCAATCACGGGAAAACACAACAATATTGGATAAAAAAATAACCCTTGGCTGCTTTCTTTACAACAACCAAGGGTTATTTATTTTCGATCTTGATATCCAACATCATTTTAACCTCACAATTCTTAAGATAGCGTTTGCCTTCTTTTCAAGTCCACTCATCAAAGCCTTTATTTAATTTTTTATCTCATAGGCGAGACGACCAAGGTATGAATAAGCTCGCTTTTTTTAGAAGTTACGCTTGATAGGATCTCCAACCGCTAACTGTTCTTCGGACTCACCTTCTTCTGTACACGTACAGTACCTATTCTGTAGTTATCTACGAAAAGATGTCTGATAAGTTTAGGTTGTTCGTAAGGAGTATTCCTTTTACTGGTTGTACATCGGATTCACTCTTACCCTTTCCTTGGCTATATATTACCACACGCAAGAGGGTATTTCAATACACGTTTTGTACAAAGTTAACTATTATTTTTTATTCAATGAGTAGAATATGTCGACAATGACGAATTTACTATTGACATTTGAAAACGAGTATGATAAACTGTATGTGTTGGGGAATATTGCGAGACTTCCTTTTGGGAAGTC
>JAZSLN010000052.1:0-5845 GCA_045535385.1 Eubacteriales bacterium
TTCATTACGGTATGTGGTGATAGCCTCTGCGGCTGAAGCGAACTGTCTGCCTTCGCCGAGAACGTGGGTCTTCCAGCCCTTTTCAACCATAGCCCAGTTAGCTTCGTATCTGTCCATGGTTATAACCATACGTCCGCCGCCCGATGCGATGCAAACGTCGAAATTATCGTCGCGGAGCGAGGAGAGAAATTCCTCGAAGGGGCAAACATATTCGAGTGCGCTGGTTTCGCCGACGTCGCGGCCGTCGAGAAGGATGTGGATACGAACCTTGTTGAGACCTTCTTCCTTAGCGCGGATAACCATAGCCTTCAAGTGGTCGATGTGAGAGTGAACGTTGCCGTCCGAGAAAAGACCGAGGAAATGGAGGGTGGAATCCTTTGCGTTCGCAACAACTTCCTTCCAGGAAGCGCTTTCGAACATTCTTCCGCTTTCAATAGCTTCGCTTACGAGCTTTGCGCCCTGAGCGAAAACCTGACCCGCGCCGAGCGCGTTGTGTCCGACCTCGGAGTTGCCCATGTCGTCGTCGGAAGGAAGTCCGACAGCGGTGCCGTGAGCCTTGAGGCTGAAGCAATGATATTTTTCGGCGAGCATATCGAGCGTGGGAGTATCTGCCGCCTTAATAGCGTTGCCAACTTCACGGTCGCATATACCGATGCCGTCCATAACGATAGTAATAACAGGGCGGTTTTCGCCGCCGAAAATTCCTTTAGACATAATTTTTTTATCCCTTTCGGTAATGAATATATTTTAACATTATAATTATATACATTGTTTGTCCTTTTTTCAAGTCTTTTTTTAAATTTGGGTCGTGAGCGGAGGATAACATTTCATTTGCAACGTTTCTATTGACTTTACTATTGTAAAGAGACGCGAAATACAAAATTATAATTGCCCTTTCGAGCCGTCTTTTTGTGTGCGGTTCAAGAATGTTTTTGATTGACATACCGAATAATTAATGCTATAATACTATGAATTATTATGTTTTAGTATTTTAATATCCAGAGGTGCAATATGACCAGACGCGAATCACGTATTGAAGCGGCGGCTTTGCTTTTCGAGCGTAGCTTTGATTACAACCGCACACCCGAAGAAATAATGGAATCTGCCGTTGAGGACAGAGAAGAGAAGATAAGCGAGTTTGCGAAGGAGCTTTTCTTGCGCGCGGACGAGAATCTCGGAGATATCAACGAGAAGATCGAGCGTTGTGCAGACAACTGGCGCATCGACCGCATCGACCGCGTTTCGCTTACCGTTCTCCGTCTTGCGGCTTGTGAAATAGATTATTTCCCCGAAATTCCTATCGAAATAACCGTCAACGAGGCTCTTGAAATAGCCCGTTATTTCGGCGAAGAGGAGTCGGTCGGCTTTATAAACGGTGTTCTCGGTAAATATGCCGAGGGCGTCGAAAAGCCCCTTGCAAAGCCCAGACCTTTAGATGCCGAAACCGAGGAAGAGGACGAAATAATCGCTATCGACGAGCTTAGCGAGGAAGATGCCGAAACGCTTTCCGATCTTGCGAAGCTTGACGGTGAAGAATAATGATTGACGGAACTGTCCGTACCCTTACCGTCGAACAGCTAAACACATATATTAAGGACTATCTCGGAACCTCGCCCCTTCTTTCGAAGGTCGTCGTTAAGGGCGAGATGTCGAACGTTCGTGTTTACGGCGGTTCGGGTCATATATATTTTACCTTGAAGGATGAAAATTCCGCGATACCTGCGACTATGTTCGGCGGTGCGGGAAAGCTCCCCTTCAAGCCCGAAAACGGCATGAAGGTCATCTGCACCGGACGTGTCGCGGTTTTCGTCCGCGACGGTCAATACCGTCTTTATGCCGATGCGATGGAGCCCGACGGTGTCGGCTCGCTTTACATTGCGTTTGAACAGCTAAAGGCGAAGCTTTCGGCAGAAGGTCTTTTCGCTCCCGAGCATAAAAAGAAGATACCGAAAATCCCCTTTTCGGTCGGTATAATAACCGCTCCCGGCGGTGCGGCGGTAAGAGATATGATAAACGTTTCACATAGACGTTTTCCGGCGGCAAAGCTTTATTTATCTCCTTCGCTCGTTCAGGGACCGTCCGCTCCCGCACAGCTTATTAATGCACTGAAAACGCTTGACGACAGCGGACTTTGCGATGTTATCATAATCGGACGCGGCGGCGGCAGCGCCGAGGATCTTTGGTGCTTCAACGATGAAAATCTCGCTTACGCGGTATATAATTGTAAAACTCCGATTATTTCGGCGGTCGGACACGAAACCGATTTTACGATATGCGATTTCGTTGCCGATCTGCGTGCGCCTACGCCCAGCGCGGCGGCAGAGCTTGCCGTTCCCGACGTACGCGATCTCAAAAAACAGTTTTCGAACGTCGAAAAGCGCATAACCACGCTTCTCGGCACGAGAACCGATTATCTGCGCCAACGCCTGAACGTTCTTTCACAGCGCCCTGTGCTTCAAAGTCCGTGGAGCTATTTCGACGACAGAAGAATGACGCTTGCGCGCGAAGAGGAAAGGCTTTATTCGGTCGTCGGCACAAGGCTTGAACGCGAAAAAATGAGGCTTTTTGCCCAAAGCGAAAAGCTTAAAAGCCTAGACCCGTTATCAGTTCTCGGACGCGGATTTTCGGTCGCGTTCGGTGCGGACGGAAAGGCTATAAGAAGCGTCGACGAGCTTCCCTCGGGAACCGAATTTGAGCTTATGCTTAAAGACGGTAAGAAAACTGCAATTTCAAAATAATATATTAGGATACAGATGTGGCAACTATTATAAGAGCAATAAGTCGCTGACGCTCTCGCCCGAAAACACAAAATCGTATCTTTATTCATCATATAGGACGTATTAACTAATATAGGACGTATTAAATTATGGCGAAAATTATAAGAGCAATTACACAGGACGGCTCGGCAAGAGCAATAATTATTGATGCGCGCGATATTGTTGAACGTGCACGCGAAATACACGGAACTACACCTACTGCGACCGCCGCGCTCGGAAGAACGCTTATTGCCGCTTCGCTTGCGGGCTCGATGCTCGGCGAGGAAGAGGATTGTATGACTATCCGCTTTAAGGGTAACGGCGTTGGCGGTGCGGTCGTCGCGACGAGCGATTGGTGCGGTAATGTGCGCGGATTTATCCAGAACCCGAGCGCCGAATTGCCTCTCCGTGCCGACGGAAAGCTTGACGTAGGCGGATGTATCGGCTCGGGCGAGCTTTATATTCTCCGAGACGTGAGCGGAAGCAACGAGCCCTACGTCGGTATTTCTGAGATCCAAACCGGTGAGGTCGGCGATGATATTGCCTATTATTATGCGACCAGCGAACAGATCCCTACCGTTTGCGCTCTCGGCGTACTCGTTGACCGCGATATGTCGGTCAAGCAGGCGGGCGGTGCACTCGTTCAGCTTCTTCCTTTTGCCGATGACGAAATAACCGATATTCTCGAAAGAAACGCGTCTAAGATGCGCCCCGTAACCGAGATCCTCGAAAACGGAACGCTTACTGATGTTTTGAACGAGGTTTTCGATGGCATAGAGTATGATATTTTCGATACCATCGAATGCTCCTATAAATGCGCTTGCAGCCGCGAAAAAACCGAAACCGCGCTTATTTCGCTCGGTGAAAAGGAGCTGACCGAGCTTATTAACTCCGAGGAAGAAACGGTTATGACCTGCGGCTTCTGCGACGCGGTCTATAAGTATTCAAAGGAAGAATTAAAGGATATTCTTGATAAGGCGAAGAATAAATAACCTCATCAATAGGTGTTAAATGAAAAAAGTTGCGTTAATCACAGGCGGTGCGAGAGGGATAGGTGAATCGATTTCGCGCGCGCTGGCGGAAGACGGTTTTAAGGTTATAATCCATTGCGGAAAAAGCATCGACGAGGCGAAGGCACTTTGCGAAGAGCTTGAGGACGCCGAATATATATCCGCCGATCTTTCTGATCCCGAATCGGTAAATTTAATAAAAGAAAAATATCCCGAAATCGACGTTCTTGTTAATAATGCGGGCGTTGCGCTCGTTGACCTTTTCGATAAGGTTGAAGACGAAAGAATGCGTAAAATGTTCGAGATAAATCTTTTCGCGCCGATGAATCTTTCCCGCGCATATATCCCCTCGATGATAAGCCGTAAGGGCGGAGCTATTATTAATATCTCGTCGGTCTTCGGCGAGGTCGGCGGAAGCTGTGAGGTCGATTATTCTGCGGCAAAGGCGGGAATTATCGGATTTACTAAGGCACTTGCGAAGGAAGTCGGACCGGCGAATATCCGCGTTAATTGCGTTTGCCCCGGAGTTATCGACACCGATATGAACGACGACCTTACCTTCGAGGACGTCGAGGCGCTTTGCGACGAAATTCCGCTTCAGCGTATGGGTAATCCCGAGGAGGTCGCCGACTTGGTCGCGTTTCTTGCGTCCGATAAAGCGACGTATATAACAGGCTCGATTTTCGACGTAAACGGAGGTTGGAATGGGTGAGCCGACGGCTCACAGTTATGAGCATTTCGCAAGAAAGGCTCATATCATCGTTTCGCGTAGAGAATCATAACTCAAAACTCATAACTGACTATAACCGAACAAAGCGAAATGCGTTTAGAGTTATGAATTGCCTTCGGCAATGTTATGAGTCATTTGGCTAAGCTTTGAGGTGTATTATGTCGGAAAGCGTCTTGAGAAATAAATCCAAGGAATTTGGAAAGAAAATCGTTTTTCTTTGCCGAGATATGAAACAAAAGAAGATGGAGTCGGTCTTGATAAACCAACTCTTGAGAAGCGGTACCTCGGTCGGTGCGAATGTTCACGAAGCTCAATATGCTCAAAGCACGAAAGACTTTATTTCGAAATTCGAAATCGCGTTGAAGGAATGTAACGAAAGTGAATATTGGATTGAACTGTTGTACGAAACGGGATGTATGTCTCAGGAGGACTTTAATGCACTTCAATCCGATTGTATTGCAATAAGAAGAATGTTAGTCTCTTCTGTAAAGACTATCAAAAACAAAGAATAGGAAACAATAGTGGTTAATATGCAACGTATAGCTAAATTTATGAAGGTATCCGAGGCTCAATTCGGCCGAGAGGGATACGATAAAATAACCCTTCCGAAGCGTGCTACGGCAGGCTCGGCGGGATATGATTTTTATGCACCCTATGACTTTACGCTCGATATCGGAGAGGAAATAATTATCGATACGGGTATACGTGCAAGAATCGCAGACGGCTGGGTGCTTGTGATTTTACCGCGCTCGGGCTCGGGCTTCAAGTACGGTGTCCGCCTTGCAAATACGGCAGGGGTTATCGACTCGGATTATTTCAACGCCGATAATGAAGGTCATATAAAGATCAAGCTCGTCGGGGGAAGTAAACGCTATGAGGTCAAGGCGGGCGATGCCTTCGCTCAGGGAATCTTCCTTCCGTACGGAATAACCGAAGACGATGACTGCGTTGCCGAACGGCACGGCGGTTTCGGCAGTACCGGCAACTAATATACAGATAAGGAAAAAATGTTATGATAACCACAAAACAGAGAGCGTATCTCCGCTCGCTTGCAAATTCTATCGAGCCCACAACACAGATAGGAAAATTCGGCATCGGTGAAACTGTTATAGAGACCGTTTCGAAAGCGCTTGAGGCGCACGAGCTTATAAAGCTTACTGTTCTTGAAACCTGCCCCGAATCACCGAAGGAGGCTATGGTTTCGCTTTGCGAGGCGCTTAATTGCGAAGCGGTACAGGTAATCGGACGTAAGGTTGTTATCTACCGCCGTTCGAGCAAAGAGGAAAACCGAAAGATAGTTCTTCCGAGAAAATAAAAGACGGTTCTTCCGTAAAGGAGAATAAAAATGA
>JAZSLN010000005.1:0-10107 GCA_045535385.1 Eubacteriales bacterium
CATTTCGATTATAACCAGCATCGCATTTGTAAGCACAAACGCTTTATTGGGCAATGCCCAAACCCATTTTATCATAATACAACAGTAGTTATTATTCAAGTTTTATTCCGACTTCGTCGGAGTGATATTATTGCAAAGCAATAGTGTTATTGAAACCTTGCGGTTTCAGTGTTATTTTATTCGCCAAACTCGGCGTAGCCGAATACCACTATGCGAAGCATAATATAACTGCGAAGCAATATAACTCGCCAAATGTAATGCGGCGAATAAAACTGCGAGACTTCCTTATGGAAAGTCTCGCTAGCGCTCCGTTTTTTTAGTATTGATTTAGTTGTTTTCGCGGAAGGTAAAATCCGTTTTTATTTCTCGGCGAGGAGCTTTTGAAGCTCATCCATAAACGCGCTGATATCCTTAAACTGGCGGTAAACCGACGCGAAGCGGATATAGGCGACCTCGTCGAGCTCCTTGAGCTTTTCCATAACCATCTGACCGATGCGGTCGGAGGTTATTTCGTTTTGAAGAGTATTTTGGAGCGAGTTTTCGATTTCAGTAACTGCCGCGTCCATCTGAGCCAGAGTTACCTGGCGCTTGTCGCAAGCACGAATGATACTGTTTAATATCTTATTACGGTCGAAGGTCTCGCGCGAATGGTCTTTTTTGATAACGATTAGGGGGAGGGTTTCGATATTTTCATAGGTCGTGAAACGCTTTTGGCATTTGAGACATTCGCGTCTACGTCGGATAGAGCTTCCGTCAGACGAAGGGCGCGAGTCTATAACCTTGTCTTCAACATGACCGCATGCGGGACATTTCATATTTGTACCTCCAACTTTTTAATTATTTGCCGGACAGCTTCTTGTCGATAGCGTCTGCGGCGGTTTTGCCTGCGCCCATAGCGAGGATAACCGTAGCCGCGCCGGTAACGGCCTCGCCGCCTGCGTAAACGTTTTCACGCGAGGTAAGTCCGGTCTCGTCGGCGATAATGCCGCCCCACTTTTCGGTAGCAAGACCGTCGGTGGTGGATTTTATAAGAGGATTGGGCGAAGTACCGATAGCCATAATTACACAATCGACATCGAGTACAAATTCGCTGTTTTCCTTGACAACGGGACGTCTTCTGCCCGATTCGTCGGGTTCGCCGAGAGTCATCTCGACACATTCCATACCGCAAACCATACCGTTTTCGCCCTTGAGAATACGGGTGGGGTTGGTGAGAAGCTTGAAGATGATGCCCTCTTCCTTAGCGTGCTCGACTTCTTCGGCACGTGCGGGAAGCTCGCTTTCGCCGCGGCGATATACTATGTAAACCTCTTCCGCACCGAGACGGAGCGCGCTTCTTGCCGCGTCCATCGCAACGTTACCGCCGCCGACAACGGCGACCTTCTTTGCGCGGTAGATAGGAGTTTTGCTGTCCTCGCGGTAAGCCTTCATAAGGTTGATTCTCGTCAAAAATTCGTTAGCCGAGTAAACGCCCTTGAGGTTTTCGCCCTCGATACCCATAAATCTGGGAAGACCTGCTCCCGAGCCGATGAATACGGCTTCGTAGCCCTGCTCGAACAATTCGTCAATAGAAACGGTTCTGCCGACGACCGAGTTGGTTTTGATTTCAACACCGAGAGCCTTCAAAGTATCTATTTCCTTGGCAACGATAGCCTTGGGAAGACGGAATTCGGGAATACCGTAAACAAGAACACCGCCCGCAACGTGGAATGCCTCGAAAACGGTAACGTTGTAGCCCTTCTTCGCGAGGTCGCCCGCACAGGTCAAGCCCGAGGGGCCGGAACCGATAACGGCAACGCGGTGGCCGTTGGAGGCGGGGGCGTCGGGAAGGGTAGTGGAATTAGCATTGTGGTAATCGGCAACGAAACGCTCAAGTCTGCCGATCGCAACGGGTTCGCCCTTGATGCCGCGAATACACTTGCTTTCGCACTGCGTCTCCTGCGGGCAAACACGACCGCAAACCGCGGGGAGCGAGCTTTGCTCTGAAATTATGTCATACGCGCCCTCGAAATCGCCCTTTGCTACGAGAGCGAGAAATTCGGGGATAGCGATTCTTACGGGACAGCCGGCGACGCAGGAACGGTTTTTACAGCCCAAACATCTCTGCGCCTCGTCGATGGCTTGTTCGGGAGTATATCCGAGCGCAACCTCTTCGAAATTACGGGCGCGGACCTTGGGGTCCTGATGGGGCATGGGGTTTTTGGTTAAGGACATATTAGCCATTATTTGTTACCTCCCCTTTAGTCTGCCTGCTTGTTGAGCAGGTTGCAGGTTTCTTCATATGCATGACGTTCGAAATCGCGGTACATCGTCGAGCGCTCCATAGCCTCGTCGAAATCGACGAGATGACCGTCGAAATCGGGACCGTCAACGCAGGCAAACATAACCTTGCCGCCAACAGTAAGACGGCAGCCGCCGCACATTCCGGTACCGTCGATCATGATCGGGTTCATGCTGACGGTAGTCTTTATACCGTATTCCTTGGTGAGCTTACAAACGAACTTCATCATTATAAGCGGACCGATGGCGATAACCTCGTCATACTGCTCGCCGCTTTCGATGAGCTTCTTGAGGGCATCGGTAACGAGACCCTTTTCGCCGACCGAGCCGTCGTCGGTCATAATGATATATTTGTCGCTGCAAGCGGTAAATTCATCGCTGAGGATAACGAGGTCTTTGTTACGGAAGCCGACAACCGAATGGACTTCGGCACCGAGCTCGTGGAGCTTTTTCGCAACGGGAAGCGCGATAGCGCAACCGACACCGCCGCCGATAACGGCAACCTTCTTTATGCCGTCGGTTTCGGTAGGCTTGCCGAGAGGGCCGACAAAGTCGACGATATATTCGCCTTCGTTCTTGGAATCGAGAAGCTTGGTGGTTCCGCCGACGATCTGGTAAATGATCGTAACGGTACCTGCTTCGCGGTCATAATCGGCGATGGTGAGGGGGATTCTCTCTCCGTCGTCTTCGACACGAAGGATAATAAACTGACCGGGCTGAGCTTTTTTAGCTATTTCGGGGGCGAGAATAACCATCTTGGAAACGGTGGGATTCAAAGCCTCTTTGGAAACAATCTTAAACATAATAATCTCCTGCGTTTCAAAAGCGAATTTTCGGATTTTATAATATATCAAGTAATTATACCATTTTTATTTGCGAATGGCAACCATTTTTTATTATTTTTTCATTGATTTTAACGTTATACTAATGTATAATATTGGTAATAATTGTGTTTGGAGGACAGATATGAACCTTCTTATTAAAAATATACTTATTCCGAAGGATGATTCTACCGTCAGCGCAGACATTTGCGTAACCGACGGTATTATTTCGTCTATCGGTAATATTCCCGAGGGTTTTGTTGCCGACGAAACCGTGGACGGCGAGGGCAGACTCGCTATTCCCGCGTTTGTTAACGCTCATACCCACGATTATATGACGGTGCTCCGCGGTGTTGCGGATGACCTTCCCTTTATGAAATGGCTCTTCGAGGGAGTTATGCCCCGCGAGGATAAGCTGTCCGATGATCAGGCGTATTGGAGCTCGCTTTTGGGCTGTGCCGAGATGATCCGCCGCGGCTGCGGTACCTTCTGTGATATGCACCTTTTCCCCGGCTCGTCCGCGAAGGCGGCTATCGTTTCGGGTATGCGTGCCTGTGTAAGCCGAGGTCTTGTCGGAAGCGAGGGCGGTCAGGAAAGACTTGAGGCTCAATACAGAGAAATCGAAGAATTCAAGGGATATGACAATATTTCCTTTATGCTCGCGCCCCACGCGATATATACCTGCGACGAGGAATATCTCTTAAAGGTCTCGTCCGAGGCTAAACGTCTCGGCTTGGGTATAAATACCCACCTTTCGGAAAGCGTTACCGAATTCGAGGATTGTATAAAGGCTCACGGCTGTACTCCCACCGAATATATGTATAAGCTCGGTATCTTCGAAAATAAGACCATCGCGGCACACTGTGTTCAGTTGACCGACAACGATATTTCGATTCTTGCAAAATGCGGTGTAAGCGTCGCATCCAACCCGAGAAGCAACCTTAAACTCGGTAACGGTATTGCACCGATAACCAAGCTCGATGCCGCGGGCGTAAACGTGTGCTTGGGTACCGACTCGACCGCTTCGAATAACTCGCTTAATATGTTCTCCGAACTTAATTACTGCGCTATGCTTCAGAAGGGTATAACCGGCGACCCGACCTCGATTCCCGCAAAGCGTGCTTTCGAATTTGCAACCGTTAACGGTGCGAAGGCGATAGGTATTGAAAAATTGGGTAAATTAGAAGAGGGCTGGAAGGCGGATATAACCCTTCTTGATATGAACGTTCCTCAATTTGTGCCCTTCCGCGATCCCTATTCGATGATCTGCTATTCTGCCGACGGAAGCGAGACCGATACCGTAATTCTTAACGGCAAGGTCGTTTATAAGAACAAACAGTTTATCACTATCGATATTGAAGAAGTTTACGCCAAAGTGGCTGAAATGAAGGAGGTTTTATAATATGTCCTACGATATTAAAGATCTTTCCCTTTGGGAAAGCGGTGAAACAAAGATTCAATGGGTAAAGAGTAATATGGATCTTCTCCGCGGAATCGAAGAAGAATTCATTAAGACCAAGCCCTTCGCGGGAATGCGTATAGCGCTTTCGGTTCACCTTGAAGCAAAAACGGCTTATCTCTGCCGTGTGCTCGCTTCGGGCGGTGCCGAAATGTATATTACCGGCTCGAACCCCCTTTCCACTCAGGACGACGTTGCTGCGGCGCTTGTTCACGGCGGTCTTAACGTTTACGCTTGGCACGGCTGTACCGACGAGGAATACGAGGCTCATACCTCGCGCGTTATCGCCGAGGGCAAGCCTAATATAATTATCGACGACGGCGGCGACTTGGTAAACCTTATCCACACCAAATACCGCGAGCTTCTTCCCAACGTTATCGGCGGTTGTGAAGAAACCACTACCGGTATTATCCGTCTTCAGGCTATGGCGAGAGAGGGCGTTTTGGAATTCCCGATGGTTCTCGTTAACGATGCCGACTGTAAGCATCTTTTCGATAACCGCTATGGCACCGGTCAGTCTGTTTGGGACGGTATAAACCGTACTACGAACCTTATCGTTGCGGGTAAAAAGGTCGTTGTCGCGGGCTACGGCTGGTGCGGTAAGGGCGTTGCTATGCGTGCGAAGGGTCTCGGCGCTTCGGTTATCGTTACCGAGGTCGATCCTATCCGCGCTATGGAGGCGGTTATGGACGGCTTCGCCGTTATGCCTATGGCTGATGCGGCTAAGGAGGGCGACTTCTTCTGTACCGTAACCGGCAACTGCGAAATCATTACTAAAGAGCATTTCCCGCTTCTCAAGGACGGCGCGATACTCACGAATGCAGGTCACTTTGACGTTGAGGTCGATATGAAGGCGCTTCGCGAATATGCGGTCGACAGCTTTGAGGCGAGAAACAATATTATCGGCTATAAGCTTCCCAACGGCAACACCGTTTACGTTATCGCCGAGGGCAGACTTGTTAATATCTGTGCAGGCGACGGACACCCCGCCGAAATTATGGATATGTCCTTCGCTATTCAGGCGCTTTCCGCGCTCCACCTCGTTAAGAATCAGGGCAATATCTCCGAAAAGCTTATAAGCGTTCCCCGCGAGGTTGACGAAGACGTTGCACGCAGAAAGCTCGCATTCTGGGGCTGCAAAATCGACACTTTGACCGAAAACCAAAAAGCATATTTGGGAGCATGGAATCACAATTAATCGCTAACGCTCTCGAATAAAATCCAAGGATTTTATTCGTTCTATTGAGAGTTTCGTACGCTCGCGCCGTGTTCGTGCATAAATGTCCGAACACGCGAAACTCATAGGAGTTTTTTTCGAGGCGCATGTCCTCGGAAAAAACAAAGATTTCATTGTAAGTCTAAAAGGTTTTGCAAAAACAACTTAATCTGATTCGCGGTGGATACGTTACGAATTTGTAGCGCTTTATCCGCGGACATAAAAAGAGAGGTTTTACTATGTCTACTCCTCATAATTCCGCAAATATCGGTGATATCGCCGAAACAGTCATTATGTGCGGAGACCCGCTTCGCATAAAATATATCGCAGAAACCTATCTCGAAGACGCCGTTTGCTTCAACGAAGTGCGCGGTATGCTCGGATATACGGGTTATTATAAAGGAAAGCGTATTTCGGTTATGGGACACGGTATGGGTATGGCTTCGATAGGTATCTATTCCTACGAGCTTTATAACCATTACGGTGTCAAAACCATCATCCGCGCGGGCAGTGCGGGCGGTATCGGCGAGGGCGTTAACTGCCGCGATATCATTATCGCTCAGGGCGTATGTCACGACAGCAACTTCGCTTGGCAGTACGAGCTTCCCGGCACCTTCGCGCCGATAGGCGATTTCGAGCTTTTGAAGAAGGCTGACGCAAAAGCGGCAGAGCTGGGCATAAGCGTTAAGGTCGGTAATATCTATTCCACCGACGTTTTCTATGCCCCCGAAAAGGTCAACGCTCAATGGAAGGAAATGGGAATCTTGGGCGTTGAAATGGAAGCCGCCGCGCTTTATATGATAGCCGCAAAAGCAGGCAAAAAGGCGCTCTGCGTCTGCACCGTAAGCAACCATATGTTTACGAAGGAAGAGCTTTCTACCGAAGAAAGACAGACGGGATTCAACGATATGATCCGCCTCTGCCTCGAAATAGCGTAGCTCTAGGCATAGCGGCGCAGACCGCAAAAATCGCACACGCATCTTTCGGACAGACCGAAAAATCCTTTTTCAAAAACGCGTTGAAGGCAACTGTAAATTAGTTTTCTTCTCGCCGCGAAAAGAAATATAACCGCAGGCTTTTGCCTGCGGTTTGTTTTTTGGTAGAAAATCCTTCAGATTTTCATTAAATGGATTTTTCTATGACGATTTTCCCCTCCGGCAGTAGATTACTACAGCTTCGGATGCCGATTTTCCATTCTGCATCCACTCTGCTACGCCCTCGGTTCGTCTTAATCGATTTGTTATTTGTTGCGACCTTTCAATTTTTTATGTATTGTAGGGACAGGCGTCCTCGACTGTCCTTGATGTAACAATTAAACCGAACGATTAACTCACGCGATGGGGAGTTAACAAATAACGCAACCCACTATCGCGGGAAATAAAAACCGTAGGTTTCATCAACCTACGGTTTTTTGATTTTATAAAGTTTACTCAAGAATATTAGAGGTTACGTACTGAACGCCCCAAGAGATCAGCTTTTCGGCGAGCTCTTTATTATCGACCGTCCAAGTATTTACCTCGATTCCTTCTTCGAGAAGCTTCTTGACCTTCCATTCCTCGTCAAGTGCGTTCGACCAGATATCGATACCCATTTTATGTTCCTTGAGCATCTCGATTATTTCATCCTTGAATTCGCCCGTGAGGAACTGACAATGAGATTCGGGGCAGACCTTACGGAGATTCAAAAGGTTTTCAAAGCTGAACGAGATGAAGATCATCTTGTCGAGGGTGTACTCGGCTTTGATGATTTCGACAACCTTTTCCATATTCTCCACGCTGAAATATCCCTTGAATTCAAGCACGCAGACCTTGTCGTAGCGCTTGCAGATACGGAGATAATCAACCATTTCGGGGATACGGAGGTCTACACGACCGCGTTTTCCGTCAACGTCGAAAAGCTGGACCGATTGGATAGTCTGGAGCGTGGATTGCTCGGGGATAATGTGGTCGCCGCCGCAACGAACTGCATCGTTGTCGTGGAGAAGGATGAAATTTCCGTCTGCGGTAACGCGTACGTCGGTTTCGATACCGAAATAGCTTCTGTTACCTGCCGCAACGAAAGCCGAAGCGGTGTTTTCTCGCTCTAATCCCGAAAGACCTCTGTGCGCTACAATTTGTGCGTTACCTTTGTTGATTTTAATAGTATCCATAATAAAACCTCTCCTTATTTTGCTACGATATTAAAGATTTTATCTTTGATATATATCTTCTTAACGATAGTCTTTCCTTCGAGAGCGGACATAACGTTTTCGTTGCCTTGAATGATATCCCAAACGGCATCTTCTTCGGCGCCCGCGGGGATAACGACTACGCCCTTAAGCTTACCGCAAACCTGAACGGCGATCTCTTTTTCGTCATCGACGGTAAGAGCGTCGTCATATTCGGGCCATTTTGCGGTCGAGCAGAAGCCGTTCATGCCGAGAGCTTCCCACATTTCCTCGCAGATATGAGGAGCGAAGGGAGAGAGGAGCTTGGTGAGTGCGAGGAGGCTTTCCTTGTCGATAGAGCCTACTTCGTAAATCTCGTTCATGAAGCTCATCATAGAAGC
The DNA here is from genome assembly GCA_045535385.1 of Eubacteriales bacterium. Taxonomy (GTDB): domain Bacteria; phylum Bacillota; class Clostridia; order Oscillospirales; family CAG-382; genus Coliplasma. The sequence goes on from JAZSLN010000005.1 coordinate 8,324, forward strand.
AATTGCGGTGTTGAACTTCATTCCCTCGATATCGCTCGTAACCTTCTTGATAGTCTTGTGGAGCGAACGAACGAGCTTGTCATTCTTCGCGCCGAGCATTTCGTCGAGCGCGGCGAAGCGTTCTAAGAATCTCTTACAGCCGCGCACACTGCTCTGAGACCAAGGAGCCGCCGATGCATAGTCGCCCATAAAGAGGACGTAGGTACGTAAAACGTCTGCACCGTATTCGTCAACAACGTCGTTGGGGTCAACAACGTTGCCCTTCGATTTACTCATCTTGTCGCCGTCGGGACCGAGTATAAGACCCTGTGCGGTACGCTTTGCATAAGGCTCTGCGACTGGAACGAGTCCGAGGACATAGAGGAACTTATGCCAGAAGCGGGAATATATCATATGGCGGGTAACGTGCTCCATGCCGCCGTTATACCAGTCGATGGGAAGCCAATAGTTAAGCTTTTCCTGAGCGGCAAATTCGTCGCTGTTGTGAGGATCGCAATATCTCAAGAAGTACCAAGACGAGCCTGCCCACTGAGGCATGGTATCGGTTTCGCGCTTAGCCGCACCGCCGCACTTGGGACAAGTGCAGTTTACGTAGCTTTCGATTCTTGCCAAAGGCGATTCGCCGCCCTGACCGGGGGCAAATTCATCCATATCGGGTAAGCGGAGAGGAAGTTCTTCGTAAGGAACGGCAACCATACCGCATTTTTCACAGTGAACTATCGGAATGGGCTCGCCCCAATATCTCTGACGGTTGAACGCCCAGTCCTTCATCTTGTACTGAACGCCGCCCTCGCCGCAGCCGAGGCTTACGAGCTCTTCAATAGCACGGCGGATAGAGGATTTTTTATCGGTGAAGCCGTTGAGGAAGCCGGAGTTGACCATTTCGCCGCTTTCGGTATATGCCTCTTTTTCGATATCTCCGCCCTTGATGACCTCGATAATATCGATTCCGAACTTCTTGGCAAATTCCCAGTCGCGCTGATCGTGCGCAGGAACCGCCATAATAGCACCGGTGCCGTAGCCCATCATAACGTAGTCGGCTATGTAAATCGGAATTTCTTTGCCGTTTAAGGGGTTGACCGCGCTCAAACCGTTGAGCTTAACACCGGTCTTTTCTTTAACAAGCTGAGTACGCTCGAATTCGGTCTTCTTCGCACATTCCGCGCGGTAATTTTCAACCTCGTCCATATTTGCAATGCTCGAAGCGTATTTGTCAATAAGAGGATGCTCGGGAGCCATAACCATAAAGGTTACACCGAAAAGTGTGTCGGGACGGGTGGTATAGATCTTCAAGGATTCGTCTTTTCCCGAAATTGCAAAATTAACGAACGCGCCCTCGGATTTACCGATCCAGTTGACCTGCTGTTGCTTGATGTTGGGGAGGTAGTCGACCTCCTCGAGTCCCTGAAGAAGCTTGTCGGCATATTCGGTGATGCGAAGATACCAAACGTCCTTCGATTTCTGAACGATATCGTTATGGCAGATATCGCATTTACCGCCCTGCGAGTCTTCGTTGGAAAGAACGACCTTACATTCGGGGCAGTAGTTAACGAGCGCGGTATCGCGGAAAACGAGACCGTTTTCGAACATCTTGAGGAAAATCCATTGTGTCCACTTGTAGTAATCCACGTCGGTGGTGTCGACAACTCTTGACCAGTCGAACGCAAAGCCTACGCGCTTGAGCTGGCTTGTGAACTTTTCGATGTTTTTATCGGTAACTGCTCTCGGGTGCATACCCGTCTTTATAGCATAGTTTTCGGTAGGGAGACCGAACGCGTCAAAGC
>JAZSLN010000120.1:0-5092 GCA_045535385.1 Eubacteriales bacterium
TCGAGGTAGGGGTTCCCGAAAACGAGCAAAGCGAGTTTTTGGGAAACTTTAGTCTTCGAGCATCGCCACACGTTTTTCGTGTCTTCCGCCCTCAAATTCGGTGGTTAAAAAGATATTTGCGAGCTCGACCGCCTTCGCGGAATCGATTACTCGGCCGCCGAGGCAGAGCACGTTCGAATTATTATGCTTTCTCGTCATTTCCGCCGAAAACGCGTCCGAAAGCACCGCCGCGCGGATACCCTTTACCTTATTCGCCGCGATCGACATACCGATACCCGTACCGCAGCAAAGTATACCCTTTTCACATCTTCCGCTTACTACCTCCGCACACACCGCCTTCGCATACACGGGGTAGTCGACCGAATCGGTCGTATTGGTGCCGAGGTCGATATACTCGATACCCTTATTCTTCAAATCCTCAATTATAGCGTTCTTTATCTCAAGTCCGCCGTGATCACATCCAAGTGCTACCATCTTTTTTTAATTCCCGCGTTGTTGGTTGGTTTTTAGTTGTTAACTCCCCACCGCGTGGGTTATACGTTATACAAACCGTAACGTATTTATAACCCTCCCCATCGCGTGAGTTAAACGTTCGTATTCATTGTTACCTACAAAATCAAAATTGTAGGGACCGGCGTCAAAAGGGGTCCCCGAAAACATTTATGTTTTTGGGGTTGATAGCGACGGTCCGTTTACGTAACGTTTTTTTACCCTCCCGCGATAATGGTTCGGTTTAATCGAAACCTCCCCACCGCGTGGGTTAAACCTTGACTAAAACGCATTTCCTTTCGTTATTTTTATATGTTAAATTTTAATATAGCTTAATGTAGGGACCGGCGTCCCCGACTGTCCGCACATAACAATTATCGAAAAGGTTATTTTTAACCGATAACGTATCAATTTGTCGCGTTATGTTTTTTCTTATTTATTCTCTTCCGATTCCTTCTTCTGCCGCTCCAGCTTTTCTCTTTCCGCCTGGGGCATCCTCAAATATATCGGCGTGAGCTTTTCGGGCGGTATTGCAAGACCCGACTCATACTTTTCGTATCCGCACAAGGCAACCGACAGCGCGTTCTGGTCTGTCGAGACCTCCGAGGCGGGGAACAGGTTATCTCTGTCTCCGCAGAGGCTCAAAAACTTATCTCTGCCGTCTCCGCAAATAACGACCTCGTCCTTGCCGTCGAGCATCTCAAGAACCTCTTGAACGCTCATTGCGCTGTCCTCTGTGATACGCTCGCCGTTCTTAAAAAGCGCTGTGTAGAATTGGTCGCGCCTTGCGTCCATAACGGGGCAAACGTAACCTCTTCCGACGTTTTTCGCCATAGCCTCGAGCGCCGAGACCGACACGCAGGGCTTGTTGTCCGCGAACGCGAGTCCCTTGACCGTCGCCGCGCCGATACGCACCCCCGTAAAGGAACCGGGACCTGCGCTGACCGCGAAAAGGTCGATATCCTTAATATCCGCGCCGTACTGCCTGAGCGCGTTTTCGAGTAGCGGGAGTAATATCTCGCTGTGTGTAAGCTTGTTTTTGACGGTGAAAAGGCTGAAGGTTCCCAATTTTCCGCCGTTTATCTCGGCAACCGCCGCCGAGGCGGTAACCGCCGTACTGTCAAGCGCCGCTATCAGCATACAGTAAACCTCCTTCCGCTCTCTCCGTATGGCTCTATTTTGATTTTAAGCGCGTTTTCGGGGATAGACTCCTCGAAAAGCTCGCTCCATTCGGTTATTGTTATTCCGTCCTGCTCGATATAATCGTAAAAACCCGTCGAATAAAGGTCGTCCTCGTCGGTAAGACGGTATAGGTCGAAATGAAATATATTCGTTTCGTTCCCGCGGTATTCGTTAACTATTGCGAAGGTGGGCGAATGCACCAGCTCCAGACATTCGGGCGCAAGTGCCTTTACCAACCCTCTGACGAACGCCGTTTTTCCCATACCCATTCCGCCGTATAACGCCAAAAATCCGCTTTCCTTCGCCCTTTCGGCAATTTTCGAAGCGATCTCCTCGGTCTCGGCAAGACTTTCAGATATGTAACTTTCCATATTGTTTGCGCTCTCTATATACATTTAAGAATAATATTTGTCCTTTCGGGCGGTGTGTCGCTTATGGTAACCGCCTTGAACAGATGCTCCATACCGCGTTGTGCGCGCTCTAAGTCCTTCGCCTGGAGCGTCGCAAGCGCCTCGCCCTCTTCGATTCGGTCGCCGATGTGCTTGTTGAGTATAATACCCGCGCTGTGGTCGATAGCCTCGCCGAGCTTTTCTCTGCCTGCGCCGAGTATTGCCGCCGCCTTGCCGACCTCCATAGCATCGATTCGGGTGATATATCCGCTCTTTTCGGCAACCAGCATAGCCGTTACGTTGCTTTCCTCGAAAAGGCTCGTGTCGTATATATATCTTCTGTCGCCGCCCAAGCGTTCCACAAGGTCAGCGAGCTTGTTAAGCGCGCTTCCGTCGTAAAGGGTTTCCTCGGCGATCGCCACGCAGGTGTCGTAATCCGCCGCGTTTGCCGCGTAAAGCATATTTGCCGCAACGGTGATACAAAGCTCGGTGAGCTGTTCGTCGCCCTTGCCCTCAAGCACGCGTATAGCCTCGATCAGCTCGACGCTGTTTCCTACCGCGCATCCGAGCGGAGCCGACATATCGGTGATAAGCGCGACCGTTTTTCTCTTCTCTCTCGCGCCGATCCTTACCATAAGCCGCGCCAGCTCCTCGGCATCGTGCATCGTTTTACAGAAGGAACCGCTTCCGCACTTGATATCAAGCACAATGCATTCGCTTCCCGATGCGAGCTTCTTGCTCATAACGCTTGCCGCGATAAGCGGAATACTGTTGTCGGTGCAGGTAACGTCGCGCAGTGCGAGCATCCTTGCGTCCGCAGGCGCCAACCTCTTGCTCTGACCGGCGATACAAAAGCCTATGTCCGCGACGATATTCTCAAATTCGTCCGCCGATATCTCGGTGTTGACACCGGTGCAGGATTCGAGCTTGTCGAGCGTACCGCCCGTATGGCCGAGCCCGCGCCCCGCCATCTTCGGAACGTAGATTCCCTTGTTTGCGGCGGCAACCATCGGGCCGACGATGAGCGATACCTTGTCGCCGACACCGCCCGTCGAGTGCTTGTCGACCTTTTTGCCCTTGACCTTCGGCAATTCGGCTGTTTCACCGCTGTCCGCCATACATTCGGTAAGGGTGATCGTCTCCTCGAAGGTCATACCCTTGAACCATATCGCCATAAGTAACGCGGAGATCTGATAGTCGGGAATGCTTCCGTCGGTAACGCCCTTGACGAAGTAGGAAATATCCTCCTCGCTGAGCTCGCGTCCGTCCTGCTTTTTGCGTATTATGTCGTGCATCTTCAACATACCGTCTGCCTCCCGTCGTTAAAATACTTTATTAAGCTTGCCCCTTCGTATCCGTTCTCGATACCGAAGTTGTCAAGTATTGTCTTTGCAATCGAGGAAAAACCGCTGATCTCTCCCATATCCGCGCCGCCGCAGCCCTTGCAGTAAGCGACGATCGGTACGTTTTCGCGCGTGTGGTCGGTGCCCTCGTAGCCGGGGTCGCAGCCGTGGTCCGCGGTTATGATGAGAAGGTCGCTCTCCTTCATATTTTCGATAAACTCACCTAACGTCTTATCGAAATCCTCGAGCGCCTTCGCGTATCCCGAAATATTGTTTCTGTGTCCGTAAACCATATCGAAATCGACAAGATTGACGAAGCAGAGTCCCGAAAAATCACGCTTTTGGATCTCCAAAAGGAGCTTTTCGCCCTCGGGGTTGCCCTTGGTGGGGTTGCTCTCGGTCGTTCCGCGCCCTGCGAAAATATCGTGTATCTTGCCGACGGATATGACCGAAAATCCGTTGGATTTCAATTTGTCGAGCATAGTCTCGCCCGTCGGCTCGAGCGAATAATCGTGTCTTCCGCCGGTTCGGTAATATGAACCGCGCTCTCCCGAAAACGGTCTCGCAATAACTCTTCCGACGGCGTGCTCGCCCTGTAATATATTCCTCGCACTCTCGCAAAGCTCATAAAGCCTTCCGAGAGGGATGACCGATTCGTGCGCCGCTATCTGGAAAACGCTGTCCGCCGAGGTGTATATGATCGGCTTTCCCGTTCTTACGTGCTCGTCGCCGTAGTCCTTGATGACCTCGGTTCCCGAATAGGGCTTGTTGCAAAGAATTTCGACGCCGTTTTCCTTTTTGAAACGGTCGATGACCTCGCTCGGAAATCCGTTCGGGTAGGTGGGGAAGGGACGTGAAGAAACGATACCCGCGATCTCCCAATGACCGACGGTGGTGTCCTTACCCTTGCTTAATTCCGAAGCCGAGCCGTAAAGCCCTTTGGGGTCGTTGACCGCAAATTGAGTCAATTCGGCTTTTTTGATGTTGAATAATCCGAGATTACGGAGGTTTTCGAGCTTTGGACTTGCGCTCATAACGCTTTTCAGGGTGTGCGCGCCCTCGTCTCCGAAATCAGCCGCGTCTTCCGCGTGCCCGATCCCTACGCTGTCGAGAACGATTAAAAATATACGCTCGAACATATAAAAACCTCCTTTTTGCTTTATTTGTATTATTATACCAAACAGATACCCTTTAGTCAAGAGCGGTCTTGCATAGCGGCGCAGAACGCATAAAAAATATTAGCGTGTATTTATGTTGGTTCAGGCTTGAGCGTTATTCCCGAAAGGGTTTGTATTTAAGGAATCATTATATTTTTATGCTATGAAAAATCTGCATCCACTCTGCTTCGCGCTCGGTTCGTTTGATCGCCCCATTCACTGCGAAATAATTACGGAAAAGGTTGTTTTAGGTTTTAACCTTACGATTCTCGTAATGTAGGGACAGGCGTCCTCGACTGTCCGCCGCGAAACGGTTTATGTTTTGTAATACTTAATAAAATCACGCAACAAATTGATACGTTATCGATTTTAATTGTCGCAAATAACAAAATACAACGTAGAGACGGCGTAAAACGGAGTCCCTACAATGTTATAGGTGTCATCCTGAGCGTAGGAAAATGGTCATAAAACCATTTTCCGAAGTCGAACATTCGCATTAGCGAATGCGATTGAATTGCAAATTCAATCGGGA
>JAZSLN010000049.1:0-3660 GCA_045535385.1 Eubacteriales bacterium
ATCGGTTTCGTGATATTCTATTCGCCATAAACTGTCCGCAGGACAATATCACTATGCGTAGCATAATATCACTGCGAAGCAATATAACTCGCCGTCAGGCGAATAGAGTTGCGTGATACTCCGTTAAGAGTATCACGCTAAAGGCTGCGGTTTGTTTTTGTGCAGTTTCCAAAAAACGATGAAGCCGAAGACACGTATTTATAAAAAACTTGATTTTCAACGGAAAAAGGAGTATAATTATCACAATCGACGCGAAAGGAGGCGAGCCAAATGAATAGAAACCTTCCCGAGCCTTTAATGACCTTCGCGGGTTATAAAAGCTCTATCCAGAACTGCTCGCCGCTTACCGTGAGCGAATATCTTAACGACCTTATTCTCTTTTTCAGGTACATAATCGTCTCTCGGAGGGGAGAAAAGCCCGAAAACACGGAGATGAACGAGGTTTCGCTCGTCGAGCTTGATTATGACCTTGCTGCTTCGGTGCGCACCGAGGAGATCTATTCATATATGCTCTATCTTGCGACTGCGAGAGGGAACAAGGTGCGTATACGCGCCCGACGGCTGAGCGCAATAAAGGCGTTTTACAAATATCATACGGTAAAATCCCGCCGAATAGAGGAAAATCCCGCAAAGGATATCGATTCTCCGACGGTCAAGCCCGCGCTTCCGAAATATCTTTCGCTCGAAGAAAGCATACAGCTTTTGGAAAGTATCCCGCGCGATTGTCCGACGTTTGAACGCGATTACTGTATCGTAACTCTGTTTTTGAATTGCGGAATGCGACTTTCCGAGCTTGTCGGAATAAATCTTTCCGACCTCGACCGTAATCTTACAAAATTGACGGTTACAGGTAAGGGAAGCAAGATGCGCGTTGTCTATCTTAACGCCGCCTGCCGCGCCGCTTTGGGCGATTATCTTACCGTCCGTCAGCTTAAGGCGACCGAGCACGGCCAGCCGATCATCGATAAAGACGCGTTGTTTCTGAGCTCGCGCCGTACTCGAATTTCAAATCAGATGGTTCAGACCCTGGTTTATAAATATCTCGACTTGGCAGGACTCGGCGGACGCGGGCTTTCGGTGCATAAGCTTCGCCATACCGCGGCAACACTTATGTATAACGAGGGCGAGGTCGACGTGCTGGCAATAAAGGATATCCTCGGGCACGAGCAATTGACAACAACGCAGATATATACCCATTTATCTAATAAACAATTGGAGGATGCGGTGGACTCTAATCCTCTCGCAAAAATCAAGAAATGATCGAAAAAACTCTACCTGTTGCAAGCTTTGACGTTTATCCCAACAGTATAATAAAGCCTGCCGCGCTTCAGAGATATATGCAGCAGGTCGCTCGCGAGGATTGCGACAACCTCGGGTGTACCTACATAAATATGCGCGACGTAAATATGGTTTTCGTTATGACGAAAATGCGTATATCGGTTGCAAAGCCGATATATGCTTATGACGAATTTACGCTTCGGACCTTCAATAACCGCGTTTCGGGCGTTACCTTTGAGCGCGAATTTGAGATGTTCAAGGACGGCGAGAAGATCATTCACGCGACGACCCAATGGGTTATCGTTAATTACGATAGCCGCCGCATCGTGCGTCCGAAGGATTTCCCCTTCGAGATTCCCGCCCATAACCTCGATTGCGGAAGCCTTGCTCTTCCGAGAAATATCGTTCCCGACGGAGAAGTCAGTGATTGTGGAACGCGCGTTGTCCGTCTTTCCGACCTCGATGAGAATGACCATCTTAATAACTGCATCTATTCCGATATCGCGATGGATTTTGTCCCTAACTTCGACCGCAAGACCGATTACGTAAAGGATATTAAGATAATTTTCCGTCAGGAAGCGAGAATCAACGATATACTTTCTGTTTCCTCGAGCACAAAAGAGGATGAAAACGGCATAAATTATGTTATTTCGGCTTATAATACCTCGGGTGATAAGCCCTGCTTCGATGCCGAGATAACTTTGGGAAAAATTTCGGGTTGACATTTACCTGTAGATAGTGTAAAATACAAACCTTACAAAGATGAAAGGAGAAGCTCAAATGTCCGAGCTTATACGTAATATTGCGAATAACCGCGCGGCATACCACGAATATTTCGTCGAAGATAAATTCGAAGCCGGCATCGAGCTTTTCGGAACCGAGGTAAAATCGCTTCGCGGCGGCAGAGTTAATCTTAAGGATTCCTTCTGTCGTATCGATGACGGCGAGCTCGTCGCCTACGGTATCCATATAAGCCCCTATGAACAGGGCAATATCTTTAACCGCGACCCCTATCGCGCGCGTAAGCTTTTGATGCATCGCCGCGAAATCGACAGACTTTTCGGCCTCGTCGGTCAAAAAGGCTATTCGATAATCCCGCTTTCGCTTTACTTTAAGGGAAGATGGGTCAAGGTCGAGCTGGGTCTATGTAAGGGTAAAAAGCTTTACGATAAGCGCGCCGTTGAGGCGGAAAAATCCGCAAAACGTGAAATAGAACGCGCCGATAAGGGTAATTACTGATGGCTACCTGGATGATGCATTTGCGGGTTGCCGAAAAGATCGCGCCCTATCTCGGCTCTATTGACGAAACCGCTTATTATGTCGGATGTATCGCGCCCGACAGCGGAAGAATGGTCGATGATTTTACCTATTTGCCCTCGAAGGACGTTTCTCATTGGAAGCGCGATGAGGTAAGCTATGAGCAACGCTTTTGCGATAACTATGCTTTTTTTGAAAAATACGGTAAGAACGAAGACGATATATTTAAGAAATCGCTCTTTCTCGGCTATTACGTCCATATTTTAACCGATACGGTCTATGTCCGAGATATAATCCATCCGTTTATAAACGAGCACGGAAAACCCTTTTGGAGAGCGAATATAACCAATATCCGCAACGGCTGGTATGAGCTTGATTATCGGTTCGCTTCGGAGAATCCGGGCTATCGTCCGCTTGAGATCATAAGCGCGGTTTCGGAGTTTCCGAATACATATTTCGACTATTTTGCGCCCGACGATATAACCGAGCGTATAACCTATGCGGCTAAGCTTTATTCAAGCCCGAGGATCAACCCGAATCAGGAGTTTTTGACAATCGATAAATCCCGTCAGGACGAATTGATCGACGAAACGGCGGAAATAATCCTAACGGAATTAAAAAAATACAAAATAATATAGATTACGAAGCGAAAGCTTCCCATGGGGCCGTAAAGGTTTCGACGGGGATTTTGAAGCGGAGTAAGCGAGCGGAAGCGCATAACTTCCTAAAAATGTGCAACTTAAAATTAAACGCTAACAATAACAAATTAGCAGTAGCTGCCTAATCGCAGCTTCCGTCGTACCGTGGAGTACCGCGGCCTCGGATACGGCGTCACTTAGCGGTGAACGTGTGTTGGGCAAAGCTTTGAGTCCTTCCATGAACTGATGAAGCTACCGACCGGATAAGCCTGTTCTTCGGCATATCCGATGGGGAATCCCAATGAAGAACTGCGCTCGGAGAAAACACCGTGGACGGGTTTTCGGACAGGGGTTCGATTCCCCTCGGCTCCACCAAAATAAAAGAACCGCCTTGTGCGGTTCTTTTATTTTGATTGAAGGGAATCGAAGGGCGAGCAAAAATGTGCCGGGGACACGTTTTTACCGCCACAGGGGAGAGAGCGAAAAG
>JAZSLN010000039.1:0-7680 GCA_045535385.1 Eubacteriales bacterium
CCGCGGAAACAGCGTAACGTAGGTTCCGGACGGAACGAATTTTTTCGCGAGAGGCACCTCGCCTCGGTAGAGGTCGATGGAATAGGACATTATCTGAAAGGTATAAAATGAAATACCGACGGGAAGAGTCAGATCTTCGATGGGCGAAAATCCGATATTTTCCGCGAAGAAGTTGTAATATTTGAAGAATAGAAGAAAGGAAAGGTTGCCGATAAGCGAAAACGCCAAAAACAGCTTGGCGAGCCGTTTGTTTTTTTCACGGAATCGTTCGATAAAGAAGCCGAACCCGTAGGCGATAACTATCGAAACCAGCATAAGCGATATATAAGTCGGCTCGCCCCAACCGTAGAACGCAAGCGAAACTATGAAAAGCACAAGGTTTCTAAGCTTCAAGGGAGCGATATAGTATACCGCAAGGGTTATTGTAAGGTATGCAAAGATAAATATCAGCGATGAGAATACCATCAGAAAATCCTCGGTGCAATTAAGTTTAATGATGAATAACATCTGTGATTATATCACATAAGAATCAATAATAAAATATTTTTTTGCAAAAAACAAAAAGAAAATATAGAAACATTGACATCGGTTCAAAAATAAGGTATCATTTATATATTATAAAAGTATTAAGGAGTTTCGCTATGAAACGCTGTATCGCATTTATTTTGTGTTTATTTATGATGCTTTCGTTTGTTGCCTGCGCTTCCGAGAAAGACACCTCCGGATCCGAAAGTAAGTCGGATTCCGCGGAAAAAACACTCGATATCGAAGCGGAAGCAACTGCTATTATTGAAAAGTATTCGCTCTCGGGCGGGATCCGTTATTCTTCGCTTTCGACAACTCCCGGTGAGTATCTTGATGAAACGCTCGCTTTCGATTATTACGAAGAAGCCGATTTCGATTCGGTTGCCGCTTACGCTATTTACATTGACCAGAAAAAACCGACAAAACCCTGCGAATTCGGTATATTCGAAATGAAGGACGGCGCAGATGCCGAAGCGTTCAAGGCGTTTCTTGAAGCACGCATCGACGGCAAGATCGAATACGCGAAATCCTATCCTTCGGTTGATACCGAGCCGCTCAAAACCGCAAAATTCACCGTAATGGGTAAATATGTTTGGTATTGTGCCGTTAAGGGCGGAAACGATGAGATAAATTCGACTCTTGAAGGGAAATTGAAATAATGGTACGTCATATAGTAATGTTTAAGTTCCTCGAAACTGCAGAGGGCAGAACAAGAAGAGAAAATGCCGAGATCGCCGCTTCTATGCTTCGTGATCTTCAGGGTAAGATCCCTACACTTGTAGCTTCCGAGGTAAGATTGGATGATACTTCCGCCGAAAAGGGCAACTACGATCTGGTGCTCGTTGCCGAATATAACGATTGGCAGGGCTTGGATGAATATATCGTTCATCCTCTCCATAAAGCGGTCGGCGAATTTATGAAGGGTGTGCGCGAAAGCCGCGCCTGTGTGGACTATGAGTATTGATGCCGTTTGCGAAACCTGCGAATTTGCACGGATAGACGAGGAGACCGGCGATATAATTTGCGATGCGCTTCTCGATGAGGACGAAATGGTCGATTTTATGTCCAACGGAGGCGATAGATGTAAATATTACCGCTTCTATGACGAATACAAAATGGTTCAAAAGCAGAATTAACTAAAAAGGAGGAGGAAGGCATGAATAAATGTACTGTGTGCGGAGCTGTATTTGACGATTCGGCGATGTTTTGCTCGGTTTGCGGTGCAAAGCTCGTAAACGGAGAGTCCGACGCCGCGGAAATAATGGCGTCCGAACCGATAGCCGAAATAACAGAAGCAGTTTCGGAGCCTGAGAGTGTACCTTCCTTATCCGTTGACTATGTCGACGAAGCGACCGTTTCGGAGGTAATTGAAACCGAGGAAGAGGACACGCCGGTTGACGGAACCGAAGCCTCGGAAGAAATCGGTGGACGCGGTTTTGTTGAGGATTATATTTTTGAAACACCGACCGATTCCGCGCCTGCTTTCGGGGTTTACCAACCTAAAAAGTACCGTTCGGGTAAGTGGTGGAAGGTATTGCTCGCGGTTACGGCGGGAATGCTTGCGGTCGTTATGTCGTTTGTTACGATAATAACCGTTTATGTGCCTATGCTGTTCCCGACGGAATATTCAAAGGGCGAAATAAACGGAAACGTGTACGTAAATGAGTTTGCCGACCTTTATTTCGAGCTTGGAACGCTTTGGAAAAACGCGCCGAAATCGGAATATAAAAATCGCGATGATGTGAGCGGTGAAAATAGTGAATGCGGTCTTTTTGTTACGCGCGATGCTACCAAGCTTATCGTTACGTATTTCGGCGGTGCAAGCGGCAGTAATGGCGCGGAAATCCTAAAAAGCACACCACAGTATAAGGACGAGAAGGCTATCGAAAAGGGATTTCTTGACGATATTATCCGCAGCCGCGGCGATTTGGATGATTATTCGGTAAGCGTTGACGTTAAATCTATCGGCAATATTGAGGAAATAGAAATAGCAGACTCCGACTATGCGATGCTTTCGGTAGAATGCGATATAATACTCAACGGCAAGACCTATAAAATCTATCACAGTGTTTGTGCCCGTGTTATCGGCGATCATGCCGTTGTTATCCAGGTGTCTTCGGATAGTGAACGCGCTGTCGAATCCGCGCTTATGAGCTTCAAGCCCGTTCCCAGTAATTACCGTTTGAACAATTTCAACTATGAAGAATTGCCTAAAGACGATGCAGGCGAGTTTTAATAAAGTTCTTGACAAAATATAAATTCAGTGATACACTAAGTGTGCTACCAGAGATAGCACACTTTTGTTTTGAGGTACAGCGATGTTTGTAATCGACAATTCGAGCAAAATTCCGATATATGAGCAGGTGAAAACGCAGATACTTGCGCTTATATCGAGCGGAGTGCTTAATCCGGGGGATAAACTCCCTTCTCTCCGCGCGCTTTCGGCTTCTATGCATCTAAATATCAATACGATCAAAAAGGTGTTTGCCGAGCTTGAGTCCGACGGGGTGATAGTTACGGTCGTTGGAAGCGGAACATATATTGCCGAAACGGCAGTAAGAAATCCTCAAATATTGAAAAAAGCCGAAATGAATCTGACTGAAGCGCTGCGGTCGGCTAAATCGGCAGGTATGACAAAAGACGAAGCGATCTCTTTAGCGGACAAAATTTTCAAGGAGGATTTTGAATGATCGTTTTGGATAACGTCTCGAAAAGCTTTGGTAAAACCAAGGTCTTGAATGACGTATCTTTTTGTGTCAACGACTGCTCGATATACGGACTTATCGGATATAACGGCGCGGGAAAAACCACGCTGTTAAATATCATTTCGGGTTTATACCGAGCCGACAGCGGTAAAGTGGATATCGATATCGGCGGTAAGAAGCTGACACCGTTTGACAACCCCGAGGTCAAGCGTTCACTATTTTACGTTACGGACGAACCCTACTATTTTCCCAATTCGAATCTGATCGCGATGAGGGACTTCTATTGTGGATTCTATCCCGAATGGAGCGACGAGAGCTTCAAAAAGCTTGCCGATCTTTTCGGTATATCGCTCACAAAAAAGATAGGTGATTTTTCGAAGGGGATGAAGCGTCAGGCGGCGATAATTCTCGGTATGGCGGCAAGACCGCGTTATCTTTTGCTTGATGAAAGCTTCGACGGACTCGACCCCAATATAAGAGTTCTCGTAAGTAATCTCCTCGCGGAATATATCGCCGAGACCGATTCTTCGGTTATCGCCGCGTCGCATAATCTTTACGAGCTCGAAAATATATGCGATACGGTAGGAATGATAAACGGAAACCGTATGATATATTCTTGCGATATCGATGAGCTTAAATCAAAGGCTTATAAATACCGCGTTGCCGTAGACGGCAAGGTGTCTGCCGATGTTGTTAAGCATCTTAACCTTAAATTTTTCAAAAACGAGGCGGGGGTATATACCTTCCAAAGCACGGATAGCGAGGATAAGGTAAGAGACGTCTTTGCGCGTTACGGAAATATTAAGCTTTTCGATTGCTACGGTATGTCGCTTAATGAAATATTTGTGTATGAAACGGAGGGAAGAGCCGATGAAATTGAAGGCATATTCGCGGAATAATCCCGTAAAACATCTTGTTTTTCATACAGTAAAACGCTTTTTCTGGCTACCGTTGGCTGTTTTTATTATCACGGTGATAGTTTTCTTCGCGCCCGAAATAATCAACATCGACCGTCCCACTTATATCATGTCGCTGGTAGGAGCGCAGAATATTCGTTATATATTCAAAGCGCCTAACGCGTGGGGACTGTACAGATATTTGTTTATCGGTGTTTCGGCATTTTCCGCTTTTGTTGTCTTTTCGTTTTTGTTCAAAAAGAAAAGCGCGAGCGTGATGATGCTGACAGGTGTTTCGAGAACCGCTTTGTTCCTTACGAAATACCTTTTCGGACTCGTTTCGGTTATACTGCCTACGATGATAACCTTTACTGCGCTTCTTGCGACAGGTGCTTCGTACGTGGATAAAATCGGATTTTTCAGCGATTATACGCCGTATATCTATTTGATGACCTTGGGTATAATTATCTATTCCTATACAGTTGCGTCGATCGCCGCGGCATTATGCGGGCGGAAACTCGATTTTTTCGCCGTTTGCGGAGTTATGTATTTCGGCGTTCAGGGCTTGATGGTGTTCTTTACAATGATGCTTTCTTCGTTTATGCACGGATTTGCATATGCGGCAAGGTTAGAACCGCTTCTGCCCTACAATATCGACAGCTTGTTCGATGATTATGCTTTTCTCTCGATAAATACTATCTTTAAGCAGCCGTATCAGGATTATCCTTATACGGGTTATCCCTCGGCTGAAGAATCGGGCATCGATTTCGGAGTATATACTCCCGAAATAGTATGGCTTATTGTCATCGGAATCCTTCTCGTTCCGCTCGCTTTGATGATCTTCAAGGGGCGCAACAGCGAATTTGACGGCAAGCCGAATTCCCGCCCCGTATTGTCGGCAGTATGCACAGTGATCGTCGCGCTTTCGGCATCGTCCCTCGTTTTATTACGCGATGTTTCGTTAGTGTATTGTGTAGGCGGATTGGCGCTTTTTGTGGTCATTTGTTTGGCAATGCATGCGTTTTTTGAGGGAAGTGTAAGGTCGGTATTGCGTTCCTTCAAATACGTTCTGCCGTGTGTGGCGGCGGTTTGTATTTTCGGTATCGCGATATATTTCGACATCCTCGGATATTCGTCCAAGGTCCCGGAAATCAACGAAGTCGAATCGGTTTCGATAACCTATAAAGGCAGTGATAAATATTTCAAGGGCGGCTCGCACAGCTCGGGATTTTCAACAAACGGCTTTGTTCACATAACGGCAACGACTTTGGATTTTTCTTCGCTGCCCGAGCTTACCGACGAAGCGGATATAAAAACAGCAATCGATATCCATAAAAAGCTTATCGAGGACGGCTCGCGCATTGTATCCGACTCGAACGAGAAAAACTATTCGGATACGGTGGTTTATGCCGATGTTTACGTCGCATACAAGCTCAAAAACGGCAAAGAGCTTATACGCTGTTATCCCCAAATGAAGCTTTCTACTCTTTACGAAACGTTAAGACTCGACGATACCGAAGCATATAAATTCAATCGTGAATTACAGTATAGAGACCTTATGCGCCATTCGTACGAGGCCGAAAAGGGTATGGAGCTTATTTATAACGATGTGAAAATCCATATTTCGGACAATATGGGCTCGAACAAAACTCTTCTCGAGCTTTCTCCTTCGGATGCAAAGGCGCTTGCGGAGGCTTTGGCAAACGACAAGCGTAAGGAGGGGCGCGACGAAATAAACCATCCCGCTGAGGAATGCGTCGGCATCCTATGGCTTAGTGCTTCCCATACGGACGGCGAAAACGTAACGCCCAACACCCCCGTATGTATTTATAATAATAATTCGGAAACACTTTCGTGGCTTGCCGAAAAGGGCTTTGATAAATACTTTGAGCCAAAATACACCGTAAAAGCCATAGATGTTTTCGAGCAGAACTATTTCGATGCTCGCAACACGCGCGGTTGGGCAATCGATAAATGGTATTCGTGGGACAACGCCGAGGAACATTCCGGCGATGAAGATCCGCCCGCGTCCGCGGTTTCGGTGGATGAAAAGGATTTTGATGCATTTCTTAAAAAATGCCGCGCTCAATGCTTTATGGACGGCGGAAACCGCTTTGCCGTTATAACTCTTGTTAATTCCGACGGTGAAGAAATCAAAGTAGTAAAATACGTAATGGATTGAAAAAGCAGAAACAAGGCAGGGAATCCTCCCTGCCTTGTTTTTTGTATAGATGTATTTTCGCAAAAAATTAAGAAAAATATATGAAAAATAATTGACAATTGTCGAAACATAAGATAAAATGTAAAAAAACGAAAAGGGGATATAATAATGAATCAGGATTACAATTACAGTCAGCAACCTCAGTATCAGGCACCTCAACCTCAACCCCAAAAAGGAAAAGGCGTTTCCATTGCTGCGTTGGTATGCGGTATCGTGGCTTTCGTCAGTTCGATTTGCGGATTTTGTCTTAACCCGTGTCTCATGACAACCTTCGCAGCTATTATATGCGGCATTATAGGTATGTCTTCCAAAAACAATCCCAGCAAAGGCATGGCAATTGCGGGACTTTGTCTTGGTGTTGGTTCGTTCTTCGGCGAGGCTGTTTGGGCGATATTCACCCTTGGCATGTCTCTCTTTATCTAATTCATACGAAAAACAAAACGTACGGTTCGCGCCGTACGTTTTTTGTTTTTGATCGATAGGATTTTGCGAAAGAATGTTCGATCGGAACATGGAGGAGGCGCGCCAAAAATAACGCGCTTTTGTTGTTGGTGAAATAGAAAGTTATTTTTTCAATACTTTTTTGCACCAGGTGCGTTTATTGCACTTCGGACACTTCAGATAACGGGTAGTGCCGCTGTGCATTGCCCATAGCGCCTCCGAATAGGTAGGCACAATTTCATGACCGCAATTTTTGCACTTGTAAGCACCCACGCTTACCTCAAGCTTTAATGCGTAGAAGCACGGAATCAAGAAAATCACGCAGAGCGCAAGAATTGCAACGAGCATCCAAGGACCCTCGGGCATAAAAAACGCGATGAGCGCGAGACCTCCGAACAATCCAATGAAGCTAACTGTCATGATTGCCCACATTGCATTCCAAATCGTCTTGTTTTTCTTTTCTAATTCTTTTGCCATATCGAGCAAAAGCTGTTCGTTTTTTTGATTATTGTTTTCCATATTGATTTTCTCCCCACTTAATAATTCATTTACACTGATGTCCAGAATATCACAGAGCTCAAGCATTATCGAAGTATCGGGCATTGCTATACCGCGTTCCCACTTGGATATTGCTTTATCGGTGATACCCAGCTTTTCTGACAACTGCAGTTGTGTTAAATTTGCCTTTTTTCTGCACTCGGCAATAAATTTTCCGATTTTAATTTGGTTCATAAGGCGCCTCCCTTCGCATACAGTATAGACGTTTAAGCCGAGAAAACACACCCACCGTTGGTTTAGTGAGGAGAAGTAAACCAACGGTAGAGTGAAAATTCACCGTCTGATTCAAGTCGGATCGTAGCCATGTCGTTCTGTGAGCCAAGGAGTTGAATAC
>JAZSLN010000090.1:0-13882 GCA_045535385.1 Eubacteriales bacterium
TATGAAAAGGCTTTTTCGATATATTCTCTGCCTTCATCTCCTCTGCCCATACCGCACAAACGGCAGCCGAGGTGGAATGCGACATTAATATATTTACCCATCCAAGCAGGAGGCACAGTGCCGCCGCTTCCGAGGTTTTCGATGATCTGCATTTGTTGCTTGCCCCAAGCTACTGCCTTGTCTGCTTCCCATACGATTCGGGAGGTTCTGCAAATAAAATGGGTCATCAAATGGAAATTATTGATATCGTGGCATTTACGGCTTTCGTCCTCTTTGCGTTCGCCCCAGAGCATAGCCTCTTTCCTTTCGCCCTGAACAGCGGAATATTGAGTTGCGGGCGAAGATATATCACGTATACCCGTTCGGTCTTGGAAAATCGCAATATTTCCCTCTTCGTCCGAAGCGTAGGTATATTCAACACCTGCTTTGAATCCGTCGGTTAGGTTCATCGCCTCATAACGGCGCACCAAACCGCCCTCGATAGGCATATAGCCCTCGCCCTCTTTTTCGTAATATACGAGATCGTAAACCGCAATTCTTGTTCCTTCGGCGTAATCGTTCTCGGCGCGTACTATACCAACGTTGGGAGCAAAATAATAGGTCCTTTTGCCGCCGCGGTAAGAGAGTCCGTAATTCTCCTCGAGTCCTTTTATATCCAACGCGACCTTCAAGCAGTTTTCGAATCTGCCCGCGGAAGTAGTTACCACACCCGCATCGGTACAATCTATCTTAACGGTCAGAGGGATATCTCCCCACAAAAGAGATTCACGTGCTTCGGAATACCCTATCTTCCATTCGTCGTTCCAGATACAGTCTACCGCATCGTTAATAATGCCGTAAATGTCGTTGGATAATATTGGTCTTCCCGCAACACCGAGATCCCCGGTATGCTTCCATTCAAAGCTCCATTGAAATTCGTCCTCGGTGGTAACCGAGCCGCCGTTTTTCGCTACGGTATCCTTTCCGAAGAAGTTCCAATGTCCCGTCGCCTTATATTCGGGATTGAATTCGGGGTCGGTCTCCATAATACGCTTTGCAACCGAAGCCGAGGCTTTAGCGTGAGCTTTTTCCATATCGGTTTTCGCCAGCGCGAGAGAACGCTCGATAGGATAGTACACGTCGCGGATAATCTCCTTTCCGTCGGTTCCGTTTGCATATCCCCAATATTCGTTTCTCACCTGACGTATCATATCAAGCCATGAATTATCGTCATATTTGAGACGTTCGAGAGACCAAGCGTGGTTCAATATAACCTTATCGCTGTCGGCATAAACCACGGTGGATACCGAGGAGTGCGAAATTGTCGAGGTGTCGAAATCGGACACGTATTCCCAAGTATTACCGATATGTAACGGAATAATGCCTTTACCGCCCTTTATATCGTAGGATTTAAGTGTTCTCGTTTCACCGACACCGCCTTTTGTACGGGTCTGCTTCACGATACCTATTCCCTCTTTATACCAGGTACTGCATTTTACGCTCTTGCTTCTCCAAACCCAAAGCTCACAATTCTCGAATTTTCCGCATTCGGTTTCGACGGTTTCGATATTAGACTCGAAGGTCAGCCTTGTTCCGTCCGAGCCGATATATGTCTCGCCTATTCCTATGGATTCTTCGGTGAATTTACGGTCGCAGTAGGAAGCGTTTTTGAAAATACGCTCAATATCTTGGTCATAGGAATAAAGTTCTCCTGCTCCGAAGGACATAGCATCAGAGCGGTGAAGCTCACCGCCGATATATCGGTATTCCTCGGTCTTGAGCATTATTTTATACGACCGTTTGTTCTTGCTCGAAAAATTCTTAAACAATTCACCCTCGGCAATAACACGTTCCGACAAATGATAATAAATATCGTTCGATGGCGCGAGCTCCATGGTCTTTTTTAATGCCGCAACAGCATCGTCGATTTTATTTTGGTCGTGATAATAGGTCGCAAGGTGATACCAAGCAAAGGCAAGCGCACGGCCAAAGCCCGACTTTTCGAGATAGGGGATCTGGACGTCGCGGATAAATTCGGTTTTCGCCTCGCCGTAAATATCCTCACCCTCGCGTTGTACGATGAATATCATAACGTCATCGTTCTTACCGAGCTCGGCGGATTCTTTGATTCTCGCGAACAGCGCGTCGTTCTTCTTTCCGGGGATCCACCACCAGCCGCGCATAAGCACGTCGGCGAGTGCGTGATATTTATCCTTGCATTCGGGAAGCTCTTCAACCTCCGAAAGAACGTCTTTATATATCTTTTCGAACCCGTTTTTACTGTTTTTATATTGCCAAAGCTTTAGTTCCTCAACCTTTTTCATAACACGCTGAACGAGCGTGTCGTTCCAATGTTCATTCATAGCGCAAAGTTCCTTCCTTATACGTTTTCTGCCGTCGTGGAGCCGGGATTTGACCGTGCCTGCGGAAATACCCATCCGTTCGGCAATTTCCATAACCGTCAAGCCTTCGAAATAGTGCAGTCTGATTATTTTTTGCACCTTTTCGGGAAGACGGTTAACGGATCTATTAAGCTCCTCTTTTTCCTCGGACAATGCCAACAATTCCTCGGGATTTTGGTTACGGTCGCCGTTAATATCGATATTTTCAACCGTCTCCAACGGCATATAATTACGATATCTGCGCGCAATATCAAGCGCGCAATTCTTCGCAATACGGCACACCCACGCACCGAATTTTTCGGCATCCTGCAAGGTATGAAGCTTCATCCAAGCAGTAACAAAGGCGTCCTGAGCAGCATCCTCTGCCATAAAGCGAGAATGAATTACCGAATCCGCCGCCGCGATAACGGCATTTTGGTAACGCAGGACCAAAGCCTCGTATGCGTTTTGATCGCCCGCAAGCGTAAGCATCACGAGAGTTTCGTCATTATGATTTCCGTGAATCATCAAGCATTCTCCTTTTGTTTCGCAAAACCGATTTTTTGAGATCTCGCTATATAGACGTAAAAAGAAAGGAAAAGGTTGGGATAAAAAATAAATTTTTTCGGTTTTATTTACCGATAACTGCCGTCAGGCAATAAAACTGCGAGACTTCCCGAAAGGAAGTCTCGCTTAAAACTTTATATTGCGCGTTCGGGGCCCATAAGGAGCTCGGAAATAATATCCATAACCTTACCGTGACAGCCGCCGCAGCCGGTCGAGCAGTGGGTCACCTTCTGAACGTCTTCGAACGCCTTAAGAACGTCGTCGAAACGGCGGTTTCTGATAAGCGCTTCTGCGATATCAACGTAGCTTACCTGTTTGCAGTTACAAACAATATAGTTTTCTTTCATAGTGGAAAATCTCCTTTATTTATTATTAATTATTTCTGAATACCAAGGTTCCGTTTTCGGGGTCCATTGAATCGACGATCGCGAGAGATTCGAGGCGGTAACCGAGATTACGGATAACTCTTCCGCCGATCTGGAATCCCTTTTCGATAGCGATTCCCAGACCCTCGACGGTTGCGCCCGCGCTTTCGACGATAGATATCAACCCCTGAAGAGCGCATCCGTTTGCAAGGAAATCGTCGATTATAAGCACGTGATCATCGGGCGAAATAAATTTTTTCGAAACGATTACTTTATTTATATTTTTATGCGTGAAGGATTCGACCTCGGCGACGTACATTTCGCCGTCGATATTGATACTTTTAGATTTTTTCGCGAAAACCACGGGAACGTCAAAGCAACGCGCAACCGAGCAGGCGATCGCGATACCCGAAGCCTCGATAGTTAAAACCTTTGTGATCGGACGGTCGCAGAAACGGCGATAGAATTCCTCGCCCATCATATCCATCAATCTAACGTCCATCTGGTGGTTAAGAAAGCTATCTACCTTTAAGACATTACCCTCTTTTATCACGCCGTCCTTAATAATTCTTTCTTCCAAAAAATTCATATCAATACCTCTCGGGCAATAAAGTCAACAAAACGGTCAAACGCGTTCATTCCGTTCGTATCGCGCTTAAACACCCCTGCGTCCTCAAGTACGGTAAGGAAGACCCTGCCGATCTCCTTTTCGATGATCGCTCTGACGTTTCCTTCGGTTATATCCTTATATTCCGCCAAAATTCCGTTAAGCCAATCGGCGTGGGAACCAAGCTCGGAACCGTTTGACAGGTTCTCGCCGCTGAGCAACGCGGATTCCATAAGCGGAATTTCCTTCGCTAAACGAGCAGGAAGCACCGCCAAGCCCATAACCTCGATAAGTCCGATATTCTCTTTCTTTATATGGTGGAGCGAGGGGTTGGGGTGGAATATACCGAGCGGTCTTTCGTCAGACGTAAGGTTATTACGCAACACCAGATCGCATTCGTATTTATTTCCGTTCATACGTGCGATCGGGGTTATTGTGTTATGGGGAATACCGTCGGTTTCGGAGAATATACCCGCGTCGGCATCGGAATAACCGCGCCATTTTTCGAGAATATACGCGCAACAGCGTGATAGGCTCTCACGGTTCTCGGACGAAACTCGGATGACCGACATAGGCCACTTTACTATACCTGCCGAAACGTCGGGGAAGGATTCTATTTCAAACACCCTCTCGACCTCTGCCTTTGCCATAGCGAAGGTATAGTTACCGCCCTGAAAATGCTCGTGGGAAAGTATCGAACCGCCGACGATAGGCAAATCTGCATTCGAGCCCACGAAATAGTGGGGCAAAAACGCGATTATATCAAACATCTTATCGAAAACCGACGGATCGATCTTCATCGGAATGTGCTTGCTGTTAAAGGCTATACAATGCTCGTTGTAATAACCGTAGGGAGAATACTGGAGCTGCCAAGCCTCTCCGTTTACGGTAATATCGATCGGGCGCAGATTTTGACGGGCGGGATGGCTCGAATGACCTGCGAAGCCTGCGTTTTCGACACACAACTGACATTTGGGATAGGAGCTCGCCTTTTTCGCACCTGCGGCGGCGATATCGCGAGGGTCTTTTTCGGGCTTGGAGCAATTTATCGTGATATCCAGCGCTCCGTATTCACAGTCATAGACCCATTTAAGGTCCTTGGCGATTCTGCCCGCGCGGACATAATTAAGCTTCTTGCTGAAATCGTAATACCATTCGGTAGCCGAGACGGGCGATTCTTCATACTTCGAAAGAAACTCTTTTTTTACCTCGCGGGGCATGGGGGTAAAAATACCCATTATTTTCGTATCGAACAAGTCGCGGGAATTTGTCGTATCCGAAATAATACCGTTTTCGCAAGCATAATCAACGATAGGTAAAAGCAATTCGTCGATAGCTTCCCCGCTGTATTCGACGCTCACGTCCTCCCAATCCGAAAGGGAAAGCGCATCGATAAGCATATTACGGACCACATAAATGTCAACCGTTTCAATAAGACCGTTTTTAAGAGCATAAGCAATAAGTTTTTCAAGGGATTCGTAGATCATATCAAAATCTCCGACGTAGGATTTTCAGTTTTCGGAATTAAATTCTGCGATATAGGGAAGATTACGGAAATATTCCGCGCAGTCGAGTCCGTAGCCGATAACGAAATGGTCGGGAATCGTAAACAACGCAACGTCGGGAGTAAAATCGACAACTCTGCGCGAAGGCTTATCAAGAAGCGTAACGACCTTAAGCGAAATAGGGTTACGTCCTTTAAGGATCTTAACCACCTCGTTAAGCGTTCTTCCGGTATCAATAATATCCTCAACGATAATTACGTGATAATTGCTTATATCCTGCGCCAAATCCATTGTAATATTAACCTTACCCGTCGAAACGGTACCCTCAAAATAGCTTTGAGCGCACATAAAGCCTATCTCGCAAGGAACGGTTATCTCACGGCAGAGGTCAGCCATAAAAACGAAGGCTCCCTTAAGAATACTTACCAAAAGGATAGGTCTTCCGTCATAGTTATCGCTTATTTCCTTACCGATACGCTTGGTCGCTTCTCTTATTTCCTCTTCGGTGATAAGTACTCTTTTTATTTTGGAGTTGAATTCTTCGATCGAATTGATATCCATTGAAGTTCCCCTTTGACCAAAAATCTTATAATTTGATTGATTATACCATATTGAAAACATATTTTCCATATCCGAAGCGAAATTTGACGAATTTTTTTGAAAATCTTTTTTCTTGATTCGCGCCCTATTTTGTGTTACACTGTATTCAATAAGTATTCACGGGGGATTATCATATGAAAAAACTCGGTTTCGGCATGATGCGCCTTCCTCTTACCGACAAATCCAAAGAGGACAGCATAGATTACGCTCTTCTTCAGCAAATGGTCGATTCATTCATCGAAAGAGGATTTACCTATTTCGACACTGCCTGGATGTATTGCGGCGGAAAAAGCGAATGTGCGGTAAAGGAAGTTCTCGCCACGAAGCACCCGCGCGACACCTATACCGTAACGTCGAAGCTCCCCAACTATCTTCTCAAATCCTTTGAAGACCGTGACAGGGTCCTAAACGAGCAGTTAAACAAAACCGGTCTTGAATATTTCGACTATTATCTTCTTCACGATATCAACAACAATTCGATAAAGAATTTCGAAAAATACGATTGCTTTAATTGGATAATCGAAAAGAAAAACCAAGGCTTGGTCAAGCATATCGGTTTTTCGTTCCACGCGGGACCCGAATTACTCGACAAGCTCCTCACCGAGCATCCCGAAATGGAGTTCGTTCAGCTCCAGATAAACTATCTCGACTGGGAAAGCGCGGGAGTTCAGTCGCGCGCCTGCTACGAGGTAGCGTTAAAGCACAACAAGCCGATCATCGTTATGGAGCCCGTAAAGGGCGGTACGCTCGCAAACGTACCCGAATCGGTCGAAAATATGTTCAAAACACACGAGCCCGATATGTCCGCGGCTTCGTGGGCAATCCGTTTCGCGGCAAGTCTTAAAAACGTTTGGCTTGTATTAAGCGGTATGAGCGATATGGCTCAGCTTAACGACAATATGGATTATATGTCCGACTTCAAGCCGTTGACCGACGAGGAAATCGCGCTTTGCCACAAGGCGGCTGACATAATCAACGGAAATATCGCCATTCCCTGCACGGGCTGCTCCTATTGCACGGTCGACTGTCCCAAAAACATACCTATCCCTAAATTTTTCTCGCTTTATAACAACGAAATAAAGGAAAACAAAACCAAGAATTGGACGGTCGAATCGGCATATTACAGCAGCTTATGCGTCGATTCGGGAAAAGCTTCCGATTGTATCAAATGCGGAAAATGCGAAGCAATGTGCCCTCAGCATTTACCGATAAGAAAGCACCTTGAAGACGTCGCCGAATTGTTTGGTAAATAAAAACAAAACCCCGACAGAGCCTAAAGTCTGTCGGGGTTTATATTTAGAACCAATACTCTTTCATTTTTGACAGAAACTCAACGTTTATAGGAAAGCCGGAGCCTTCTCCTATAACCGAATCTACGCCGCAACAGGGACAAATTGCAGTTCCCTTTTCGTCCTGTATCCAATCCTGAATATCGGCAGGAGCGAAAATTTCCAAGCAATGAAAGCAACCGCACAGTTTGTCTTTTTGGAGCCCATCCCGATTGTTCGAGCTGAATTTATGCGCGGAAATAATTATATCCTCCATAAAAATTCTCCTCTTATTGCTTTTTAAGCACAATCGCGGTTCTCGAAGGCAGATAACACATAAATCCTATCCTGCCGTCGGGCATTTTTTCGGCTTTATAGATGTATTCCTTATCGATACGCTCAAATCCGCCGAAGGACGCATCATCGGTCGAAAGGATAACCTTATAGTCGCCCTCCTCCTCGACGGGAACGAGATAGTTCTCAAACGAGCGGTCGGGGTGGAAATTAAATGCGAAGGCAAGCTTCTTTTTGGTATAGATTATTACCTTGTCGCCGTCCTGGATCCATTGGTTTTTGGCTTTTTTCGAGGCAAGACGCTCGCCCTTCAGAAGCTTTATCATAGCTTTATCGAAATTGTTAAGATATTCATATCTCAATAACTTATTATCCGCCAAGCTCCACTGACGGCGGCAGTAATGATAGCTCCAGCCGTTGCCCTCGCGCGGGAAGTCTATCCATTCGGGGTGGCCGAATTCGTTACCCATAAAGTTAAGGTATCCCTCGCCGACAACCGTAGAGGTAATAAGCCTTATCATCTTATGAAGTGCAATACCTCTGTCGATGATCGGGTTTTTGCTGTCCTTATTCATACTCCAATACATTTCGGAGTCGCAAAGACGGAAGATGATCGTTTTATCGCCGACGAGCGCCTGGTCGTGAGACTCGCAATAACCGATACTCTTCTCAGAAGGACGTCGGGAATCAAACTCGTACCAAAGCTTGAACATATCCCAATCCTGATCTTTATATTCCTTAATAAACTTAATCCAAAGGTCGGGAATACCCATCGAGAGACGGTAGTCGAAGCCTATTCCGCCGTCATTAATCGGGATACACATACCCGGCATACCCGACATATCCTCGGCAATGGTTATTGCGTTAGGATTCAGTCCGTGGATAAGCTCGTTGGCAAGCTGGAGATAGGTTACCGCCTCCGAATCGGTATTCATCGAGAAATACATACTGTAATCGGTGAAAGCGCTTCCCAAGCCGTGGTCGTGATAAAGCATCGAGGTTACGCCATCGAAGCGGAAGCCGTCAAAATGGAATATCTCCATCCAATATTTAAGGTTCGACAGTAAAAAGTGCAAAACCTCGTTTTTATCGTAATTAAAAAGCTTGGTATCCCACGCCGTATGGTATCCTCTTGCGCCTTCGTGGAAATACTGATAATGTGTGCCGTCGAAATAGTTAAGACCTTCGCCGCCGTTTTTTACAGCGTGGGAATGAACGACGTCGAGGAGAACGGTTATACCCTTTTTATGAGCGGTATTTATTAATTCCTTAAGCTCGCGCGCCATACCGTATCTCGAGCTGACCGCGAAGAAATTGGAGACCTGATAGCCGAACGAGCCGTAATAAGGATGCTCCATTATCGCCATGATCTGGATAGTGTTATATCCGAGCGATTTTATACGCGGAAGAACGTTTTTCGTGAACTCGGAAAAGCTTCCGACCCTTCCCTCCTCCTGTGCCATACCTATATGGCATTCGTAAATATAAGGAGTTTTGGAGGGCTTAAAGCCGTCGTCGGTCCAGCAGAATCCATCGAAAAGGATATCGTCGACCTCGGCACACCATTCGTATGTTACAGGGTCCTGCACAACGCGGGTTGCATAGGCAGGCACACGGCGCATCATTTCGCCGTTTTTATAAACAATAGCCTGTACCTTCTGACCGACTTTAAGCGCGTCTTTACCCGAAAGCTCGATTTCGAAAACACCGTTTTCGATACGCGTCATCTGATGCGCATGCACGTCCCAATCCGCAAAATCTCCGGTGAAAAACATCGCATCCGCGCCCGGCGCCCATTCACGGTAAACCCAACCCGAATTTGTAGGATGGATTCCGAAATATTCGTAGCCGTTGGCAAAATCCGAAAGACGCTCGCGCTCACCGACGAGCTCATAGCGTTTTTTGATATAAGAATCCATTCGATGCTTGAGCGCGTCCTTATGGGGCGCGAGATAGGGATCAATTTTAAGAATCTTTAATTCCATACAGACCTCCGATTCGGCTTTATACGCTTTGTACTATACATTAGAATTATAGTACACTTTTTTTGATTAATCAAGGGGTTGCAAAGCGAAATAAAGAGTGGTATAATAAAGTAACTGTGTTTACCGAGGCAGATCATGATACATATTGTCCTTTATGAACCGGAAATACCGCAAAACACGGGGAACATTTCCCGTACCTGTGCCGTAACCGGCTGTCATCTACATTTAATAGAGCCGCTCGGCTTTGAGCTGAGCGAGCGTTCCATAAGGCGCGCAGGTCTTGACTATTGGAAGTATCTTACGGTTACGACCTATCCCGATTGGAACGATTTCAAAAGCAAAAACGACGGCATATTCTATTTTTGCTCTACGAAGGGTCAAAAATGCCATTCCGAGGTCGATTATACCGTCGCCGATAAGGACATATATTTCGTTTTCGGCAAGGAAAGCCACGGACTGCCCGAGCCTTTACTTAAAGAAAACTACGAAAACTGTATACGAATCCCTATGAGAGGTTTTGTTCGTTCGCTTAATCTTTCGAACTCAGTCGCAATAGTCGTTTACGAAGCGCTTCGTCAGCTCGGCTATCCCGACCTTACCGACGAGGGACACCTAACCGGAAGAAAAGATTAGTTGCCGTATAAAGATTTTCCGAAAGGAGTTTTTTATGGATAAGAATGTTATAAAATCGATAATTAAAAATCACGACTCAAAACGTTTATGCGAACTCGACAAAGATTCGTTTGATGAATTTATGATAACCTTCGTTTATGAATATCTTCACGAGACCGCTATCGAAAAGCTCAATGACGTACAAAGACTTATACTCGCTTGCACTATTGTCGAGGACGCCTGTCAAACGGACACTATTTTGACCCCCACCGAAAACGAAGATCATTTCTTCTTGTTGCCCACCGCAAAAACCGGGTTCCACACTATAGGCGCGGACAAGACCGCCGAGGCTTTAGGCGAATTTATCGCGCTTATGCCCGAGGGAACGTTTGAAAACAAAACAATTCCCGCTGACGAATGGTTTTTCGGTAACGAAGACCGCAAAAAAGAAATCTCACGCATAGATTCGTTAATTTGCAATTACCCCGACGGAGAATTGCGCCCGTTTTATCGTAACTATATATGCTCAAACGAAGAAAACGCAAAAGCGCTTCTTTCGGGTATCGAGGAAGCCGCCGTCAAGCGTACCGGGGCGGAATCCTTAAAGATAGCTCTCGGCTCGCTCGCTGTGTTTATCCTTATTGCGGTCGGATATTGCGTCGCAAGGTTCGGCTTCGGATTCGAGTTTCTCGCACTTTTTAATTTCCCGCGCACCTGGATCAGCGCCGTCGCGGTCGGTGCTATGTGCCCCCTTTTCCTTTCGCTCTTCTTTTTCGGCCGTTATTGCAAGGAATGCGGAAAGAGTAAATTCGCTTACGAATTGCTTAACTCTATCTCGGCGATTCTGCTCGCCGCGTCGCTCCTGCATATGCTTTTATCCCTTATGGGTATACTCGGATAATGAATAACAAAAAGGCTACGGTTTTTCCGCAGCCTTTCTTTATTCCCCAACACATACAGTTTATCACATACGTTTTCAAATGTCAACAATTTTTTGGTCATTATAAACAATTTCTCTTTCTTGTATAAAATTTTATAGTGAACTTTGTATATTCTGTGTATTGAAAACACCTATTGCGTATGATATTATATAGACAAGGAAAGGGTAAGCGTGAAACCAATGAACAGTTAAAAACCACCTAAAAGATCCGGATTTCCTTTCAACAAAAATTCTTATTATTCTTTACTTAGTTCGGAGAAAGGCAAGCGGTACGGACCAATGAGATGAGCGATTTTTCTTCACCAATCGGCAGTAATTAACGTATAAAAACCGTTCGATACCACAAAACTTCAAAACCTCCTATGTTCCCCAAATTAATATAGATTCGGAATTGAACGGAGAAAAAACGTTAAGAACCGCCACATTCAAAGAAAGAGAGGTTAACCAATGATGTTGGATACCAAGATATCAAATAGATAACCCTTAGCTGTAACAAATAGATTAACAGCTAAGGGTTATTTTTTATTTCCTGTTTTCGGTTGACATCAACGGTTAAAAATGATAGATTAAATTATATACTTTGGTCTTAAAGGGGAGTTTAGAAAGTGAAACGGTTTTTATTGACGATCATAGCATTGGTAATGCTTTTTGCCGCAACAGCCTGCAACAACGAAAACGATGTCTCGAGCAATAGCTCTAAAGAGGAATTGTCGGAATTTGACGAGGCTCTCGCGTATCTCGAAAACGGAGAAGACGATAAAGCCTACAAAATACTATATGACCTAAAAGACAACGAAAAAGCTCAGTCGATGCTTAAAGATTTCAAAATCTTCTACACAAAAGCCACAACAACCAGCAGAGGCAAAACAAATACCTTCGAATACACCTACGATGATCACGGAAATCTAACAAAAGAAATCCGTAAATATGCCGACGGTGAAGTTGATACCGAAGAATTTGTTTACAACGATAAGAATCAACGCGTAAAAGCTGTCTACACAGATGAATACGGCGTTAAGTATGCCGAATACATATACGACGAACGCGGAGATGTCGTTACGTACTTTTACACCGATGAAACCGGCTATAAAACAGAAACCAACTATAGCTACGTATACGATAGCAATGGCAATCTTCTTGAAAAAGCAACCCAAAACGGCCACACCGAAAACTACACCTACGATGAAAACGGCAACGTTCTGACCAAAGCGTACGACGGAGAAACAGCCGAAGAATACACATATGATTCCGACGGTAATATGACAAAATACGTTCGTATTTATTCCGACGGTTCGCGCTATGAATACGAATACACCTATGACGAAAAGGGTAATAAAATAACCGAAAACTACCGTGATACCGACGGACTCTCGGGCGTAACCTCTTTTACCTATGATGACAAAAACAATTTAACAAACGAATCCTGCATAAGCGGCGGTGTTACTTATACAACCTCTTATACATACGATCCCTACGGAAACTTAATTTCTAAAATCGAGCGTCCCGACCCCGACAGATACACCTATTCGGACTATGTCTATATATACTGCCCCGATGCAGATTAAGTATTGCTGCTAAGACGATAAATTTAAATTTGCCGAAAAGCATAGCGTTTCAGCCCTTATGGGCCGGTTCAAGTTGCAATGCTTTGGCTAAGGAGAACGTTATGGAATTTTCAAAGCTTGCTGCCGAGAGATATTCGGTAAGGAAATTCACCGAAGAGCGCGTCGACCAAGCGCTTTTGGATAAAATATTGAATATCGGTCATCTTGCGCCCACGGGATGCAACTACCAACCCCAAAGAATACTCGTTATAAACAGCGACGAATCGATCGAGAAGCTCCGAAAATGCACCAAATGCCATTTCGGCGCAAAGACTGCGCTTTTGGTTTGTTACAACAAGGACGAATGCTGGACGCGCAAATACGACGGCAAAACGTGCGGTGTTTCGGACGCTTGTATCGTTGCGACTCATATGATGCTCGCTGTCCACGACCTCGGTTTAGGCGCTACGTGGGTTATGCATTTCGATCCGTTTGCTATGCGTGCCGAATTTAATATCCCCGAAAACATCGAGCCGGTCGCCCTTTTAGTTATGGGTTATCCTGCGCCCGATGCCGAGCCGATGGCGTTGCACAGCCAATTCCGCCCGATGGACGAGGTTATAGTTAAGGATTCTTTTTAATTATGAACCAAAGAGACTTTATAGACTTTTTAGGGAAAATCGAAAAATTAAAATGCCACACTCGCCATTCATGGACGTCGTCGGGACGGCGCGAAAGCGTCGCGGAGCACTCCTGGAGATTAGCCGTTATGGCTATGCTTTGTGCCGACGAATTTTCGGATTTAGATATTAACAGAGTCGTAAAAATGTGTCTTATCCACGATTTCGGCGAGGCGGTAACCGGCGACATCCCCTCGTTTTATAAGACCGAATCCGACGAGCAAAAGGAAGAACGCGCGATAAACAGCCTTCTGTCTTCCCTACCCGAGCCTTATAGAAGCGAATTTCAAATGCTTTTCGACGAAATGAGAGAGTTGAAAACCGACGAAGCAAGGCTCTTCAAAGCGCTCGATAATATGGAAGCTGTGCTATCGCACAACGAAGCCGACCTTTCGACCTGGATTCCTTTCGAGTACGAAGAAAACCTGATTTACGGCGAAACGAACGCGCAATGGTCAGAATGGACAAAAACGCTTCGCGAGGAGCTAAAAAAGGACAGTATTGAAAAGCTGAAGCGAAACAATTAAAAACTGTAGGGACCGGCGTCCTCGACGG
>JAZSLN010000081.1:0-24771 GCA_045535385.1 Eubacteriales bacterium
TTGAAAGAAGGTATAGGTATGGAAAGAGAATACGGCGAAAAAAGCTATAAACCTGCAAAATTTGAGTTTGTAACGATTTTTACGGGCGAATTTAACAGAGAATACAGAAATTTGTTTAATCGTAAGCTTCCCGGAAATATAATGTTGAGCACCTACTACACGCCTATGAATATCAGAGAATTGTCTCTTGAATTGGGCGTTGCCGCACCTTACTTGGAGGATGAAGTGGCTTTGCTCGAAAAATATGGCTTGCTTCGTAAACAAAATAACGGAAAATACCAAACTAATCTCGTTGTGTTTACCGAGGCATTTGACAACGAATTTTACAAGCTTTCGCAAAAGGAATGCGTTTCCAAGTTGACAGCTATACTAAGAAACGCAAAGACTAAGCTTGAAGATATTCGAAAAATCGGTTTCGTTGGCGCTCAGCTTGACGACAACCGCCTTTTGTGGTCGTTCCTTTGGATGATAATGCGATGCGGTTACAGTAAATTTGAGCAAGACAATTCCGCGTACAGTAAAAAGGATATGCTGTATAACGGCGCAACCGGTATCAATTACGGTGTAGATTACGATGTTAATTCGATCGATAATAAGTACAGCTGCGATGCTTTTGCGGGATATGCGGGAATAGACGAGGCTTATGCAATATCCTTTGCCGATTTTGGTGTGATTCCCAAACAAAAAAGATATTGCCTTAACTCTGTTTTGTATAAAGATTTGTTATATGCCGCGTTAGAAGATCCCGCAAATGCGAAATTTCCGATTCTTAAAACAGGCGATATCAACGCGATTGAAAGGATTTTTGCATCAGAAATCAACGATATGACAGAGCTTTATGTATATCTTAATGCTTCTGCAGTAAATACAATGCAAAATCACGCTCCCGTTCAAGTAAAGGGACAGATAGAACATATAATCGGGAGCACGGTTTTCTTCCGTACGGTTGGTTTTATAGGCGCTTGTGCATCAGAAACGGGCGAAATTTTCGTTCCCGATGATAATGATCCTCTTGCGTTATATGGATCTGAATGCGAAGACAGAGAGGCATATAAAAACGACAGATGTATGTAAAAACGTAATTTATACCGAAAATAACCGCCGCGGGCATTGCGTGTTTGATTCTTTTATGATATAAATACAATATAAGCTATCCATAAAGTTTATGTAAGCGGTAAAAGATATGAATGATCTTAAGGTTTCTTTTGTTATCACCGAGATGCCTTTTTGTGCGGTATCGTATAATGATAATAAGGTAAGCATCGAGCTGAAGGCGGAATGTGATGAATTGAGTTGCGCTGTTTGGTACGATTCTTACGGTGAACCGTTGGTGCTCAGGAGCAAAGCCCGAATCGGCGATGACGTTTCTGTTGTCTTGATGTGCCATAGAATCGAGTTGTATATTAACGGCATACTTGTCGATGAGGAATGGCCGATCGGTGAGATTTTGTTCGCTTACGAAAATGGCTTCGGTGCCGATTCCGGTATTAAAGTCGAGCGATATTTTCCGCCCGAACGAGAGACAGAAAGTGTTTGCGGTACGTTCGATAATGCCGAAGGCTGGAGACCCGAGGAGAACGTGTTTGTCGGAGACTGTATGCCTTATGTAAGAGATAAGGAGTACCACGTTCTTTATCTTAAGGACCGCCATCACCATTACAGTAAATGGGGAATGGGTGCCCACCAGTGGGCGCATATATCTACGAAGGATTTTATGCGTTGGTCGGTTCATCCTATGGCTGTTGAAATAACCGATCCGTCCGAGGGCTCGATTTGTACCGGCTCTTGGATAAGAAACGGCGGGGTTGAATATTTGTATTATACGGTAAGACGCGGAGGGATGCTCGCCGCGCCAATTCGTCGAAGTATTTCGGAAGACGGATATCATTTTGAAAAGGATGAGAGCTTCGGCTTTGTGCTTCCCGAAAGATATGACCGCGCAGTTGCCCGCGACCCTAAGGTCATAAAGGATGAAGACGGTTTGTTCCATATGATCTTAACGACCTCGCTTCTTCCCGAGAAAAAAGGCTGTCTTGCCCATTTTGTGTCAAACGATTTGGATAATTGGCGGGATACCGATGAGCCGATTTATGTTTCGGACGACAGTACCGAGCCCGAATGTCCCGATTATATCGTTTATAAGAGCAGATATTATCTGATATTCAGCTTGAACGGAAAGGCTCGGTATATGATATCCGACCGACCGTTTGACGGCTGGAGAACCCCGAAAAATCCGTCTATTCCCTGCGCCTCGGTCCCCAAGGGCGCGGTTTGGGACGGCAAAATAGTTTTTACGGGGTTTAACGGACTCGGCGGATATGGCGGAACGATGACTTTTAAGACGGCGCTTGCGGACGAAAACGGAGAGCTGGTTTTCGATTAAGCTACAACTCTATCAAGGAGGTGCGGAATGATACAAGAGGTTTTAACCTTAATAATGGAGCTGCTCGGTACAGTCGCTTTTGCGGTTTCGGGTACGCTTGTGGCAATAAGCTGCTCACTCGATTTATTTGGCGTTATGACGGTTGGTGTCGTTACCGCAGTCGGCGGAGGTATAGTGCGTGATCTGCTTATCGGACGGACGCCTCCCCAAATATTTTCAAATCCGCTTATAATTCTTCTTGCTATTTCAACCTCGTTGGTTGTATTTGTGGTTGCCTACATAAGACGCAAAAAGTTCAAATCCTTCCGCGAAAGAATAGAAAAGATAAATATCTGCTTCGATGCGATCGGTTTAGCGGCATTCTCTGTTGCGGGAGTTGAGGTCGTGTCGGCATCCGAGTATTCGGATAATGCGCTTCTTGCGATCACCCTGGGTGTTATAACCGGTGTCGGCGGCGGTGTTCTGCGCGACGTTCTTGTCAACCAGAAGCCCTATATTCTGACGCGTCATATATATGCCGTTGCCTCGATAATCGGATGCTCGGTTTATTACGTTCTGAGCGTTTGCTTCGATTATAAGGTGATCGGTACGGTTGTTGCGATTCTTCTTACGATTATCATAAGACTCTTGGCGGCGAAATACCGCTGGGCGTTGCCGAAGATACATTTTGATACAGAAAGTGAGTAACAGGAATGGAAATTAAAGCGAAATGTAAATACGATAGCGAAGCCGTGAAGTCGCTGGTTCGTGTTGCGGCATTCAAAAAGGATGACCCCAAAGTGGTGTATATAGTATCTTTGATACTCGACGTATTGTTATTTGTTATGACTTTGGTTGTATTTTTTGTATACGGCTGGATGAATACGTATTATCTAATGCTGCTTGCTTTGCTTTTGGCGTTTCTTATGAATTATACCTATTTCGTGATTCCTGAAATAACCTTTAGAAGAATGGCGTCTTTTCGGGATATTGAAAACGAGTTTGTGTTTCGAGAGAACTTGTTTGTGATATATTCTAAAAACGGAGACTATACCGGCGAAGGGGAAATGAATTATTCTGCAGTTCCTAAGGTTATAGAAAATTCGAAATACTTTTTCGTCTACCAGAATAAATCGCAGGCGTATATCGTGGATAAGTCCACCCTCGAGGGCGGCTCGGCGGAAGAGCTAAGGTTCGCATTGCAATCGAAAATCGGCGGTAAATATATTATTTGCAGATATTGAATAGTATTAAAGACAGAAACGGCTCGGATGAGCCTTTTTTTGTTGACTAAACGCTGGTTTTGTGGTATTGGCTCTTATTTGGTTATATTTAATTTACTTAGCAATTCAAACAAAAAATAGAGTAAAACGATTTGCCAGATTTCGGATAATGTATAATGAAATAATTGATGAGATTTGTCTCCTTTTGTAATAGCGCTTTGTTATATAGTATAAAGAACCATTTACGGAGTCTATTATGAAAAAACTTGTTTTATTGTTCGTTTTTTGTATTGCGTTGGGTATTGTCGTAACATCAGTATATCAAATAGACAGCCGCTCGGATGTTATGTGTCAAAATACATCCGAGCAGGAAATGTCGTCGACATTATATTCGGACCGTTTGAGCGACAATCTTTTTGCGGAGGAATTACTCTCGGAAGAGTATCCATCATCAGAAGTATGTATTTACGAAATAATGGAAGTTTCTGACGAATGCTCCGTTTTTTATGAAGAAAGTGATGTGTCGGAATCACACGGCGGCACCATAGGTAATAATAAACTGCAACATATCACGAGCCCATCTAAACATTGTTTCGTTTATGATTCATCAATCGGAATCACTACCCATCAGGGTGGATTAGATGACAGAATATATATGGCGTCAATAACAAAACTTTACACTATTCACGTTGCATTAAAGTACTTGAAGACAGACAGTTTGTTGACTGTAGGACGTGAGTTGGAAAAGGTTGCTTTAGATTCGTCGGTTTCCGGATTAAAGCGCGGTGATGTTTTAACCGTCGAGCAACTCATTGCAGGCATGCTTTTGCCTAGCGGAAACGATGCTGCATACACATTGGCAACTGCGGCAGGTATGAAGATACTTGACGATCCTAATTGCAGTATAGAGTCCGCGTTAAATGCATTTGTGATTGAAATGAATCGACAAGCGAGCGTTGACGGACTCGGCAGTACCCATTTTGTTAATCCCGATGGATACCATAATGATATGCATTATACATCTATGTCGGATGTTTTGAAGATTGCTAAGATTGCGTTGAAAAACGAGACTATATTAAAATATACGTCAATGATAAGCACAGAGATCAATATAAACGGTCGCATCTTGACTTGGCAAAATACAAATCTGTTGATTAATCCGGAGTCAGTCTATTACAGAGAAAATATTATCGGCTTAAAAACCGGTTATACCGGCAGAGCCGGTTCGTGCATTTTGGTTGCCGAAAAAATAGATGACATAATAGTTATTGCAGGAGTTTTCGGTTGTTCTACGACAAAAGAACGATACGAGGAAGTGATTTCGTTGCTTAATGGATAATAATGGAGATTCTTATCAATATGTTCGAATGGGAATTTATTTTGTTCGTTCGATCAAGCTAATGATTCTACTTCTGATTATTATTTAACGGCTCGGATGAGCCGTTTTTTGTTGACTAAACGTTGGTTTTGTGGTAGAATCACGAGGATGTAAAGATTTTTGTATGGAGAAATATATGAAAAGAGAACGTTTGGGCAGCCGCCTCGGGTTTATATTATTGAGCGCGGGCTGTGCTATCGGTGTCGGCAACGTATGGAAGTTCCCGTGGATGGCGGGTCAGTACGGCGGCGGTGCCTTCGTATTGGTCTATCTGGTATTCCTGATAATACTCGGCCTTCCCGTAATGACTATGGAATTTTCGCTCGGCAGAGCCAGTCAGGCGAGCCCTGTCGGTCTCTATCAAAAGCTTCAAAAACCCGGTCAAAAATGGCATCTTCACGGTTATGCCGCTCTTACGGCTAATTTGCTTTTGATGATGTTTTATACCTCTGTTACGGGTTGGATCCTTTATTATTTCGTCAAGTTTTTAAAGGGCGATATGACAGACTTGACTAATGAGCAATCGGCGGAGCAATTCGGTAACATGCTGTCAAATCCCGCCGTTATGGTTGGGTTTATGGCGGTCGTAGTTATTCTCGGATTCGTTATCCTTTCGTTCGGACTCCAAAACGGTGTTGAGCGCGTTACGAAGTATATGATGATAGTGCTTCTTTTGCTTATGATCGTGCTTGCGGTTCACAGCTTTACGCTTGACGGCGCCAAAGAGGGTCTGACCTTTTATCTCAAGCCCGACCTTTCCAAAATCGACGGGAACATTATCGTCGGCGCTATGAATCAGGCGTGTTTCACCCTCAGCCTCGGTATAGGCTCTATGGCGATTTTCGGCAGCTATATCGATAAGGACCGCTCGCTTATGGGCGAATCGCTCAATATACTTGTTCTTGATACCTTCGTTGCCATTACTGCGGGATTGATAATCTTCCCCGCTTGCTTTACCTTCGACGTTGAGCCCGAAGCCGGACCGAGTCTTCTTTTTGAGGCTATGGCGAAGGTGTTTAATAATATGGCAGGCGGCCGCTGGTGGGGCTCTTTGTTCTTCTTGTTTATGTTCTTCGCTGCTATGTCGTTATTGCGGTATTCCAGAATATCCTTGCTTGCGTGCAGGAGCTTACGGGTTGGAAGCTTGCAAAATCCTGCCTCATATGCGGTATTTCGGTTATGCTTCTTTCGGTGCCCTGCGCGCTCGGATATAACCTCTGGGCTGATTTCAAGCCGTTTTCGTCCTCTTCGGCGATTCTCGACCTTGAAGACTTTATCGTAAGCAACTGCCTGCTTCCTATCGGAGCTCTGTGCTACGTTTTGTTCTGCGTTTCTAAAAAGGGATGGGGCTTTGATAATTTCCTCGCCGAAGCAAACGCAGGCAAGGGTATGAAGGTTCAAAAATGGATGCGCCCGTATATGACTTACGTTCTTCCTGTAATAATAGCTGCCATTTTTGTAATAGGCATATTGACCTTCAAATTCGCCGACGATTTCACCATTCTCGGCTGGATAAAAAGCAATATATAAACAAAAAAGAGCCGAAAGGCTCTTTTTGCTTTGAAAAATCACGTATTTAGTGAAAAGCTGTAAGCAAACACGATGTTGTTTTTTGCTGAGCCTTTTGCTACAATATAATCAGAAACAGCGCTGTGAAAATATAATGAAAGGTAGCAAGAATATGAGATTACTTATCGGAGACAATATCAAAAAGCTTCGTAAAGAAAAGGGGGTTACACAGGAACAGCTTGCCGAAATTTTGGGTGTATCCTGTCAATCGGTTTCTCGTTGGGAGCTTGGCTCGTGTTATCCCGACCTCGAGCTTTTGCCGATTATTTCAAACTATTTTGAGGTATCTGTTGACATTTTGCTGTCTAATGACGATAAATCCATCGAAAAAGACCGTCAGTTATTTATACAAACGCGTGAGCAACTGCCGTTTGCAAGCGAGGAGCACGTAGAGTATATTAAGAAATATTGTAAAAAGTACCCGAAGGATAATTATTACGCTTGGTATCTGTCTTATGCTTTGAGCTGTTATATAACTCGCGGCGGAGATAGAAGCGAGGAGTATCTGTTTCTGCTCGCCGAAACGGTTAAGAGCTTGATCGATACCAAATACCGCGAAAGCGCTATGTTTTATATGATACGTGCCTGTAAGGAAGAGGACGTCGAAAAATGGCTTGAGCTTTGTCCGAGAAATGCGGAATTTAATGCTCGTGGCTGTCTTGTAGACCGATATATCACACGCGGCGAATATGACAAAATGTTTATTCAGCAGGGATTAGAGGCTCTGGAAAAATATGCAGCCCAGCTTGACCGACGTTTCCCCGATTCGTACGGTGCCGAACGTAAGGCGGAATATCAGAAATCGATACTTCGCACTATCGAAGCGTTCGGCAACGGCGAGGTTCCCGACGGCTGGAAGCTGTTTTATGCGTATAAACAGCTTGTGCTTTCGGCTTGTCTTTTCGGGCTCGGTAAATATGACGAGGGATGGGCGGAGTTTGATTCAGCGGTCGAAAAGTATAAATATATATATTCGCTCGACGATGAATACATATCGCTCGGCGGTGAGATGTTCTCGAATCTAAAGGTGAATAACGATTGGAGCTATGCACTTGATACAAACGGTGAAAAACACGAGCTTTTCTGCGCTGATTGGCATTCATTTTACTATGCCGATTTCTTACACAATTTCCTTACAAATCCTGCTTGGGCGTGGTTCGATTCGGTGAGAGACACCGATAAATACAAAGCCTTCGTAGCGTGGGCATTGGCTATGGCGGAAAAGGATAAAACAGAAACCGAATAAACAAAGAAGCGTCGCGGATATGATCCGCGACGTTTTTCATAATTATCATTTCAATTCTTTGATTCCGCACACAGGTGCGACGTTTAATCGTACGGAGGATGGATATCCCGTTTCTACCTCGATTCCGTTGTCGACAAGCGAACGGTAGCTTTCACGGTAAGCGAGCTCGGGAAGATTGTTTTCCTCGCTCAGGTGGGCGAGCATAAAGCTTTCCGCGCCGTGGTGTACAAGGTGGGGGAGCAGCTTCGCGCAAAGCTCGTTGGAAAGGTGTCCTTTTGCGCCGAGAATACGTTGCTTTAACGAATATGGATAGCTTCCGTGACGGAGCATATCGATATCGTGATTTGATTCGATAACAACGCGCTTACAGCCCGAGAGACCGCGCAAGACCCCTTCCGAAAGATGACCTATATCGGTGAAATACCCGATCTTTTCTTCACCCGCACGGATACGAAAGCCTACACTTCCGCGGGAATCGTGCGGAGTGGGTATAGCGCAAACTGCGCTGTCGCGTAACTCGACCGCTTCGCCGATGGGAAGCGGATGAAGTCTGTGCGCTCCGTTTATATTTTCGGAAAGATATTCGCAGCACGCGTTAGGTGCGTAAATCGGCATGCCGTGATATTTACTTATTATGGGAAGACCCCTTATGTGGTCGCCGTGCTCGTGCGTTATAAAAACCGCCGAAATGTTTTTTAGACTTGTGCCGAGCGTTTTTAACGAATTATCGATAGCGCGTGCCGAAACACCGCAATCGATAAGAATTTCGTCGCGTCCGTGTTTTATGTATGCCGCATTCCCCTTTGATGAGGAAAAAAGCATATAGATCTTTGCGTTTTCCATTAAAAATTCTTAACTACCTGTTCGAAATTAACAACTGCGTATTTCGTTTTCTTCTATTACAGCCGCGCCGTAGGGACGGATGGTATAAACCTGGCAAGCATTTTCACCGAAAATCAACTCGATGGCGGATTTATATTCCGCAACGTTCTTTTCGGGAATATAAGCCTGGATAGTACCTGCAAAGCCGCCGCCGTGAACGCGACAAACCGCGCCGAAACGTTCGGTTATTGCCAAAGCGAGGGAGATGCCCTGCTCTTCGACGTTTTTGTTGGTATAAACGTTTTGGAGGAACTTAAAGGAGGAGTTGCCCGATGCGGTAACAAGGCTTAAATATTTGTCGAAGTCGCCGCTTTTGAGCGCTTCTTTCTGAACGTCGACGCGTTTGTTTTCGGCGAAGAAGTGCATGGCGCGCATGATCGCTCTGTCGCCGACGTTGGCGCGTATATAGGGGATACGGTTCATAAAGTCATCTTCGTTGCACTCGCGGAGAGATTGCTTACCCATAAGGGTCGCGATGGAATGCATCTCCGAGGGAACCGACGCATAATCGTCGGTGAGGTCGGCGTGATTGCCGCCCGTGTTGACGATACAGAGGTTATATCCGTATTTGATAAGGTCGAAATCGATTTTCTCGGTTTTCGGGTTCGCGCTGTCTTCGAAATCCATCCATAAGCAACCGCCCGAAGCGCAAGCCGCCTGATCCATAAGTCCGCAGGGCTTACCGAAGAATACGTTTTCAGCGTATTTGCCCGCCTTTGCAAGCTCCATAGGGGTTATTTTTCCGTGGTTGTAAAACTCGGCGAAAATACTTGCGCAGATAACCTCGAAAGCTGCCGAGGAGGAAAGACCCGAGCCGGTCATAACGTCGCTCGCAGAATATGCCGCAAAACCGCCGACGTTATAATCGTTTTTGTAAAAATAGTCGGCAAGACCGGCGATAATAGCCGAGGAACTGCCCTTTCTGACCTTGTCGGGGTCGGGGTTAGAAATATCGATTGTGTCTTCACGATAGCCG
Organism: Eubacteriales bacterium; assembly: GCA_045535385.1. Taxonomy (GTDB): domain Bacteria; phylum Bacillota; class Clostridia; order Oscillospirales; family CAG-382; genus Coliplasma. The sequence goes on from JAZSLN010000081.1 coordinate 9,637, forward strand.
ACGCTCTTGATCTTAACTACCTTCTCGTCGAGCTTTGCGGCGATAGCGATGATATCGATATCGACCGAAGCGGCGAGAACGCGTCCGTTGTTGTGGTCGGTGTGGTTGCCCGAAAGCTCAGTACGTCCGGGTACCGAGAAAAGAGTTACGTCCAAATCACCGTAAAGGTTCGAAAACTCGGTCGCGACGGTAACGATTCTGTAGCGTCGGTCTGAAATATCCTTGTTGGGATAAAGCTTTGCTATTACGCTGTCAAATTTGCCGTCATTGATCTTCTTGATCAGTTCGCTTGCACGCATAATTATTTATTCCTTTTCCTCGATTTTTTCTATCTCACAGATATAAACCGTGTGGTAATCGTGGTTTTTGTAGTGGTTGTAAAGCTCTTCCGAGAGGAATGCATCGGGATTGATTTTGCCCTTGTAAAGTTTTTTGCCGTAGATGATTCTGTCGGCTTCCTCAAAGCCTATAAGTCCGTTATTGTTGAAAACGGTGAGATTTGTTTCCTTTATTTTGTCGTAATCGCGTCCGCTTTTTGTTCCGCAGAATTTAAGCGCATTGCGGTATTCTTCTCCGAAGAACGAAAGCGAGATTCGGTCGCTTTCCTCGGTGAATTCGTGGGTATAGCGTTGCGGACGAACGAAACAGAAGAACACGTTTTTGTTCCACAGCACGCCGAGTCCACCCCAGCTCGCCGTCATTGTGTTGACGCTTCCGTCCTTTTTTGCGGAAGTAAGAAGCATCCATTTGTTGCCGATGTCGTCGAATACCGACGATTTTAATTCGTTGGGGTTAATTTCCTTAAAGCTCATTTGAGTTACCTCCCGAATCATCTATAGCGTATATAAATATATCCCAAGCGGGGACATATTCTTTTTTTCTGAGATAAAATTTGTATTTTGGGTTGTGCTTGCGTATGAATAAAGGCAGCTCGATAATATCCGACGCGCGATGATAAAGCGCGATGGCAAGGTTAGGCTTGCAACAGTAGATCGTGTTGACCGCTCCGCATATGACTGCCTCGTCCATACCCTCGGCATCGATCTTTATGCTTCCGACAGGGGTACCTTCGGCTTTGATGTGGGTATATCCGCAATATTTATCTATACTTACCGAGCGTATTTTCGAGTTTCCTTCTCCGCAATGAGATGATCGGCTTCCGTCGGCATTAAAGCTTATTTCGCCGTCTTGGTCGGAAACCGCCGCGTTTTCGGGGATGATATCCCGTATACCTTCGGTATTTTTGATCAATTTCTTAAAGGTGTGCCCGTCGGGCTCGAAAGCAACGATGTCCTTGTAAGTGTCGCTATGCTCGGCGAACTCCGTTGCGGTGTCGCCGTCGTATGCACCGACGTCGATATGCCGTTCGCTGTGGCGGTAGAACTCTTCGGGCGCGTCGAAGGCGTCTTTGATATCAAGATAATTGATATCGCCCGTAACATTATATCTGATAAGGCGCAAAAATATGTCCTTTGATAGGTCGTCTGCGAGACTTTGATAAACCTTGTCAAACTTTTCAGCATTCTCTAAAATAAATTCTTTATCGCAAGCACCCTCTCCGAAAACGGGAAGGTTAGGCGAAATGACGCAGTGTTTTTTCGCCAGTTCATACAAAAAACGGCATTTTTCGCCCTCGACTCCAAAGCAAACGACCAGGCAAAGCTCGCCGTAACGTTCGTTGGCTTCCGAAATCGAAATAACGTCGTAACCGAGAAAGCTTTGACCGCGCAAAAATCCGTCCGATGCGACGACGCCTTGGATTTCGACTCCGCGCGAGGAAAGATATCTGTGAATCTTTTCTGCGCCGTCGCCCATACCGTAGAGGAAGATTTTTCTTGTTTCGGATTTTAACGAATCGTAAACCGAAGTAAGTTCCGCGACAAGCTCACGAACCATATTATACCTCGGAGGTAAGCGCGGAGAGATATTCGAAATTTATCTCCATCGAAACTGCCGCGACACCGTAGCCTTTATCGTTGTCGACTATCATCAATTCGACGTTATAGAACAATTCGTTTGCTCGGATAACGTATTTGCATTGAAGCACGGTGCCGTCGATATCGGTGTTCTCTACGTAATTTTTCTCGCCTGCTTCGATTGCATCGAGCGTGCATCCGACGGTCAAAAACTGTTCCTCAAGCGATTTGTAGAATTCGTCGCCGGGAATTGCTTCGTCGGTATAGTCGGGGTGAATATGATTTTTCATACCCTCTTCGCTGCGGAGCAGAAGCGCTTCGATGTATTTTGCTGCGGTTTCGTCAGCTTGCCGGAATTCTTTGTTGGCGCAACCGCAAAGCATCAAAGAAAGTGCGACGAATGCTAAAATGAGCGCGATTGATTTTTTCATATATATCTACCTTTAAGCGTTGATATCGGATTTTCCGAGATAATGCGCCTTTATTCGAACGTAGTCAAAAATACCTACGGACGTGCCGTTTACGATCGCGGCGGCGAGAATCTCTTGTTCTTTCGGAACGTTTTTGTTGTAATAAATGGCTTTGACCTGCACACAGTCGAAAAGGTCTATTGTGCCGGAACCGTTGACGTCGCCTTTGACTATTATCACGAGGTTGGTTCCGTTGCCGTCGGAAAGAGTATATCCGGTTTTGACATAACCGGAGGTTATTTCGTTTCCGTTCGAAATGACGGTATATTCAGGCTTCATAGGAGCCAAAAAGTCGGAAACGTTGGTCTTTTCGGCAACGTAAAGAAGATATCCGTTTTTTACCGTGTATCCCAAATTTTCGGGCGTGGAGCCTGTAGAAGCTGTAATTAAGACGTTTTTCGTTCCGCCCGTGCCCGCAACGGCACCCATAAGGTTATTGAGCCCCGATATCGAATCGGATTCGATACGGAATTTGCCGACCGCGTTTTCGGTTCCGATAACGCTGAAGGGTATAGAAAGCTTTATCGAATCGCCGGGGGATAAAACCTCTGCTTTGGAAGGATCACCGCAATTGTTGGCGGCAAGACGTATTCTGTACTTTCCTTCATCTTCGTAAAGAGTGCACATTTGCTCCCAGCCGTTTTGTGGAGTGTATACGAAAAATTGGTTCATTTCGCTTTGAGAGTTGTTTTTTACGGCAGGCAGAAAAACGGTTTTATCGTAATATAAGTCAAATTCCAAAGCGATTATACCCGAAGTGTCGCCGAGGTTGGTTATATCTACTCCGAGATTATAACGGCTGTCGGTGTCCTCCGAATCGGTTCCGTTTAATGCCGCGGATAGCTTTATACCCTCGCTTGCGGCGGTAACGTTAAGCGAGCTTCCGTTGCCGTAATGGGCTGTTATCGCAGAATCCGCGCCGAACGCGAGGATATTGCCGCTTGCGATTTCAAAGGAAAAGCTGCCGGGAGTGCATACGGTAAAAGGGATTTCGATAATAAGCTCGTTAGCCTGGTCGAGATAACTGCTTCCGCTTTCGGGCATAACGAAACGGAGATTATAGAGCGAATCCTCTTCGGAATGGTAACAAAATTGCTCCCAACCCGAGGGCTTGGATGTGATAAATGCGTCCATTTCGCGCCCTGAGTCGGTGTTCTCGGTGAGCTGGGGAACGACGTATTCGGGATCGTATTCAAGCGTGAATTCGATTCCGGCGAGTGCAACCGTGGGCTTTGATACGGCAATGCGAACCAAAAATTCGCCGCCGTAATATGCGTCCCCAACGCGGGACATAGTAACCGAAACAACGTTCGTTGCCGCGGAAACGTTCGCGATAGGGAAAGCAAGGCAAAGTATTAATATAAAAGCAATAAGCCGTAAACGATTGGTTCTCATGAAACCGTCCTTTCAAGAGTTGATGATCTTGTAAATGTCGCCTTTTCCGACTCCCCGATCGCGCGCGACCTGCTTGCAGGAGTCCATTTTGGATAATCCGAGCGAGATATAATGCTCGTAATGCTCCTCGACCGACAGTTCCTTCCAAAAGGCGTCTTCTTCTGTTGTGCCTTCGCATATCATAACAAATTCGCCTTTTCGTTCGGGAGCGGAAAGCTTGGAAAATTCCTCCGCAAGCCCTTTTACGGTGCCTCTGAAATAGCGTTCGTGAATTTTTGTGAGTTCTTTTGCAAGAACACATTTTCTGTCGCCCAAAGCTTCGGCAAGCTCGGTTAAATATTTTTCGGTATCGTGCGGAGAAATGTAAAGAATGAAGGTGCGTTTCTCGTGCGCCAATTCTTCGATTCTGTCGCGACGCTCTTTTTTGTTTTCGGGAAGGAAACCCTCAAAACAGAAGCGGCGCGAGGCGAGTCCCGATGCCGAAAGAGCGGTTATTGCGGCACAGGCTCCGGGAAGCGCAACGACGGTGATGCCCGCCGCCGAACAATCCGCCACGAGCTTTTCGCCCGGGTCGCTTACGGCGGGAGTTCCCGCGTCGGTGATCAACGCGCAATTCTCGCCCGAAAGTATACGGTCGACGATCGCTTGGGAAACGGCGCTTTTGCTGTGCTCGTGATAGCTTATTAGCGGCTTTTTGATGCCGAGCATCATTAAAAGCTTACCGCCAACACGCGTGTCCTCCGACGCGACGAAATCGGCATTTTCTAAGGTTTCCCTTGCACGTTCGGTTATGTCGCCGAGGTTACCGATGGGGGTAGGGACTATATAAAGAGTTCCTGACATATAAACACCTTGGATAAATGGTTTTTTATCCTTTTGCTTTCTTTCTGTGCTTGAGCGTACGGAGCTTCATATAAAGCTTGGGAAGGTGGTCGATAACAAAGTTCTTGACTTTACCTCTCGCCTTCGCGTAAATATCGTGTACCTTTACAAGGAATTTATAGGGGACGTGCTTGCCCGTTGCGCGGTGGTCAAGCCATTTTTCGTAGGGCTTTCCGAGCCATTTGGGCATAGCGAACGCCCATTTATAGCGACGCACAAAGTGTGCGAAATATGCTTCGAGATAGAGAACCTCGTGCTCGGGGAACTGGGGCTGAACGAGCGGAACACGCGTATCGGGCGAAACACCGCCTTCGGGGATGAATCCGCCTTCCATAGCGATATCGTAAAGCTTGGTTCCGGGGTAGGGATAGAAGATGTTGGGAATAACACGGTCTGCACCTGCGCGTGCGTTGAGCTTGATGGTCTTCAACGCGCGGTACTTGTCCTCGTAGGGAAGACCGATTATATTGTAGGTAAGCTGTGCGATACCGTATTTATGGAACCACTTGCTGCAGTTGATGATCATCTCGTCGGTCATATAACGCTTGAGATACTTGAAACGCATTTCCTGATCACCGCTTTCCAAGCCCATATCGATGGTATAGCATCCCGCTTCCTTCATTCTGCGGACGGTGTCCTCGGTGAGGATGTCGAAACGGATGTTGCCGGTAAAGGGAAGATGAATCTCCTTGGTGTAAAGATCGAGGAATTCGTCGAACCATTCGGGAATCATATTGAATATAGCATCGCGGAAGTTGATGACCTTGATCTGCGGATGCTTTTCAAGAAGCGTTTTCAGGTAGAGGATACCGTTTTGAGGCGAACGGAAACGCGAATATATCTTCTTGTTGGGATAAACGTTTCTGAACTGCGAGTTGCCGCAATAAGTACAGTTGTATCTGCATCCGCGGCTCATCATAACGATCGCCGTACCGACCTTAACGCTGTCGAGATTGTCGTAATCAAAAAGCTCGAAGTCGGGGATGGGAAGTCTGTCGAGGTCGGCAAAAAGCGGAGCGACGGGGTTCTTTTTTATCGTTCCGTCGTCGAGCTTGAACCACATGCTTTCGATGTTTGTGTAATCCTCGCCTGCGGTCATCTTGTCGCAAAGCTCGAGCGCGGAATATTCACCGTCGCCGATGGTGATAACGTCTACGCCGTCAACAGCGATAACCTCTTCGGGAGCGAGCGTGCAGTGGTAGCTTCCGCAGGTGATGAGAGCATTGGGAAGAACCTCTTTAGCCCATTTTATATACTGCTTGCAGTCGTGGAATGCAGTGGTACGTATCGAAAAACCGATGATATCAAATTCGCCCAAAGCCTTGAGCTTTTCCTTGAATTCCTGCTCGTTGTGGAGATAGAGAAGGTGCATAAGCTTTACGTCGTGGCCGCCCTGTTTAAGAACCGCGGAGATCGACGCGAGACCTTCGCTGTAGTTACCGCCGGTAAGCTTTCCCGAAAGCTCTCTGTCGGTATAGTCGGGATATACAAGAAGCTCTCTTGCTTTTTTGCCGTTGAGATTTTTAAGTTCCATTTTTTACCCTCTTTTTATGAATAATAGAAATAACTTTTAATCCTTGGAATCGTACCAGCTTTTTCCGATTCCGATATCTACCTGAAGCGGTACCTTTAGTTCCGCCGCGCCCTGCATAGCTTCGCGTAAAATCGCTTCGGCGCGTTCGGCTTCCCCGATGGGTGCTTCAATAATAAGTTCGTCGTGTATCTGAAGTATAAGACGCGCGTTCAAGCCCGCATCCTTTAACATTCTGTCGGTTCGTATCATGGCGATCTTTATAAGGTCTGCCGCCGCACCCTGAATAGGTGTGTTCATTGCGACTCGCTCGCCGAACGCTTGAAGATTCTTGTTGCTGACCGCAAGCTCGGGGATGTATCTTCGCCTGCCGAACATTGTCTCGACGTATCCGTTTTCTCGCGCCGATCGCTTGGTCGATTCGAGATAATCGCGTACGCCCGGGTATTTCGAGAGATAATTCTCGATATATTCCGCCGCGACCTTACGCGGTATCTTGAGATCCTGCGAGTGCGAATAATCGCCGATGCCGTAGATAATGCCGAAATTGACGGCTTTTGCACGCTTTCTCATCTCGCCGCTGACCTGCTCGGGCGGCACGCCGAAGACCTGACTTGCCGTAACCGTGTGGATGTCTTCGCCGTTTTTGAACGCGTTTATAAGCGTGTCGTCATCGGCAACGTGCGCCAGCACACGAAGCTCGATTTGAGAATAGTCGGCATCGATAAGAACCTTTCCTTCGTCCGCGACGAAGAATTTTCGCAGCTCTTTTCCTTTTTCGCTTCTGACGGGGATGTTCTGAAGATTCGGCTCTGCCGAAGAAAGTCTTCCCGTAAGTGTTTGGGTCTGCTTGAAGGTTGTATGAATACGTCCGTCGTCGGATATCTGTTTTCCGAGACCGTCGCAGTAGGTGTTTTTGAGTTTGGTGTCTTTACGGTATTCGAGTATGAGCCCGATTATGGGATGATACGGTTCTAATTTTTCAAGAACCGAAACGTCGGTCGAATAACCGCTTTTCGTCTTTCTGTAATGGGGAAGCATAAGCTTCTCGAAAAGAATATTTCCGAGCTGCTTGGGCGAGTTGATGTTAAATTCTTCTCCCGCGAGCGCCCAGATCGCTTCCTCTTCCTCGAGGATGGATTTGGACAAGGCTTCGGCAAAGCTGTCGAGCGCGCTCTTGTCTACGTTGAATCCGCGCTCCTCCATATCGCAGAGAACTCTTGCGAGAGGGAGCTCGATATTCTCGTACAGACTCTTCATTTCGTCCGTGAGCTTTTCGTAAAGCTTTTTGTAAAGCGAGGGAAGCAACGAGACCTTAATATCGGATGCGCTTACGCCAAGATGGTCCAAAACCGCTTTTCCGAAGGAAACGCCGTTGTCTGCAGGCGCGCATATATACGCCATAAGCGACAGATCATCGAGCCTGTCTTCGAAAAATACGTCATATTTCGAAGTAATATGAAGCAGATCCTTGGACGACCAGCAGACGGCCTTTTTACAGTTTTCGATGCGTTTGATATCCTCGATACTGCACGAATAAAGCGCATTTCCGTCGGATATAAACAAATTCTCGCCGTCGGAATGAATATAAAGCGTTTTGTTTTCGATATCCGTTAATTCATCTGCCGTAGCGAAGGCTTCTTCTTCCGCTTCGGCGACCGTAACGGTGGATTCGAGCTTGTCCAAAAATTGCCTGAAGCCCAATCTTGTGTATAATTCGCGGAGCGCGTTGATGTCCGCGCCCGAATAGGCGCACTCGGATATATCACAATCCAACGTTACGTCGAGCTTGATTTCGGCGAGAAAACGTGAGGTGTATGCCGCTTCTTTGTTTTCACGGACCTTGTTGCCGACACTGCCTTTTATCTCGTCTGCGTGCTCGTAAACTCCGTCCAACGAGCCGTATTCCGCGATCAATTTGATCGCGCCCTTTTCGCCGATTCCGGGGATGCCCGAAATGTTGTCCGAGCTGTCGCCCATTATCGCTTTTATGTCGATGAGCTTTTTAGGCTCAACCCCGTATTTTTCTTTGATCTCTTTAGGTGTTGTAACCTTTGTGTCGTCGTTGGAAGCGAGTAAAACCGTAACATTGTCGTTTATAAGCTGAAAGCTGTCGCGGTCTCCCGTAACGATAAAGGTTTCAACGCCGTTTTCTGTAAAACGCGCCGAAAGCGTGCCGAGTATATCGTCGGCTTCAAAACCCGAAATTTCGAAAACCTTAAGCCCTAATGCTTTCGCTATTTCCTTCGAAAATGGTAACTGAAGTGCAAGATCGTCGGGCATCGGCTTTCTCGTCGCCTTGTAGGTGTCGACTGCGAGATGGCGGAAGGTTTTGTCCTTTAAGTCGAACGCTATCGCGGCATAATCCGCTTTGCCTCCGATTTGCGAAAAGGATTTGTTTATCATTCCCACAAAACCGAAAAGTGCGTTGGTGGGCAGACCGTCGGGCGCAGTAAGGGGACGTACCCCGTAAAACGCACGGTTGAGTATGCTGTTTCCGTCAAAAATTATCGCTTTTCCCATCGCATTCGCCCCACATAATTATTCAGTATTATTGTATCACTTAATACCGCTAAAGTCAACAAAAAAGGAGTCTAAAAAAGCCCGATAGCCCCAAAAGAATCGCAAAAAATAAAGGGACCGCCGCGGCAGCCCCTTGGGTTGATATAAATCAGTTGTCAGAATTGACAGACAGGGATTCGTTTTCGGCAAATCCGTCGAGCAAAGCGTTTTCTTCCAGGATACCGATAAACTTATCCGACAATTTGAAGGTCTCGAGAGTACGTGTCTTTGCGTACCAATCGTTACCGGCGCCGTACACGTATAACTGAGCTTTCAGGATGGGATATTTTACCGACGAAATGATGACCTCTTTGTTTGGGTGCGGGAGGTCCAAGCCGGCGTCGACGTCAGTCAGAGCCTCGGAAAAAACAACAGTGTCGTCCGTTCCTTCGATAATAAAAGTGTCGGATGTGTAATCATAGTCATTTCTTAGATAAATGCTACGGGTTTCCGCAAAATACAAGAAAAGAGGCTTGTCCTCGGAATCGCCGTAAACGGTAGAGTTGGACAAATATTCCGAGCCCGACCATCCTAAATATTTATAATCGCTGTTCGAAACCGTCCACAAAAAGCTCATTTGAGATAAATAATACTCATTGCCTTGGTATATGATATTGCCGTTTTCGGTGTGCTCAAATGTAATGTGCTTTTCCTCATCCAATCTGGATTGGGATTTCGTGAGCTTGTCGCAGCTTGTTAATGACAGCGCCAATATGAGCATCAACGCCAAAACTATTCTTTTTTTCATAATCTCACCCGAATCTGTCTTATGTGTTTTACGTTCCGAAAAATGTCTTGCCATCGTACTCAGGCACCGCACCGAGTTGGGTTACAACGTAAATGTGAATTTCGGTTGACGTTTAATAGTTCACGTCATAATACGTGATTTCTCCATCAAGTTCCGCTTCTTGCAATACCTTTATAGAAATAGCTTCGTATTCAGCGCCCGACAGCTTGATGATAGATTTGATATTGCCGTCTAAATCGGCTTCGATAATACATTTGTATGAATTTTCTTCTGACGAAGGATAGCAACAAACAAACACAACATAAAGCTCGCCGACTTGTAAGCTCTCGTATGTGTATAATGATGAGGATTCTTCTACGATTCTATTGACCTCTTTATTGTTCGATCGTTGAAGCCATTCTTTAATGATTTCATCGTCAATATACAGATCCTCTACAGGCTCGATGTTTTCGATGAGGTTCAAATCGTAGTCAAACCATATGAGCCCGCAAATAGTAAGCATTTGGTTTTTGGAAACAAAGTCCATACTTCCGTAATCAAGTCCATACGAAATACGGCCTTTCACAGGTGATTCTAAATCCACAAAAGAAATGCTGTTATTTTTGTTGCGTTTGAAAATACGGAATTTGTAATTACCGGTACCGTGTGTTTCGAGATTCGAAAACAGGGCGTAGTCGGCATCTTTAAGCTTTAATATTCGGAAATAGGTATATTGTTCCAAATATTCTATTTGTTCGTCTGACAGTGATTTACAAAACTCTTTCCGTTCATCTTCTAAATATTCCTTAGACGATTGGAATGTCAAATCGGTCAAACTGCCGTCCGTATTAAAATATGCATACGCATACTGGTGGATGCCGTAACCTACGTCTATTAAATCTATTTTGTAGAGGCTATCTGCGTAAAAGATTTGGTAAGCATATTTAGGAACATAACCTTCCTCGCGATATATAACCGTTGCTTCATTGTCGAAACCGATGGTTTTGATTACAGAACAGCCGCATAGATAAAATACCATTGCCAAGCAAAGGAACATAAGTAACATCTTTTTTAAGCACTTCATAATTTCACCTCGTCGTATAGATGAGTATAAGCGATAAATTCGTTATATCTTCTTTTTACTCAAAAAAGGTTTTTCCATCGTAATCAGGCACCGCACCGAGCTGGGTTACAACGTAATCGCTCAAAGCGACGGCTCTGTCGAGACAAACACCGACGTTATATCCCGAAAGAAGGCTTACAAGAAAGCAAGCCGCGAAGCTGTCGCCCGCACCGACGGTAGACACTGCTTTTCCTTTTGGCTTGTCCGAGCAGAGCAGCTCTCTTCTTCGGCAATCGTATACGAGCGCGCCCTCTTTTCCGAGAGTGATACAAATGTATTTGAGCCTCGGATACTTTTTCGAAAGCTCCAAGACGGTGTTTACCGTTCCGCGGTTGCCGAAAAAACCGATCTCCTCGTCGCTTAATTTAAGTATAGTCGCTTTGTTCATAAGAACGCTTACGATATCACGGCTATAATAATTCGCGCGGAAATTAACGTCAAAAAGAACCTCTTTCGTCTCGGTATAACGTATTAATTTTTCAAAGCTTCTTCGTGAATCGGGCGAGCGCATAGCGAGCGTGCCCATATAGACCGCATCGAATTTTCCGCGCGGACATAGATCGGGAATGTGGTCGTAAGCAACGTTTTCCGCGAGCTTATATGAAGGCATACCGTTGTCCAGAGTAACGTTACATACACCGGTCGGGTATTTTCTGTCGACCGAAATATAGTCGGTTTTTATTCCGAGCGCTCTGGCTTCTTCTATCGCGCTTTTTCCGTTTTCATCGCTTCCCACAGAAGAAACGATATAGCTTTCCGCGCCTAATTTGCTCGCGTGTGCGGCAAAATTAAAGGGAGCTCCGCCTATTTTCTTTTCGGTAGGGAACACGTCCCATAAAATCTCGCCGAAGGATAAAATTTTCATAACAGATCCTATAAAATATGGCTGCCGCGGTAAAACGACAGCCTTATATATTAAATGTTAATTAGGCTTCTTTGTCCTTGAAGTACTTGATGGTATCTTCAAGAGCGGTCTTTGCGGCGGTTTCTCTTTCCTGGAACTTAGAAGCGAAGGAACCCTTGGTAGAGGATGCCATTTCCTGGAGAAGCTCGTCGAGCTTACCCCACTTATAAACCATACCTACGTCGCAGGCACGGTTGGGAAGAATGTAATTCTCGACCATATCGATGGAGTCGTCATCGCGTATCTTCATGTAGTTGATAACGGTTTCCTGATAGTTCTTTGCAACGGTGTCCTTACTGATTTCACCCATATAATTGAGTACGTCAGCAGTCATCTTGAGCTTTTGGCCGGTAACCGAAACGGGAATTGCGAAGCAGGTAGAAGTCCAAGGATTAACAAGCGAATAATAGTTTTCCTGCTTGGAGTCCATCTTGGGAACGGGAACGATAGCGAAGCGATCTTCCATGCTACCGAGATTGATAACGTCGCCTAAGCTAGCGTTGAAGAAAATACATCTTCCGGTGGTGAAGGCTTCACGGGTAAGTTCTGCAGGCCAAGTAACAACACCGAAATAGTCGTTAGCGGAAATGTAGTGAGCGTCGTCCTGAACTAATTCTTGCATTTTTTCCATAAGACGTGCGCTACGCTCGTTATACATAGTGATTGTGGGGTATCCGTTTGCGTCGGCACTTGCTATCTTTTCGCCTGCGCCGAAGAAGATGCTCCACATATCGTCGAGCTGGCCCGACCATCCGAAGCTGTCGTTATAGTCGATTTTCTGGTCATTGTTTTCGTCTTTGCTGAGTGCTCTGGACGCTTCCATAACTACGTCGAGAGTCCATTTGCCGTTACGCACGAGTTCGTAAGGAGTTCCGCCGAATTCGTCAACGAGATGGAGTTTTTCCCAAAGGTCGAGGTTGACGTAAAGCGAAGCAGTGGAGTTTTTGTTTACAATACCGATATCGCCGACGGTGAAGTAAAGCTGGCCGGCATAGGTCATGCTGTCGTTAAAGGACTGATTCCACCATTCAGCTTCAATGTCAAGGTTATCAATGCCGCGAAGATTTAAAAACATATCTTCAACGGCAAGAGCAGCCGCGTCGTAAAGGCAGGGAACGACAATCTGATAGTCTTCGTTAGAGGACATGACGTCCTTGCGGATGGTGTCGCAGATCTCGCCGTAAGGACGCTTGGGCGAATGGAACTTGATTTCTTCGATTTTAACGCCCATATTTTCTTCGATGAGGTTAGAACGGTTTTGAAAGTCAGTGTTAACGATGTCGGGAAGAACCTGAGCAAGACCTTCTTCTTTGTACGCAGTGGTGTTGGAAAGAATTTCCGATTCATAGGTAGAGTTAACGCTGCAGGTGAGGAAGGTAAGGGTTTCGCCGTCATAGCGGTTAAGCTTTTCTTCCGTTTCGGAAGTGTTGCTTTCGTTTTCGCTTTTATCGCACGATGTAAGAGCAAACGTGCAAACAAAGCAGAGTATAAGCAAAAGCGAGATAATCTTTGTATATCTCATATTTTCCTCCTTGATATGGTTTATAAGGCTTTTATATCATATTTTCAAATTAAAATCAAGAGTTATTAAGGGATAGCAAAAAAATATTTGTAAAAAATGCTCTGTTTTCTGCGGTTAATTAAACGGAGGTTGTATTAATTTTAGAAAAATTCAAAAAAAGTTCAAAACTATTGAAAAATAAAGCGAAATGTGTTAATATTTCGACTTGTAGAAATAGAAAAGCAGGTGAATTTGTGGATACATTATTTACGCTACTTCCCGTGGGCATTGCGATGACTGCAGGTCTTCTTATGTCCCGTCTTGTTAAGAAATTAAAGCTCCCTGCCGTTACCGGTTATCTTATCGCCGGTATCCTTGTCGGCCCCTACTGCCTTGGCGCATTAGGTGATTTGTGCGGACAGGATTGGATGGGATTTATTGACGGCTCTATCGAGCATTACAAGGTATTAAGCGACGTTGCTTTGGGCTTTATCGCTTTTGCTATCGGCGATGAGTTCCGTATCGCCCAGCTTAAAAAGATCGGTAAGCAGGCGACCGTTATCGGTATCTTCCAGGCTATCGTTGCTACGATAGTTGTCGATGCCGCCCTTATCGGAATCCATTTTCTTATGCCCGATAAATTCCCCCTCGAAGCGGCTATTATACTTGGTGCCGTTGCTACCGCAACCGCTCCCGCCGCAACTCTTATGGTCGTCCGTCAGTATAAGGCGAAGGGTAAATTGACCGATATCCTTCTTCCTGTCGTTGCTATCGACGACGCTGTCGGTCTTGTAGTTTTCGCTATCTCGCTCGGCATCGCCAAATCCTTTGGAAGCGCAGGCGGTATGAGCGTTACTTCTGTTCTTGTCGAACCGCTTTTGGAGGTCGTTTTGTCGCTTCTCCTCGGCTTTGTTCTCGGTGTTTTGTTCTCGTTGGCGGAAAAGTTCTTCAAATCGAACAGTAAACGTCTTACCCTTTCGATAACCTTCGTTCTTATGGCGGTTGCCATTTCGATGGTCAAATTCGAGATCGGCGGCGTTCATATAGGCTTCTCGTCGCTTCTCGTTTGTATGATGCTCGGTACGGTCTTTTGCAATATGTGCGATTTCTCCGATGAGATTATGGGTAAAACCGATAAGTGGACTGCACCCTTGTTCCTTATCTTCTTTGTTATTTCGGGTGCTGAGCTGGAATTCGGTGTCTTTGCAGACCCGATAATCATTGTCATCGGACTTATATATATTCTCACTCGTGCGCTCGGTAAATATTTCGGCGCAGGCTGGAGTGCGAAGTTTATGAAGTGCGACCCCTCTATCGTAAAATATCTCGGTATAACGCTCTTCCCTCAGGCAGGCGTTGCGCTCGGTATGTCTGCGATCGTTGCCGTCGAGTTCGCCGATAAGGGCGAAATCGGTGTGTTGGTTCGTAATATCACCCTCTTTGCGGTTCTTATTTACGAGCTTGTCGGTCCGTTGCTTACCAAAATCGCTCTCACCAAATCCGGAGATATCATTCCCCGTAAGGTTATTAACCTCGGTGAAGAGGACGACGACTGATCTCAGAGGCCATAAGCGGTCTATTTACGTCCTTGAAAGAAAATTAAAGGATAAAAACGGAGCTTCATTCTTATAGAAGCTCCGTTACTTTTTCATAAGGAATTGATTTTCATATTATATTTTCAAGGACTTTGAAAAATAAAAACAACAAAAATTCAACGCTTTTCAAAACGGGAAGCGTTGTTTGTTTTTATAAAGGTTTTTTCGGCGGACGTTATTTTTTTATTATTTTTGGCAATACTATAAAAAACAAAGGAGGAATAAAAATGAACGATAACGATACCGTAAAATTACTGCGTGAGTGCGACGCGGGCGTAAAAATGGGTGTTGCCTCGATCAACGAGGTGCTTCCGAGCGTTAAATCCGAGAATTTTCGACGCGACCTTACCGATTGCCGCAATCAACACGAAACCCTGCTTCTCGATATCAAAAATAAGCTTTGTATCCACTGCGACGGAGGCAAAGACCCCGCTCCCATAGCGAAGGGAATGTCGCGAGTGAAAACGAACGTGAAAATGGCGCTCGACGAATCGGATAAGACTATCGCCGACCTTATGACCGACGGCTG
>JAZSLN010000076.1:0-4420 GCA_045535385.1 Eubacteriales bacterium
CAAAGGTGAAGCCGTTACCGCCGCCGAGGTTACCGATATCCTTAATACTGTCGTACAAGCCGCCGGTTTCGTGGATAACGGGAACGGTGCCGTAACGCGAAGCGATCATCTGAGCAAGTCCGCAGGGCTCGCTTCTCGAAGGCATCAAGAAGACGTCTGCCGCGGAATAGATCTTCTTCGAAAGATCGCGGTTATAGGTAATAAGCGCCTTACATTTATCGGGGTAGCGTTCAGCGAGCGATTCGAAATAGCTTTCGTAGCTCTTATCGCCCTGACCGAGCACGACGAGCTGAACATCCTCCTGCATAATATCGTCGCCTGCGAGCATAACGAGGTCGAGACCCTTATGGCTTACAAGGCGCGAGATAACCGCTATAAGCGGAACGTCCCTCTCGGGGAGTCCGAGCATACGCTGAAGTCCCGATTTACAAAGCTGTTTACCCGCCATATTACGGGTCGAGAAGTTCGCAAACAGCTCCTTATCCTTCGAGGGGTTATAGTAATCGCGGTCGATACCGTTCAATATACCCGAGAGCTTGAAGGAGAAATTATTGAGCACGTGGTCGAGCCCGTGGGAGAACTTAGGCGAAAGAATTTCCTTCGCGTAGGTGGGGCTTACGGTCGTAACCGCATCGGCACAGACAACGGCGCCCTTAAGAAGATTGATACATCCGCCGTATTCCACTATTTCTCTGTCGGAGGGCATAAGACCGAAAACGTCGCCGAGTATAGCGAAATCGTAGATGCCCTGATACTGGATATTATGGATAGTGAAGACCGCCTTCATTGCGGCGTAGCGGTTATCGATCTTCGAATAGCACTGCTTAAGATATATAACGCTCAAAGCGGCATGCCAGTCGTGAGCGTGGAGTATATCGGGGAAGAAATCGATATCGGGCATTATCTCCAAAGCGGCACGGCAGAAGAAGGCAAATCTTTCGCCGTCGTCGTATTCGCCGTAAAGCGCGTAGCGTTTGAAATAAAACTCGTTATCGAGGAAATAGAAGGTAACGCCCTTATGGACATAGCGGAAGATACCGCAATACTGAGTACGCCAGGAAAGGCGGATATACTTCGAACCGATAAATTCGAACTTTTTGCGGTATTTTTCGTCGATATGAGAATAGAGAGGCATTACGACACGAATATCGTTATCACCCTCGGCGGAAAGAGCCGCGGGAAGCGATCCGATAACATCGCCGAGTCCGCCGGAGGAAGCGAAAGGAAGCGCCTCGCCGGCAACATAAAGAATCTTTTTCATAATATTCCCTGCCTATTTAAGATAGATCATTCAAAATAAACCGTTATATTAAACGTAGGAGCCCTTATCGATGAAGAAGGGGCGGGTCTCATGGCCGGAAAGCACGCGGCCGTCGCGGATAACGACGTTTTTATCGGTTATCACGCAGTTAAGATATACGTTCTCGCCCGTGAGGGTGTCCTGCATAACGATACTGTTTTTAATATGGGTATTCTTACCGACCTTTACACCGCGGAAGAGGATAGAGTTTTCAACGGTACCCTGGATAACACAGCCGTCGGCGATAAGCGAATTACGGACGATGGCGCCGTTCATATAAGAAGACGGCGAGGAGTTACGTACTTTTGTAAGCACGGGGCGGTTACGCACAGCGAATACCGAGCGGCGGATCTCGGGGTCAAGCATATCCATACTGCAGCTGTAATAGTCGCCGATGCTTCTTATAGCGGCGAAATAGCCGTCGAACTTGAACACACGGCAATCGTGATGTTGGCTGTTACGGACGAGGATATCCTTGGTGAAGCTTGTATAGCCGTGAGCAACGGCATCGGAGATCAATTCCTCGAGATACTTTCTGCCGACAACCAAAATCTTAATATAAACGTCCTCGAAGCCGCTCTTAAGATCGGTATAATCGACAACGCCGGTTACCTTACCCGATTCGTCGGAATTAACGACGGTTATTGCGCGGGTAGAATCCTGAGAAACGTAGCTGCTCTTAACACCGAGAGTGATGTCCGCACCGGTGGCAACGTGCTGATCTATCATAGCGGAGAGATCGAGGTTACAAACGGTATCGCAGTCGGAGAGAACAACGAGCTCCTCTTTACAGTCGGCGATAAAGTCGCGGATGCTTATAAGCGCTTCAAGGCGGGTATTGTAAAGGAAGTTGGTATTATTAGCGAACGCGGTTATGTAAGGCGGGAGTATCTGAACACCGCCGTGGCGGCGGGCAAGGTCCCAATCCTTACCGGAGCCGATATGGTCCATAAGCGATTGGTAGTTATAATGGGTAACGATACCTACGTGGTTGATACCCGAATTTACCATATTGGAGAGAGTAAAGTCGATAAGGCGATAACGGCATCCGAAGGGAACCGAAGCCATAGTACGCTGTTTGGTAAGTTCATATACGCTTTTTTCGTTAATGCTGGAAAAAATAATACCTACTGCGTTCATTACATTACCTCCTTCTTAGCGGAGAGCTCCGCAAGCATATCCTTGCCGCAAATTACTGCGTCGGGAACCGAAACGTTATCGGGGATTTTAAGACCGCCGCCGACAAGGGTTATACCCTTGGAAAGCTCGATCTCCTTACCGACGGTAGCGCCCTTACCCACAACGGTATCCGAGTCGATGACCGAGTAGTCGACGACCGAATCGGCACGGAGGGTAACGTTACTCAAAATAACGCTGTCGCGTACAACGGCGCCTCTTTCGACGACAACGCCTGCCGAGAGCACGCTGTTGATTACGGTACCGTAGATCTCACAGCCCTCGGTGATCATAGAATTATTTATAACCGCGCCCTGACCTACGAAATGAGGAGGAAGCGCATCGTTACGGGAGAGGATCCTCCACTCTCTGTCCTTGAGGTTAAGGATGGGACGGTCGCCGAGGAGGTCCATATTAGCCTCCCAAAGGCTGTCGATGGTTCCGACGTCCTTCCAATATCCGTCAAATTCGAACGCGTAAAGCTTTTCGCCCGCGTTAAGCATAGCGGGGATTATATTCTTACCGAAGTCCTTGGAGCTGTTTTCGTCGGCTTCGTCAGCCTCGAGATAAGAGAAGAGCTTATCCTTATCGAAAACGTAAACACCCATAGACGCCTTGGTGCTCTTGGGTTCCTTGGGCTTTTTGGCGAACTCGGTTATACGCATTTCGGCGTCGGTAGTCATAATACCGAAGCGCGACGCCTCGGAAAGAGGAACGTCGAAAACGGCGATGGTACAAGCCGCACCGTTCTTTTTATGGTTTTCGATCATTTCGGCATAGTTCATTTTATAGATATGGTCGCCGGAAAGGATAACGACGTAATCGGGATCGTATCTTTCGATAAACTGAATATTCTGGTAGATAGCGTTCGCGGTACCCTTATACCAGTCGGCGCGCTTCTGTCCCTGATAAGGAGGAAGTGTGGTTACACCGCCGTAGGTACGGTCGAGGTCCCAGGGCTGTCCGTTACCGATATATTCGTTGAGCGCGAGGGGCTGATACTGTGTCAGAACACCGACGGTGTCTATACCGGAGTTGTCGCAGTTGGAAATCGGGAAATCGATGATACGGTACTTACCCCCGAACGGAACCGCGGGTTTTGCGATACGCTCGGTGAGCAGATGCAGACGGCTTCCCTGGCCGCCGGCGAGGAGCATCGCGACTGTTTCTTTTTTAGTGATCATGCCTTTTATCTCCTTTTAAGCCTTGATTTTTTATGATATGCCCAGCGTGTGAGCAATTATTTACGAATTATCTCCGACGGCATAGATGGTATCGAATGCGTCGCCGTCCTCGGAATAAGGGAGAGCACCCTTCGAGAACGCATAAACAAACACCGCGGCAACGGCGCAAAGCGCCAAAGCACAGGCGGCGCGGATAACATCCTTTTTATTCTTTTTGAGAAAATCGAGAACTGCCATCAAAAATTTTTCCTTTATTTAACATCTATCTAAAGTATTTTAACATATAGATCGGGTAAAATCAATAGGAACGGCGCAAAAAATCAATTTTTCCAACATTATAATATATATATCATACAAACGACGGTATTTTCGGTTTTTCGCACGGATTTTTTAACAATTTTTCGGAAAAAATAGAAAAAAGGTCTTTACAAAAGCGAAAAAGTGTGGTAAATTATTTAGGAATGCGGATACGCATGAGGGTCTACTCGGTTCACGGGCACACGGGCGACACGCCCGACTTCACCGGCCGTTTGCCGGGGGACACCGAAAAATTTATTTTTGAAAGGTGAAACACCATGATCGCAAAGGAAACCAAACAGAACATCATCAAAGAGTTCGCAGTACACGAAGGCGACACCGGTTCGCCCGAGGTACAGATCGCTATTCTCTCCAAGAGAATCGCCGAGCTCACCGAGCACCTTAAGAAGAATCCTAAGGACAACCACTCCCGCAGAGGTATGCAGCAGATGATCGGTAAGAG
>JAZSLN010000036.1:0-48596 GCA_045535385.1 Eubacteriales bacterium
CGTCAAAGCCCATCGGGAACATAACGTTATAGCCTTCCATACGTCTCTTGCGCGAAACTACCTCAAGACCCGAATAAGCCTTGATGTGTCCGACGTGCATCCCCGCACCGCTGGGGTAGGGGAATTCGACGAGCGCGAAAAACTTTTCCTTTTCGGAACCCGATTCACCGGGGTCCTTCGCCTCGAAGATCTTGCTGTCGTCCCAGCGAGATTGCCATTTTTGTTCTATTGTCTTAAATTCGTGTTTCATTTATTCTTCTTCCTCGCTTCCGCCGAGCTTGATTTCGTTTCCGTTCCAAAGGCGTTCCAATTTATAAAATTCACGCGCCTGAGAGGTGAAAATATTTATAACCACGCAACCGTAGTCCATAAGAGTCCAGGCGTTGCCCGATGCACCCTCGATATGATTCGGAAGCACGTTAAATTCCTCGCGGAGCTTGAATTCGACTTCATCTGCGAGCGCGCGGACATGGGTGTTCGAAGTACCTGTCGAAAGGACGAAATAATCGGCGAGGATCGTCTGGTCACCTACCTCAAGAAGAGTAACGTCCATACCTTTTTTATTATCGAGCACGCTGTACGCGAGTTCGGCTATAGCCTTTGCCTGTTCCTTTTGCATATTTTCGTTCATATTCCGTTATCCTTTCGTAGCTTCGTTAAGCTTTTTCAAATAGAAGTTTCTCGCTTTGATAGTGTTCTCGTCGATAGTCTTCTCGCTCGAGATAAGATGCTTTATCGTGGTGTCGAACGATTTGACGAGCGTTTTCAGCAAAGCAATATGTTTACCGTCTTTTACGAGCGATTTTTTATAAAATTCGCGGAGCTGGATACAGCCGGGGTCATCGCGGAATTCTTCAATATAGTCGCCTAAATATATAACCGTTTCAAACGGAGTCATATCGGGTCTTCCGGTAGTATGCCAATAAACCGCCGAGCAGATATCTTCATTCAAATTGAAACCATGCCTTGCGATAAGCGACGCACTTTTTCCGTGGAGGAGCTTATAGTTTATTATATCTTCTTCGCTGACTTCAATACCGAAAAGCGAAAAAAGCTCCAAATGACGCTCTAACGGATATTCCTTCGTGTAATCGTGCATTATAGCGGCGATCTCAACCTGGTTTTGGTCGAGCTCGGGGAAATGAGTTTTGGCGAGCTCTTTTGCCGCTTCGGCAACACCGAGCGTATGCTTTAGTCGGCGCTCGGATATCGTCATTGTGGAAAGTATTGTGTTTACGTCGGTCATATTCCGTAAAGCCTCCGTTCTTCGATATATTCAAAAACTCCGTCGGGCAGATATTCTTTTTTCGGTTCCGCTCTGAATTGGCTCGACGAAAGCTCGATTCTTTCGTTTTCGAGCTCAAGCGGACGAATCCCCGTCAGCGATTCCAGTCTGTCGAGTGACGCGGTGATATCGTTACCGCTTCTTACCGCGACGACAAGGTGAGCGTTTTCGAGAATAAACTTATAGTCCTTCCACTTATCGAAGGAATCTATCCAATCGTCGCCGGTGAGAAGATACAGCTCGCTGTCGGGATGCATAGCCTTCAGCTCGGCTACTGTGTCGCGTGTATAGCTCGTCCCTTCGCGTTTTAACTCGATATCGCTTACAACGACCTTTTCGTTATGCGAAAAGGCGATTTTGAGCATATTCGACCGATCCTCGCCCGAAACGCTGTTCGAAATTTTAAGAGGAGATATATTATTCGGGATAACATAAAGCATATCCAACCCGAAATCCTTAATAAAGCGTTCCGCGGCGGCAACGTGTCCTCTGTGAACGGGGTTAAAGGTTCCGCCGAAGATCCCGATCTTATTCGTCGTCATCCCAGTTGTGCCAAACGTTTGTAACGTCGTCGTTGTCCTCGAGTACGTCAAGAAGCTTGTTCATCTTGGTTATCTGTTCCTCGTCGTCGAGGCGGACATAGTTAGCGGGGATTTTTTCGAGCTCGGCGGATTCGATAACGTAACCCTTCGATTCAAGCGATTCACGAACCGCAGAAAGCTCGCTTATGTCGGTGAAAACTTCTCCGTTTTCGCCCTCGGAGGTAAAGTCGAGCGCGCCGCAATCGAGCGCCGCTTCCATAAACTCGTCCTCGTCCTTGATTCCCGAAACGACAACAACGCCCTTTTCGGCGAACATATAGGAAACGCATCCCGTAGTACCCAAGTTGCCGCCGAATTTATCGAAATAGTGGCGGACGTCGCCTGCGGTACGGTTACGGTTATCGGTAGCCGCTTCGACGATAACAGCAACACCGCCGGGACCGTAGCCCTCGTAGGTGATGACCTCGTATGCAACGCTGTCCGCGCCCGAAGCCTTTTTGATAACGCGCTCAATATTGTCGTTAGGCACGTTCAGGCTTTTTGCCTTCGCGATAAGGTCGCGTAGCTTGGTGTTAGAAGTGGGCTCGGGACCGCCTTCACGAACGGCAATCGCCATTTCCTTGCCTATTTTAGTAAAGACTTTTGCTCTTTGAGCGTCGGTCTTTTCCTTTTTGTGCATTATATTTTTCCATTTAGAATGTCCTGACATAAGCAACTCCTTCGTCGTTAGAGAATAGTGAAAAAGGAATAGTGAATAGTTATTGTTGATTTTTCGCTTTGGCGAAAAATCTTCCTTTTCTATTCTCTTTTATCTCTTATCTTTTATCTGAAATTTATATTTCCTCTGTTCTTACCATACCTAAAAGCTCCAAGCATCTTCCGAGAATATTTCTCGTGGCGGAGGTAAGCGCAAAGCGGAACTGTTCGGTCTCGCCGCCCGAGCCGAGAATACGGCAGTTGTGGTAGAATTGGTTAAACGCGGTGCAGACCGCAAGCGCATAACGCGAAATAATGCTGGGCTCGAATTCGTTTGCGGCGCGGAGCACGGTGTCCCGGAATTCGCTGAGCTTACGGATAAGCGCCAACTCGTCCTCGACGGGAGCATAATCTCCGTAACCGTCCTTCATTTCTCCGCGGCGGAGTACGCTTGCCGCACGTGCGTAGGTGTATTGAATATAGGGACCGGTGTTACCCTCAAAGGAGAGCGTGCCTTCCCAGGTGAAGTTGGTGTCCTTGATACGGCTGTTGGCTAATGCGCTGAATATAACTGCGCCCAAGCCGACCGCCTCGGAGATAGCCTCTTTGTTTTCGTGAGCAACGTTCTTTTCCTCGATAATCGCTCTCGCCTTGGCAACAGCCTCGTCGAAAACGTCGTTAAGAAGGATAATGTTGCCCGTACGCGAAGCGAGCTTTTCGCCTCCGAAGCTCATCGTACCGTAGGGGATGTGGACGAGGTTTTTCGACCATTCCTTACCCATAAGCTCGGTTACCTTGAACCACTGAGCAAAGTGAAGCGACTGGCCTGCGCTAGTAACGTAGGCGCAGATATCAAAATTATAGGTGTTGTATCTGTAATTTGCCGCCGCGATGTCGCGGGTGGGATAAAGCGTGCTGCCGTCGCGCTTCAGTATGAGCGCAGGGGGCATATTGTATTCCGAAAGGTCAACGATCGAAGCGCCGTCATCGATTTTCAGAAGCTCTTTTTCGCGGAGCTCGTCCACGATGGCGGGCATCTTGTCGGTGTAAAGGCTTTCGCCGTCCCAAACGTCGAATTCTATACCCAAACGCTTATAGGTTTGGGTGTATTCGCGGAGCGAGATGTCCTTGAACAACTGCCATATTGCGAGATATTCCTCGTTGCCGTTTTCGAGCTCGCGGAACGCGGCGCGGGCTTGGTCGTTTAGAGAAGGGTCTTTTTCCGCTTCCTTGCCGAACATAACGTATATACGCTCAAGCTCCTTGATGCCTTCGCGTTCGAGCTGTTCGCGGCTCGACCATTTTTTGAACGCAACTATCTGCTTGCCGTTTTGGGTACCCCAATCTCCGAGGTAGTTAAGTGCAACGGTTTTGTAACCGCAGAATTTATAAATATTACGTACCGCGTTACCGATAACCGTTGTTCCGAGGTGGCCGAGGTGGAAACGCTTTGCAATATTGGGAGAAGAAAAGTCTAAAACGATGGTTTTTCCTTCGCCGACCTTGGCTAATTCGGGATATTCGTCCGAGAGGAGCTTTTTCAGATCCTCCAAATATTTATCGCTCGCAAAAAAGAAGTTGAGATAAGGACCTACCGATTCGATTTTTTCAAAGCCCGAAACTCCGTCAAACGAAGCGCAAAGCTCCGCGGAAATGGCGGCAGGGTTGCTTCTTAAAATCTTCGAAAGCTTGAAGCAGGGGAGCGCTATATCGCCCATCTTGCTGTCGGCAGGTGTCTCGAGGAAGGACATAACCTCGTCGGAAGAAAGGTTAGCGCCCTTCGATTCTACGAACGCACTTACTTTTTCACAAATAATCGTTTTGATATCACTCATAAATAAAAACTACCTCTATATATGATTAATGAGCATAAATTATTAAAATATCATATCATATTATAAGCCGAAAATCAAGACAATTCGCACTCATTCGGCTTATATTTCAACGATTTTTTGAAAGTCAGGTGTAAATATGCTTATTCATATCGTACAATCAGGCGAGACTCTCGATTCGATTGCGCGTACGTACGGTGTCGAACCTTCGGTGCTTGCCTTTGATAACGATATTGCCGACCCCTTGAAGCTTCCCGTCGGTCAGCCGATCGCTGTTGTTTTTCCGACGCTCACCCATACTGTTCAGATAGGAGAGACCGTGTCCTCGATAGCCGAACGCTATTCGGTTACGCCCGACGATATTTTTCGTAATAATCTCTATCTTAACGGTCAGGACCGAATATTTGTGGGTCAGGTGCTTTATATCGATATCGAGCGCGAGCCTTTGGGCGCATATTCCACAGGCGGATATGCCTATCCTTATATAAGCAATACGCTTCTTCGTCGGTATTTGCCGTTTATGGGTGCGCTTATGCCGTTTACATACGGCTTCCGACCCGACGGCACGCTTGTTTCGGCCGACGATTCGGCAATGCTCACCGCATCGGCGGACTATTTTACCGAGCCGATAATGCACCTTTCCACCCTTACCGAAAACGATATTTTTTCGGTCGAGCTTGCCGAAGTGCTTTTCGGCTCAACAGAGTTACAACGGATTCTTTTGGATAATATTATCTCAAATATGCAGGAAAAGGGATATACCTCCCTCGACGTCGATTTTGAATTTCTCGGAGCGCAAAACGCTTTGAAATATGCCGATTTTATCGCTTATTGCCGCGACAGACTCCACCCGCTCGGTTACGGAATTATGACCGCGCTTGCTCCGAAGACCTCGGATTCCCAACCGGGTACGCTTTACGAGGGACACGATTACGCACGTTTGGGCGAGGTAGCGGACGCTGTGCTTTTAATGACCTACGAGTGGGGTTATACCTACGGTCCTCCTATGGCTGTATCGCCCATAAAGCCGGTTTCGGAGGTGGTGGATTATGCGTTGACGCGTATTCCCGCCGAAAAAATTCTTCTCGGAATATCCAATTACGGATACGATTTCATTCTTCCCTATACCCAAGGAATTTCGCGTGCGACCTCGGTTTCGACGAAGCGGGCATTTTCTTTAGCTGCCGAATACGGCGCGGAAATATTCTTCGACGAAACCGCCAAAGCGCCCTATTTCGATTATACCTCCGAGGGTGTTGCGCATAGAGTGTGGTTTGAGGACGTACGTTCGATTTCGTCGAGGCTTCGTCTTATGGCAGAAAAAAATCTCCGCGGCGCGCTTTGGTGGAATCTTAACCGCGAAAATAACCAGACACTTGTCGCAATAAACGATCTTATCGACGTAAAACGGCTCAATTTATACCCATAATTAAAATTTTTTCGTTTTTTCGAAGAAATTTATAAACAAAAATGGGATTTTCGCTATTTATAAATAGGGACGGATAAAATTTCGCTAAAGTTGACCTCTTGATACAAAAAGACTTTAATTGTTTTATCTTCTGCCAACCTGCACCAAAGCCTAACCAAATCGAATAAAAACATATAAAAACACCAAAAAAATTCATTTCCGCTTCGACAAACCGTGCGTTGGTTTCGTAATATAATGAGATTCCAATAAAAAACGAAACGGAATGTGAAAAATGGAATCATTACGAGTCAAATTTTTTGAAGATGAACGGAAAAAACGTCTTATTTATGCCTTGTTCGGTTTTCTTTTGGGTGTTGCGCCTATAGCGGCGGGAGTTATGCCTTTTGGTTGTGCATTGCTCTGCGCTATGCCGAAAAAGGGAAGACGTGAAGCTTTTTTCGGTGTCGCGGCGGCATCTCTTTTAGATGAATGTATCCCCTTGGCATTGTTTTGTGCGGTATATGTCTATTTGGTGCTGGCCGCCAAGGAGAAAAACGGCGGAGTTTTTATGTATACCCGCGTATTGCTTTCTTTTTCGATAAGCGCACTGAGAAGTGCTTATATAGCGCTTTCGGGTGTTTACGATATATCCGACGTGTTCCGTCTCCTGGCAGCGGTAATTGCATATCCTGCGTTTACTTATGCCTTTAACGGGTTTTACGACAAGAAAAAAGAGCTTTACAAAAAGCGTTATGATATATCGCTTTTGGCGTTTGCTTTCGCCTTTACGGTTTTGTTTTCGCCGTTGGAGATAGGAGGAATTTCGCTTTCGTTGGTTCCCGCCGCCGCCTTTACTTTATGCGCGGCGCGCAAGGGCGGCTTCGCCTACGGAGGAGTTTGCGGTATCGCCTGCGGGCTTGTTTCGGGCGGCGCGGCAACGGGTGCGCTCGGTGTTATGGGTATGTGCTACGGTCTTTTGGCCAACGAAGTTGAGATACTTGCGCTTATTCTTTCGTATATGCTTGCTGTAAGCGGATATTTTTATCTTTCGGGCACCGACGGAATAGTCGTTTCGGGGGTTATGCTTCTTCTCGTTTATGCGGGATTTGTGCCGTTGAGAAAGTATATCGAAATATATAAAAGCTCTGCTTCGGGTGCCGAAAAACGCGCTCATGACCGACGTATATCCCGATACGCCGCCGCGTTCTCGTCGTTGTCTTCGCTGTTTTACACAGTTTCGGATACAACGCGAGCCGAAGGGGTAACCGAGGTCAACCGAAAAATAGTCCGCGCGGTCGATTCCTATTGCTCTCATTGCGAGGGCTGTGAGCTGGATAAAAGCGAAATATCCAACTTTTTTACAAGCGAAATAAGACGGAACGGCGTTGCCGCATATTCGCGTATACCGACCCATATTTCTTCGCGCTGTCCCTTCGCTTGCGCTATGGCAAGGTCGATAAATAACCTTCCGACGCTTCGCGAAAAGGAGTGCGAAAAGGGTTTGACACAGATGGCTGAGGAGTATTCTGCGTTCTCGTCGCTTCTTGTTGATGCCGCCAAAAAGCAGGAAGACCTGTCGCGCGCGGACAAGCCTCTTGCGGACAAAGTGAAGCGTTCGCTTTCGGAGATAGGCGTGGAATGCGACGGAGTCCGCGTTATCGGCACTCGTCAGCGAGAAATTACCGTGTTCGGTGTCAAGCCCGAAAAAATAAAAAAATCCCCGAACGAAATCGCTTCGTCGGTAGGTCAAGCAGTAGGCACCGCTGTATCTCCTCCCGAATTTGTACTCCATGACGACTATACTCTTATGAAGCTTCGCTCCGTGCCCTCCTTCCGCGTCGAGTTTTCGAAGATCTCCGAGGCAAAAAGCGGAGAAAGTGTTTGCGGAGATACCGTAAGTGTTTTCGAGAATGATGAAAGATATTTTTATTGTCTCGTTTCGGACGGAATGGGAAGCGGACGCGATGCCGCGCTCACGAGCAGGCTTTCGGCGATAATGATGGAAAAGCTGCTGTCGGTCGGCGCGGATAAGGAAAGCGCGATACGTTTGCTTAATAAAGCGCTCGTCGAAAAGCAGGAGGAGATTTTTGCGACGGTCGACCTTCTTGAAATCGATAGAATCATGTCAACGGCAACGGTCATAAAGGCGGGTGCCGCTCCGACGGTTTTGATTCGCGACGGAAGATCGGTTATGATAGAATCGAAAACGCCGCCGGCAGGGATAATGCGTAAGGTCATAGCCGACAAAAAGAGCTTCCGTCTGGAAAAGGGCGATATGATCGTTATGCTGAGCGACGGTATATTGCAGACGGGAAGCGAATACGGTATTCTTCCCGAAGAGGGGATACCTCCGATGCCGAGCGCGCGTGCTCTTGCATCGAAAATCTTGAAAGACGCACAGAAAAACAGTGAATCGGCTGACGATATGTCGGTTTGCGTTTTGAGAATATGTTAGAATCCAAGGAGCATTTATGTACATTAAACTTGATATAGCTTCGGAAATCGAAGACGATTTTGAAAGCTTTATAAACACCTTTGAGCATCCGATAATTGTTACCGACGGCGATCTGAAGATAATCTCGAAAAACAATGCCACAAAGTATTATACAGCCGGAGCGGAGATAGGAAAAACCATAAGAGGATGTTTTTCGGATGAGGAAGAAATACGCATAAGGGATCTTAAAATCGGCGAAACTCTTTGCTGTGAATTAAAATACAGATCGGCTGTATACGGCGCGAACGTGTTCGGGCTGGCAGACAGGCGAATGATCGTAGTAAATCCCGTTTCGTCGAGGCTGTGCGAAAGCATAAGAACGCTTTATGAGCGTATGTCGGGATATGATATGAAAATTCCCGGGGACAGCCTTTTCGGCGAGGGGCTCGCAAGAAGAATCCGATCGAAATCAGCTTCGGCGCTTCTAACCGACTTATTGCAGAACAATCTTTCAAAGCAAAAGACGGCGTTTTTCGACATAGCGCAAACGGTTGCCGATTTTGCCGAAGCACTTGATAGCATAGGGATTCCCGTATCGGTAAATAACTGTTCTTTCGGTGAGGAAAAAACTGTCGTTGCGGGATTCGAAGACGAGTTTATGCTGCTTTTAGCGGTCGCCGTATTTCTCAACGGCTTCGGTGATAACGGAATTGTATTCGAAATTGAACGGGACGGAAAAAGGGTTTATTGTCGAATAACAGGTGATGTTCCGTCTGATATTGCAGATATGGAATTCGGAACACGGATAGACGCTTCAAAGCGATTCGAGGGCGAGCTCGGCGAAAAACGCTTTTGGAGTTATCTCGGACATCTTATTGCGAACGCGAATTTGTGGGACGTTTCGTTTGAGAAAACAGGTGAAAAAACGGTATTTACCATAAGCTCCGAGCTAACCTCTCCTTACACGGGATGTATTTTCCGCGACGAAAAGAATACTATGGCGAAGCACATCGCGGAAATGTTTTTCTTGGATTCCTGCGAAGCATTTTCTTTCGTTTGATACAACAAAAAGGATGCAAAATTGCTTTTGCATCCTCTTGATTTTTACAGCTGAATATCAAAAAGTGTCGTTACGATAAGCGGCTTGTGCTTTGTGCGTTTGCGGGCATATTCCGCGATATCGTCGCGAAGTCGGGTTCGGAGCACCGAAATATCGTCGACACCCTTTGCGAAATTACGTATGAGCGAATTACGCGCCGACTCGGCGATACGTGCGATAAGCTCCTCGTTGTCCTTTTCGTAAACGAAACCTCGGGTAACGACCTCGGGCGGAATGGAAATACATTGATATTCCATATCTACTCCTGCCGAAATAATGATAACACCGTCCTCGGAAAGACGCTTTCTGTCGCGGAGAACAACGTCGTTGACCTCGCCGACACCCGTTCCGTCGACCATAACCGTACCGGCCGCGATCATACCCGCCGCTTTTACGCTTCGTTTACTCATTTCGACGATGCGTCCGTTTTCGGGGATAACGATGTGGCTTTCGGGCGTACCCATTTCACAGGAAAGCGCGGCGTGCGCGATAAGATGCTTGTATTCTCCGTGGACGGGAATAAAATATTCGGGTGAAACGAGCGAATGGATAAGCTTCAATTCCTCGCGGCAGGCGTGTCCCGAAACGTGAACGTCGTAGTTGCTGTAAGTGATAACGTCGGTACCGCGCTTGAAAAGCTCGTTGATGATTTTCGTTATAAGCTTTTCGTTGCCGGGAATGGCGGACGAAGAAAGAACAACAAGATCGCGATGATCGAGCGTTATTTGGTTGTGCTCACCGAATGCCATTCTGTACAGCGCGCTCATCGGCTCGCCCTGGCTTCCCGTGGTAACGATGGTAACGCGCTCGGGGGGATACTTTTCGGCATCGTTAAGGTCGATGATCATATCGTCGGGAACCTCGAGATAACCGAGCTTTATTGCCGCGCGGACAAAGTTTTGCATACTTCTTCCCGAAACAGCGACGTATCTTCCGTACTTTTCCGAAGCGTTTATGATCTGCTGTACGCGGTGAACGTTTGAAGAGAAGGTTGCGATAACAACACGTCTCTTTTCGTTGTTGAAAATTCGGTCGAAGCTTTCGGCAAGACTGCTTTCGCTGGGGGTATAGCCGGGACGTTCGGCGTTCGTGCTGTCGCACATCAAAAGACGGATGCCCTTTCGTCCGAGCTCGGCAATTCTTGCTAAGTCGATGGGCTTTTCGTCAACGGGTGTGAAATCCACCTTGAAGTCGCCCGTGTGAAGGATTCTTCCACAGGGGGTGGTGATACATAATGCACATGCATCGGGCATAGAGTGGTTCACGTGAATAAATTCGGTTTGGAATACGCTTCCGAGGTTTATGTGGTCGCCGGATTGAACCTCGATAAGCTTTGCGTTTCGGATGCCGTGCTCGGCAATCTTTCCCTCGATTATTCCGAGCGTCAAGCGTGTCGCATATATAGGAACGTTGGGGAATTTTTTGAGAAAATGGGGTACTGCGCCGATGTGGTCCTCGTGGCCGTGGGTTATAACAAGACCGCGCACCTTTTCGGCATTAAGTTCGAGATAGTTAAAGTCGGGGATGACAAGGTCGACACCGAGCATATCGTCTTCGGGAAAGGCGACACCGCAGTCAACGACCATAATATCGTTCGCATATTCAAAGGCGGTACAGTTCATTCCGATACCGTCGACACCGCCGAGGAATATTATATTAACTCTCGGTTTTTTTGGTTTTGCCATATAGATTCCTTTCTTGGTTTTTTAATATGTATATCTATCGGACATCCATCCGATCAACTACAAAAACAACAGTATATATTATGCCCCAAACGAAAAGTTTTGTCAAGAAGATAAATGTCGCATAAACTGTAATGTAATCATTAATTCTTGACTTTTATTATATTAGATGTTATCATAAAATAGAATATACATACGAATATATACCGAAAGGTGTTTTATAAATGGATAAGCTTTGTATTTCGGGCGGAAAGCCCCTTCATGGCTCGATAAACATAGGCGGAATGAAAAATGCCGCTCTCCCTATTATTTTCGCCACTATTCTCGTAAACGATGTTTGTGTGCTTGAAAATCTTCCCGATGTCAGCGATATTGCCGCCGCGCTCGAGATAGTTAAGCGTATGGGCGCAAAGGTCGAAAAGATCGATAACACTACCTACCGTATCGATACACGTTCTGTCCACAGTAACAGCGTTCCGTTGGATCTTGCTCGCGTTATGCGCGGCTCCTATTACGTTCTCGGCGCAGAACTCGGCCGTTTCGGAAGATCCTATACCGCTATTCCCGGCGGCTGTAACCTCGGCGCACGTCCCATTGACCAGCATATCAAGGGCTTTGAAGCGCTCGGTGCGAAGGTGAAATGCACTGCTGACGGTGTAAGCTGTTATACCGACGGTGATCTTGAAGGAACCTCGATTTATCTCGACGTTGCCTCTGTCGGCGCAACCTGTAATATTATGATGGCGGCTGTTATGGCTAAGGGTATGACGGTTATCGATAACGCCGCGCGTGAGCCCCATATCGTTGGCCTTGCGAACTTCCTTATCTCCTGCGGCGCGAATATCTCGGGCGCAGGTACCGAGGTTATAAAAATCCGCGGTGTTGATATGCTTTACGGCGGTACTTACGCGATAATTCCCGATATGATCGAGGCGGGCACTTATATGATCGCCGCTGCCGCGACAAAGGGAGATCTTGTTATAAATAACGTTATCCCCCGACATCTTGAGGCGGTAACCGCTAAGCTTCAGGAAATGGGCGTAACCGTTGAAGAGGGCGACGATAACGTTCGTGTTGCATATAACGGTATTCTTAAAAAATGCCGTGTAAAGACCGATTTCTATCCCGGTTTCCCGACGGATATGAACTCGCAATTCTGTGTTCTTCTCTGCCTCGCCGAGGGTCAGAGCAAGCTTACCGAGAGCGTTATGGATTCGAGATTTAAGTATACCGACGAGCTTGCACGTATGGGCGCGCGTATAACCGTTCAGGGCAGAGATGCTTACGTGGACGGTGTTCCCGCGCTGAGAGCCGCTAACGTTCGTGCGGTCGATCTTCGCGCGGGAGCCGCGATGGTTCTTGCGGCACTTGCCGCCGACGGAAAGACGGTCATCGAGGATATCCATCATATCCAGAGAGGCTACGAGGATATGGTCGGAAAGCTTCGTGCGGTCGGCGCGGACATCAGGCTTATCAAAGATGAACAGTAATAACCGTAAAATAAAATCGCAGGCTTTTAGAAGCCTGCGATTTTTTGTTATATTTGCCTTAATGCATGATTGTATGTGCCTAATGTAAGCTTGACGGTTACGTTTAGATTGTTTTTATCAAGTGATATATCACAATATTCGGTTTCCGTATACGTGTTGCCGTTTGGCAAGGTATAGGTTTTCGTGTATTTAATAATAATATCGTGTCTAAACTCATCGGAGGTAATTTTACCTTTTATGGTTCCGTCTTTGCCGGTGATCGTATTTTCAAACTGAGCATCGGCGTAGATCTCGTTAAGATCATAGGTGATTTCAACACCCGAAACAGGTTCGTTGGTATAATAGTCCAATACCGTTATGGAGAAATCGTATTCGTGAATCGGTTCGAGCTCGATCTCCATGTAGGTTTGGTATAGACCGGCGCTCTTTGTGTTCAAGACCGGTAAATAACCGTCGCACTCGCATTTGGCGGCGAATGACGAAGAACGTCCCGATACATATTCCATCAGAGGAGCATAGACCGCGATTCCGTCGCCATCGGTATAAACAGTCCTTTCGTCCAGCGTAACCTTGGCGTTTTTCAACGGTTCTTTTGTTTCCGAATCTATAACCTTTACCCTGAAATTCTCGTAAATGTCGCGATAGACGATTGCATTGTTAATGTAATCTGTTTTGATCGGATACAGAGATACCGGAGCTTCGAAATAAGGATAATCGATTGCCCGAGAATCGCTGTAAAACTTACCGCTGACGGTTATGGAGTGAACGTATTTGTCCACGTAAACATCGGAATCAAAAAGGAAGGTATAGGTTCCTACGGGACATTCAAATCGGAAAAGACCGTCGCTGTTGGAATACACATAGTCGATTTTCTTACCGCTTTCGGTGCATATCCATATTTTGAGTCCCGATTTTTTAATTATACCCTTTTCGATAACGCTCTCGTCGGTTGCACCGTATGGTACAGTTCCGCGGTCGCCCGAACGCTCGAACATCAAGTCGACGTCAGAGAGCTGAATATACGTCGGCGTTAAGTCGCCTCCGTGATATTTCAACCTATCGGATTTGACGTTTAAGTCCTCGGGAGTTTGGTGAGTGCTTTGCATCGCGCTCGGCTGTTTTTCCTCTTCTGTCAAAGCAGAATCGATAACCGCTTTTTCGTCTTCGGTAAGCGGAAGAGTGCGTCCTTTTTCAAAATCGACGATATTTCCTCCGACGCTGTCGTATACAAGGTCGTCGTTTCCGATAGTGATTACGTGAGTGCCGACTAATTCAGCCGCTTCCTCTGTCCAGCTTCCGCTGTTGACGATATCGCGTATTTTTTGCGCTTCTTCGTCGGTGATATCAAGATATCGGTCGGCGGGTCCGGAATCGGTGTAGGCTAAAATATCGCCTTCGTATTTGATAGACTCGGCGGTCGTTTCGCTGTTTTCCGTGCTGTTTTCCGAAGCGTCATCGGAGACATCGGATGAATTATCCTTCGATTCCTGCGATTCTTCCGAATTTTCCGATGAATCGGTGCTTTCGCTCGATACATCCTTGTCCGCATTGTTGTCTTTCGGCGGCGAAGTAAGGAAGAATACCGAAACGGTAATCGTTAGGATTATGGCAACGATGATTATCCAGAACATCGGCTTTTTATAGGTCAACGCGTTTTTTACTCTTTGCTTTACCCCAACTTCGCCGAAAGCGACCGGGCAGGCGGCAATAGAACTTCGCTTTATGCCGCATTCGAGGAGCGCGCCCGCGTATGCCTTTCTCGACTCGATGCTCATTTTTTCGACAACCTTTTCGTCGCAAGCGGTTTCGATATCTCTGCAAAGGAGTATATACGCGATCCATATGAGAGGGTTGAACCAATAAACCGCAAGAAGCATATATCCGAACGGCTTAATAAGATGGTCAAGCCGCTTGAGATGCGCTCTTTCGTGGGCGATTATGAGCGATTCGGTTTCGGGAGAAAGCCCGAAGGGAAGATATATTCTCGGCTTGAAAATGCCCAGAATAAAGGGGGATGCGACGTTTTCGCATCGGCGGATACTGTTGCCGTCCGGGATGGATTCCGCAACCCTACCTCTTAAAACAAGGTAGTTGATTATAGCGTACCCCGCCATTATCGCTACGCCGATCATCCAAACGATGCTTCCGATATCGGCAAAGGTCTTTAGCGGATTCTTATTCGGATCCTCAGAAACCTTCGACGAGATGGCTGTATTTACACGGTCGTCTACGGGCTTGATTCCCGACTGGACGTATTCTTTGTCGGGCGCCGTTTCAGGTGCGGCTTCCTCGTCGGGTATTGCTTGGGGTAGGCTGTTTTCGCCCGAAGATGCTTCGGTGTCGGTTTTGTCGATGTTGGTTATCGGAGGCAGTATTATCGGTTCGTGTTCGCTTTGCTCCTGTCGGAACTCCGAAGCTTCACCCGAAATACTATCCGAAACCGATTCCGAAACGGTATCGGAAATAACGTCGGAAGATACCTCCAACGTATTTATTGCATCGGGATTGAGTGTTTGGGAGCTTGGTATAAGGCTTATATCGCTTTCGATGGAGAACGGGACAATAAGACGTAATCCCACTACCGCCCACAAAAGGCAGACCGTCCATCTCGGCGCAAGTTTTTTGAAAACAAGCCTTATTATAACAACCGCAGCAATAAGCCAGGAAGTCGAAACACTCAGGTTGAAAAGATGAATGAATATTTCGGACAAGGCTTATTCACCTCCGCGCTCGATAATTCGTTGTATTTCTTCGACGTCCTTTTGCGAAAGATTTTGTTGCTTTGCAAAAGCGGCGATAAACGCAGGAAGCGATCCTTCGAATCGTTTTTCGAACATTTCGTCCAACTCTGCGCGCTGTATCTCGTCCTTCGATACGATTGAGGATACGATGGAATTTTCGTTTTTCAAAACACCGCGCTCTTCGAGACGTTTGATGACGGTATAGGTCGTCGTGCGCGACCAATCGAGCTTTTCCTTGCAAAGCTTCGCGAGGTCCTTGCACGCCATCGGCTCGACTTCCCATAAAATAAGACAGAATCTGTATTCACTTTCGAAAATTTTGGGTGTATTCATATGTAATTCCTCGCTCTTCTGTATATATACAATTATCCACCTATATTCTAATGCGTTAGACGTCGCGTGTCAAGAGAAAATCGAAAAATTTTGATTCTTCGAGGGAAATTCCGTTATTTGACGGTTGTATTTGAAAACGAATTAAATATAAAAACAGAACCTGAAGGTATGTACCTAAAGGCTCTGCTTCGTTTTATACAATTAAGGTTTGTGAGTTTTTAAGAGTGAAAATCACACCGAAATATCCTGTTTTGTCAAGCGGATTACATAGGCGAGCCGTCTTTTGCACGGCGAATCTTGTTTGTCGTCGTTTTAACGAAGGGCTCTTCGCGGATGATAACGTGGGTTATCTGCTTATAGGTCGGTAACTGAGCGAGCTTTTCGTAAATATCGCTCTTTAGCTTTGCGGTGAGCTCGTCCTTGTTTCCGCTCGCGAGATAATCGGGGTCGAGCGCACATTGAACCGCAAGCGCATCCTCGGTACCGTCTTCGGCGCGTGAGCCGTAGACGATGCATTCGAGAACGTAGGGAATACCGCAAATATAATCCTCAAGCTCCTCGGGATAGATGTTCTTGCCGTTGCCGAGGATGATAATATTCTTCTTACGGCCGGTAATAACGATCTGACCGATGCTTGTTATCTTGCCGTAGTCGCCGGTACGGAAATAGCCGTCCTCGGTGAATGCCTCGGCAGTAGCTTCGGGGTTTTTGTAATAACCCAGCATAACGGTGTCGCCCTTGACGCATATCTCACCCTCTTCGTCTTCGTTCGGGTCGTCGATACGTACGTCAACACAAGCCATAGGGAATCCTACGGTGCGCGGGTCGCTGATAAAGTCGGTGTTGACCGATACGAGGGGCGAACATTCGGTTATACCGTAGCCGTTGTTTACAAGAATACCGATGTCGTTGAAGAAATCGACGATTTCAGCACGGAGCGGAGCACCGCCGCAGATCAACAAGACAAGGTTTCCGCCGAGACCGGCGTGGATTTCGGCGAATATTTTGCGTCTTGCGTCGATGCCGATAGCACGTAGGAAGTTAGAAAGCTTGCGTGCGGTTTTGATCGTTTTTGTCTTGCCCTTTTCTTCGATGCTCGCGTTAAGACGGCGGTAAAGAACCTCCATAAGCGCGGGAACAACGTACATATATTCGGGCTGATAAAGCGCGAGGTTTTTAACGATTCTCTTTAAGCTGTCGTTTATAGCAACGGTATTGTGTCTGTGGATAGCCACGAGAATGCCGGCAATAGATTCGTAAGCGTGATGGTAGGGAAGCACCGATAACGCGGTGTCGCGGAGGCTGGTTAGCTTGAGTCCCCAATGTATAAGCGATTTGATGTTGTGCTCGGAGAGCATAACGCCTTTTGCCAGTCCCGTTGTGCCCGAGGTATAGATGAGCATTTTCATAGCCATCATATCCTTGGTTTCCATTTCACAGAACTCGCGGTCGCCGTCTTCGTAAAGCTTTTTGCCCTTCTTCATAAGAAGCTTGAAGGATAAAAACTCGCCTTCGTCCTCTTCTCTGTCGAAGGAAACGAAATATTTAACGTTGGGGAGTTGGTCGCGGATGGAACGGAATATCTCCTCGCGCTTCTTGTCGCAGAAGATTATATCGTCGTCGCCGTGGTTGATAACCGTAACGAGGTCATCCGCAGGAAGCTCTTTGTCGATAGGGCAGAAAACACCTTCGCTCTGGAGCGCAGTAAGGAAAACAGCTATCCAATTATAGCTGTTCTCGGCACAGCAACCGATATGGCCTCTCGCCATTCCGAGCGAGTTGAGTCCGGTGCCGATGTAGAGAGTATCCATACGGAAATCACGGTAGGTAACCTCGACAGTGCCACCTTTTCCACGGTATTTATATGCGATTTTGTCGCCTGCATCGTCGGCAGCCATCAAAAGCATGTGCTTTATATTTTTAGGTTCGGGAAGATTCATTTCCGGTTCTCTTGCGAGAGCGTTTTTTGCCATAACATAAGACCTCTTTTGCTAATGTTTCTGTATCGATTATAGTGCTTTTTATAAATTAAGTCAACGAAATAGAAAAAAATTCATAAAATATTCGACAAAAAATGCCGCGCGGCTAAACCGCGCGGCGGAATGATTGAAATCAATCAATATTAATCAACATATTTGGCATTAAAAGTCGATACATCGCCGATGTCGGCTCTGTCGAGCTCGGTTACCGCAAACATAACGGTGAACAAATCCGGAAATATTCCGTCCATGCTCCATCGGTCGATGTATACCGTAAGACCGTTCTTGCCGTAAGTGACGGCGGCGGTATAAGCAACGTAGCTTCCGTCGGGAAGACCTATTTGTGTAAGAGTGAGCACCTTGGTGTCGAAAAAGTCTTCGGGAAGAGATTCTGCATATTCCGCAAGCTCGCGATTTCCGTCGCAAAGCTCTTCAAGCTGCTCGAAGTTAGTTATAAGGCGGTGAGGAAGAATTTCTTCCGTGACTATACACGAGTCGGCACTGAAAGAATAGTTAACACCGTAAATGTTAGCTTCGATAATTTCAGCGCGAGCAGAAGTACAGTCCGCGATATCGGATTTGTTGACTTCCGCGGTCATAAGACGGTTTTGACAGTCATCTGTGCCTTCGCCATAGCCTATTACCGAGATCTCGGTAAGAATTTCGCTTCCGTTAACCTTTACACCTTCAATGCTGATGATCGCAGAGCCTGTAGAAGCGAAAACGGGAGTTATAACGAGCGCCTTGGTTTCGAAATAGTCATCGGAAAGCGCTTCGGCAAAATCAATAAAGGGCTCGTCGTTAACGGAATTGCCGTAATTGAGATAGACATCAAGCAAAGCGTTAAGCTGATCGGAATCGGTAATGAGGAACGAAACCAATTCCATACCGTATTCGGGACGGATACCCTGAATGTCATATTCTTCGAGAGAACCCGAAAGACCGTGTGCCGTGTAGGGGATGTCTTTTTCCTCGACAACTACGTCGCTTTCGACGGAAAGATATGCTGCCTTAACGAGAATACAGTCGAAAATGTTGGTTTTGCCGTCGCCGTTAACGTCGCCGCCGTTAAATTCGGGGACAGTATCGATAGATCCGAGGTAAATACCCTTGATGAAGATATAGTCGAACATATTTACTTTACCGTCGCCGTTAACGTCGTAGATGTCTTGGTTCGGTTCAGCCTCTGCAACAGCCGATAAGGGAACAATTGCGGTCATAAAAACAACAAGGATGAGGGAAATAAGCTTTTTCATATGTAATGCTCCTTTCGCATACTGTTTTTTGTCCTCATACATTAAGTACGGAAAAAAGAGGGAACATTACAAAATTTTTGAGAAAATTATTTGTATTCGCTTAAATATTTATGAAGCATTACCGTGTATGAGTCGCGGCCTTCATCGGGGTAGATAAGACAATAGGAATAATAATCTTCGATATATACACAAATTTGCGTGCTGTGATGCTTGATATCGTAGATTTTCGCCGTTACGGTTACTTTTCCGTTCTCGTCGGTGAAACGCTCGACTAAATCACCCGGACCGTAATAATCGCCGACGAGTACCGTCGCATTTTTGATCGGCTTTTTCGTTGTTTTATCGATAACCGTTATTTCGATATTGGATATGGTTTTTTCTGCGGACGGAGTCAGCTCGACAATATGCTCTTTGCCCTCTTGCGTAACCTTGAAATCACGGTTGTCGTATCCGTCTGCAACCACGGAATAGCTTTTAGAAAGATAGAAAACAGCCGAAATTATACCGTTTTCATCGGAGCGGAGGTAGGAGTTGTGAGTAACGGATACGTTTTTTATCGGTTTTTTTGTTGTTTTGTCTATGAATTTGACGGTAGCTTCACCGGGATTATATTTGAAATCGCTTTTGCGCATAAGTGAAAAACGAATTGTTGCAACCTTTCCGTCTTCCGTTCTTTGGGATAGCTTCACTCCGGCATCTTCCTGAACAAAAACGCAATAATTCTTATCGGTTGCGTCCTTGGCATTACGCGGATGCAATTCATTGTTGCCGGCGAATCCGATGTGATAATTTTCACCTACAGGTATAACGAAACGCGCCACTCCGTCGCTGTTGGTTATCGATCGTTGAACGATATTGTGTTCGTCGTCGTAAAGGAAAAGCTCAACTCCCGAAAGCTTCATACAGGGATCGGAATCCGAAAACAAAACAAGTCTTTTGTCCGTGAGGTATACGTAAACGGGATTATAGTAAGAGCCTATGAACTCGGGCTCCTCGGTGATTTCGGTTCCGTATCCTTCGGGGGTTTGATTGTTGATATTTATTTCATTATAAGGATTTTTTTCGAAAGGAGGAACGGGAAATTCATAAGGAGAGGGGAGTGCGCCCTCACTTTCGTCTAAAACAACATTAAAAAGCTCACATCCCGCAAGTAATTCTTTTTCTACTTCGGCAACGACTACCGAATATACCTCGTCGGTTTCGGCTTCTTCGGCAAGGGTGTGCTTGACGGTCATCGTGATTCCGTTTTCGTCGGCGCGAAGCGAGGATATCTCGAAATTACTTCTGCCGTCGGACGAAGCAATATAGGTCGAGATAATCGCCTTGTCTTCGAAATAGTCATTGCCCTTTTTGAAGTATTGTTTTATATCGGTACCGCTTTTTCCGTATTCCTCGAGCTCATCGAATTCGGGTTCGAAAATGAAGAATAGATCACCGTACACGCTAACCTTCAAATCAGGTTTTCCGTCGATAGACTCGATTACTCGGTCTTTGATTCTATAGTTGAAGGTGTAGGGAGTAAATTTAATATCGCGCGGGGTCTCGTCGTATTCACCGACCTTGCCGCTTACCGGATAAACGTGTTCTTCTATAATAGTTTTTGCGGTTTTGCATCCGCCGATGTCGGATTTGTTGACTTCGACAGTCATAATATAGGACAATGTGGCATCGAGACATATGGTGGGGGTTTTTGTGCTTATCGAAAGGGTTATTCCGCTTTCGTCGATACGAACGCTTTCGAGCTCGACAACTATGCTTATAGATGGCATAGTGCAGTCAGACAGAATAAGAGCCTTTGTGTCGAAAAAGTTTTCGCCGTACTTCTCAATGAATTCTTCATAGGTCATTCCGCGTTCCGTAGCAGCTAAGATTTCTTTCATTTCCTCGTTGCTTGTTGCGACGAGTGTCATAGTATCGCTATCCGAACTCGTCGGCATACGGAGGTTTCGGAATTCGCCCGAAAATCCGTTTTTGATGTAATCAAGCTCGCGCGGAGTTACGTCCCAAGTCGGCTCTTCGGACGGTTCGGAAGTATCCGATTCTGACGTATGATTGGATATGTCCGACGGCTCGGACGGGATGTTTGAAATATCGACCGTTTCGGCACAACCGACAGCCAAAAGACAAAGCATTAATAATAACGGTAAAAATTTAATTCTCATAAAACGAACTCCTTTCATGCGTTTTCAATAATATTGTACGTTTTTTCGGAAACACCTTACACAAAAAGCAAAAAACCGCCGTTTCGGGCGGTTTCGGGGCACAAGTCTATTCTTTCGCCCGAACTAATTATACCATCCGGGCAATGCGATGTCAAGTCCGTTCACTCCGTGCTATTTATGATACTTCTTTCCCGAATTTATCGAGAATGCGCGATAAACCTGCTCGGCGAGCATAACACGGGCGAGCATGTGGGGAAAGGTCATTTTAGACATCGACAAGCGCATATCGCATTCACGCTTCAAACTTTCGTCAAGCCCGAAGCTCGATCCGATTATAAAGCATATGGGGCGCGATTCTTTTGCGAAAACATCTGCCAGCTCGACGCTCGACAGCTGCTTGCCCTCGATACACATTGCGATTTTGAAGGCTTGCTTGGGAATGGCGGCGCGTATAGCGTTAGCTTCCTTTTCGAGTGCGCGGGCGATCAATTTGTCGGAATCCTCGCCGAAGGAGGACTCTTCTTTAATACAGACCGTTTTATAGTCGCAAAAAGCCTTTAATCGCTTTATATATTCCTTTTCCGCTTCGCGAAAGTAGGTTTCCTTAAAGTCGCCTACGTGAATCACAGTTACGCTTGTCATCTCTTTTTCTTCCTTGAGATAGTCTTCTTTTTTCGTACAGAATAGCCGAAATCTCCGATTTTCTTACCGAGAGTGAAATAATCGCCGTGAACGTATGTTATAAGGTCGGCATTTTCGAGCATAAGACGACCGTTTTTATCGATCAATTTTTCGTCGGCGGCAACGGCTACAATATCAGCGATAAACATATCGTGCGAGCCGAGAGGGACGATTTGGGAGACCTTGCACTCAAGTGTAAGCGGACATTCCGCAACGGATACACAACCGACCTCGAAGGAATCCTCTTTGGTGAGCCTTGTTTCCTTGAACTTGTCGAGGTCTTTTCCCGAGCGTACACCGCAAAAATCAACGGCACGCACTATTTCGCTCGTCGGCAGGTTGACGCAAAATTCACCGCTCTGCTTGATTATTTCGTAAGAATGCCGTTCGGGACGTACGGAAATATAAAGCTTGGGCGGCTGAGTGCAGACGATTCCCGTCCATCCGATAGTTATCAAATTTGCGTTTTCACCGTTCCCGCAGGAAACGAGTACAGCCGGCACGGGCGATAGTAACGCTCCGCCCTTCCATTTTTGTTTCATAGTCAATACCTGTTAAATATCTTATAAAATCACTCAAAAACCTGTTTTTGAGTGGGAGCGTAAGCGACACGCCCCGCCCTTCCATTTTTGTTTCATAATTGTATCCTATAATAAAAATATCATTATTTTCGAGGACAAGTGCCTCGGAAATGAATTTTCATTTTATCAATCGTTCAACGAT
Source organism: Eubacteriales bacterium (assembly GCA_045535385.1). Taxonomy (GTDB): domain Bacteria; phylum Bacillota; class Clostridia; order Oscillospirales; family CAG-382; genus Coliplasma. The sequence continues at coordinate 22,344 of JAZSLN010000036.1, forward strand.
CTCGTAAGCCATTCTTAAGCCTGCGGTTGCGGGGACGAAGACGGCGCTGGAGGGGGTGGCGCGGCGCGTTTCCTCGTTTCTGCCCTCGAAGCATTCGCCGGGTGCTTCCTCGGAAAGAACCACGGTGAGTGATTCTACGTTGCGGGCGCGAAGCTCTTTTCTCATAACACGCGCCAAAGGGTCGCCCGAGGTTTGGTAGATATCCTTGACGGTAACAAACGATGGGTTCAAGCGGTTTCCGGTGCCCATCGAGGAAATGATCGGAATGCCGAGCCGATTCGCTTCGGCGATAAGAAGGAGCTTCGAGGTAACCGTGTCGATACAATCGGCGATAAAATCATATTCCGAAAGATCAATTTCGTCTTTTGTTTCAGCCGAATAGAAAAGATCGATTCCCGAAAAATCCCCTTCGGGGTTGATGTCCTTCAGCCTTTCGGCACAAACAGCCGATTTCGGGCTGTCGACCGTAGAGGAAAGAGCAATTAACTGGCGGTTGCGGTTGGTTTCGGAGACGGTATCGCCGTCAACAACGGTGATTTTTTCGATTCCGCACCGAGCCAAAGCCTCGGCACACCAAGAGCCGACGCCGCCGACACCGAAGACGATGACCGACGATCTATTCAATTTCTCGATTCCGTCCCCGCCCAGAAGGGGCACAGAGCGTTCAAGCATACTCATACAATACTCACTTTATATCCGGCATAACGGCATCTACCACCGCCGAATAGTATTTTTCGTAGGTTACAAAGCCCAATGCACTTCCGTTGGGCTTCTTCAAATTACGCACACGCGTATAATCGACCTCGACGTTTCGGCTTCCGCGCTTTTCACTGAAATATGCGGCGAGCATAAGAGCTTCGTTGTAATCGCGGTCGGTAGGCTCGTTGTTTCCGTCGGGAGTGAGGATGACGTGTGAGCCGTGGAAGCCTTTAATATGGAACCAAATCTCGTTTCTGTCGGCGTTTCCCGTAAGAGCATCGTTTTGGCGGTTGTTACGTCCGACTCGAACGGTAAGTCCGTCGGTCGTCTTAAACGAAAGAGGCTTGGCGGCAGGCGTTTTCTTTTTCTTTCCGACAGCCGATTTTCCGGCGATATATCCTCCCTCGGCAAGCTCGGTTTTTATTTCCGCGAGCTCCTGCGGATTAGCAGCGCGGTCTATGAACGAAAGCACGCTTTCGAGATAGTCGGTTTCGGCTTCGGTTTGCTTTATCTGTTCGGCAAGCATAACCGACGCACGCTTCATTTTTGAATATTTCTTATAATATTTTTGGGCGTTTTTTGCGGGATTGAGCGAAATATCGAGCGGAACGGTAATTTCCTCGCCCGATTCGTAATCCATTCCCGTAACTTCGCTGTCGCCCTGACGGATACGGTAGATATTTGCCGTGATAACGTCTCCGCGGATACGCATTTTTTCCATCGAGGCGCAATCGTCGAGCTCGCCTTTTAATAAAACAAGCTTCTTTTTCGCGCGAGAAAGATGGGTGTTGACAGTTTTAACGAGCTCGCGCGAATAGCGGCCGATGTTTACCGCCTCTTCTTTTTTGCCGAAATAATCGGTAAGAAGAAGCGAAAAGCTGTCGTATTCTCTCGCTTCATATTCGTTTCCGTATTGCGTGAGGGGAATGAAGGAATATTCAACTCCGTTTCCGTCGGAATCCAACACCGCGCAAGGCGAAAAGTCATTATCTGCGATCGTTGTTTTTATTGTAATTAATTCCTCTGCAAGGCGATTTGCGTTAGCTTCGTTTATAACCGTTTCGCTGTCATTAAACGCGCGATAGGCAACCTCACGCGCAACGACCGGCGAGAAACCGAAAAATGTACGAATTATAAAATCACTCGCCTTGATTCCCGATTTTTCGATACAAAGCGAAATTATGTCGCTTTCCGTTACGCTAAAGAGAGATATTTTATCTTGCTTCGGAGGGAACTCATAGGGAAGCCCCGTCATAATACTTCTTACGTTCGATGTTATATCCGAAAAAGCGCTTGCGGAAAGGATCTTGTCCTTTTCGTCGGTAAGGATAATATTTGAATATTTGCCCATCATCTCGGCGTAAAGATGCTTACGTTTTATATAACCCATTTCGTCGGCGCAATCGAAAATAAAACGTATGATTCGTTCGTTTTCAATCCATTCCGAGCCCATAAACCTACCGTTCTGGAGATGCTTGCGATAGAGCATACAGGTAGGAGTAGGGGTGTCGGGACGTGCTACCGCCTCGTCGGTTATCGCAAGAATAGGGCGTGAGGCTGACGCAGAAACGACGAAATTACCGCGTGTGCCGTCCTTGTATATCTGGAAATAAAAGCAGGTTTGCGAGCTTTGATAGACCTTTTCGACTCTTGCGCCCGCCCAATTATTCAATTCATTCGCGACCGCGGCGCAAAAAAGTCCGTCAAATGCCATATTCTTCCTCTCTTCCAAACATATAAACAGCGCAAGGCACGTATTGATTTATCTTATCGGCAAGGATGGGGACGATTAATCGCTCGGTCGCGTAATGCGTTCCGCAAATCAGGTTCAAACCAAGCTCTTTGCAGTCGATCATATGGTTATGCATAACCTCGCCGGTAACGAAGGTGTCCGCGCCTGCGGCAATAACATCGTTTATTTCGTCCTTGCCGCAACCTGAAACAACTGCAACGCGCTTTACTCTGTCCGATGCTTTTACCAATCCGAGCGATTTGACGTCAAGCTTTAATGCTTCGGCGGTTTTCTTTGCGAAATCTTCAAAGCTTTGCTCGTCTACGTCGCCGATACGTCCGTAGGGAAGAAACGCAACGGTATTTTTTATTCCGAGATATCCCGCGAGAACGTCGTTCACACCGCCCTGCATACTGTCAAGGCGCGTGTGGTAGGACAGCACGGAAATGCCGTGCTTAATGCATTTTATAATACGCTTACCGACGCTGTCGTCGGGGGTTATCGCGCCGATCGGCTTGAAGATAAGCGGATGATGGGTAACGATGACGTTGCATCCCCCATCGATAGCCATATCTATTGCAACGCTCGTGCAGTCAAGCGCGCATAAAACTCCGGTAACCTCTTCGCTCGGGTTGGGGATAATCATTCTTCCGTCGTTGTCCCAAGGCTCCGATAGGTCGCGCGGAATAAGTATATCAAGTTCTTTTGCAAGCTGTTCTATGGTCATAATATACCTCTATTCACAAAAAACCGCTATTTTCAGCGGTTTTTTGAGTATCATTTATTTGCCGAGAAGCTTCTTTACACGGCTTACGACACCTGCGGAATTGAGCTCGTAGAAGTCGATGAGCACGCCCGCGGGAGCGCTTGTGCCGAAAACGTCGTTAATACCGAGCTTCGCCATTTTGGCAGTGCCGGTTTCGGCAAGGAGAGAAGCAACGGCATCACCGAGACCGCCGATAACCGAATGCTCTTCGGCGGTGAGTATGAATCCGGTCTTTTCGGCATATTCGGCGATGAGCTTTTCGTCGAAGGGCTTGACGGTGTGGATATCTATAACTGCAGCATCGATGCCTTCGCTTGCGAGGATATCGCGGGCTTCCATGGCCGCCGCAACCATAATACCGGTCGCAACGATGGTTACGTCCTTACCGTCGGCAAGAACGATACCTTTGCCGAGCTTGAATTCCTGCTCACCCTTGGTATAGAATTGGGGAACCGCATATCTGCCTAATCTCATATATACGGGGCCGGGATAGTTGATGACCTCTTCCAAAAGCGCTTCGGTCGAAGCCGAGTCTGCGGGGCAGACAACCGTCATATTGGGAAGAGCGCGCATGATTGCAATGTCTTCGCAGAATTGGTGGGTCGCACCGTCTTCACCGACGGTAATGCCGGCGTGAGAAGCACAAATTTTTACCGGAAGCTTGGGATATGCAACCGAGTTTCTTATCTGTTCGAAAGCGCGTCCGCAAGCAAACATAGCGAAAGAGGATGCAACTGCGGGAATACCCGTAGCGGCGATACCTGCCGCAACCGAAATCATATTTTCTTCTGCGATACCGCAGTTGAAAAAGCGATCGGGATATTTTTTTGCAAAAACAGCGGTCTGTGTAGAGCCCGAAAGATCGGCATCCAACACGTAAAAATCTTTAGTTTCACCGAGCTCGGCAAGCTTTCTGCCGTACGCGGCTCTGGTTGCTTCTTTTTCAGCCATTGTTCATTTCCTCCACTGCTTCCTGCCATGCCTTCATAAGTTCTTCTTCGGCGATAGCATATTCCTCTGCCTTGGGAGCCTTTCCGTGCCAGGAATAGTTGTTTTCCATAAAGGAAACGCCCTTGCCCTTAACGGTGTTGCAAATAATAACCGAGGGCTTGCCGCTGTTTTCCGCAGAGATAACGGCGTTATCTATTGCTTCGAAATCGTGTCCGTCGATAACCTGAGCGAACCATCCGAACGCCTGGAATTTTTCGTCAATGGGCTTGGGATTCATAACGTCGGTTATTGCGCCGTCGATCTGATATCCGTTAAAGTCGACGAAAGCGATTATATTATCAAGCTTATAGTGGTTGGCGAACATAGCCGCTTCCCAAACCTGACCTTCCTCGATCTCACCGTCGCCGAGCGCGGTATAGACCTTCCAGTCATATCCCTTGCGCTTTGCAACCGCAGCCATACCGCAAGCGGTCGAAAATCCCTGACCGAGAGAGCCGGTCGACATATCAATGCCGGGGGTTCCCTTCATATCGGGGTGTCCCTGGAGCATACCGCCGAGCTTACGGAGGTTTTTGAGCTCCTCAACATCGAAATAACCCTTGAGCGCGAGAACCGAATAGAGCGCGGGGCAGCAATGGCCCTTCGAAAGAACGAATCTGTCGCGGTCCTCCATTTTGGGATTCGAGGGGTCGTTTTTCATCTTGTAGTAGTAAAGATAGGTAATTACGTCGGCAATCGACAGCGATCCGCCCGGATGGCCGCTTTTTGCACCGTAAACCGCTTCGACAGAAAGCTTTCTGACGAGCGCGGCTCTTTCTTTCAGCATAAGAAGAGTGTTTCTTTCCATAACGATATTTCCTTTCGTTTGACTGGTCAAAGCATTGAAGCTTGAATCAGCTTTTCAAGGTCGGATTTTAGCCGCTACTGCGTCAAAATGCTCGAGAATACGCCGGTATTCACTCCGCTTTTTCCTTGTATCGACTACAAATCATTCGCTTGAAAAGTCTTCGACCCAAAAGGGTCTGAATTTCGAGAAAATTTCGATGAAGAGGATGACGCAATACGAGCGTATTGCTAAGACGATAAATTGAAATTTGCCGAAAAACGTAGTGGTTCAGCACTTTTGGGCTGTTTCAAGTATTAATGCTTTGACTAAAGCCCGGCACGGCGGAGCGCATCGCTGAAATACGCAGGCCTTGCCGCTTCAAATGTCATTTTTTCTCCACTTATCGGGTGGATGAATGAAATATATTTCGCAAACAGACATTGACCTTCCATGCCAAGTCTGTAACGAGCGTTTCCGTATACCGTGTCGCCCGCGACGGGGTGGCCGATATGCGCCATATGAACCCTGATCTGGTGGGTTCTGCCTGTTTCGAGAGTTAATTCGAGGTGGGAATAGAGATTCCCCTCGGCAACTACGCGGTAATGCGTTGTCGCTTCTTTCGAGTTAACCTCGGTAACCGCCATTTTCTTGCGGTCGGTCTTGTGCCGTCCTATAGGAGCCGAAACCGTACCGTTTTTTTCGCGGAGATGACCGCCGACAATCGCTTCGTACTTGCGCTCGAAGGAATGAACGGCAATCTGTTCGGCGAGACCTTTGTGTGCATCGTCTGTCTTCGCAACGATCAAAAGCCCCGACGTGTCTTTATCGATTCTGTGGACGATTCCGGGACGAATGACTCCGTTTATCGACGAAAGCCTGCCCTTGCAATGATACAAAAGAGCGTTCACAAGTGTCCCGTCGGGGTTACCCGCGGCAGGGTGAACCACCATTCCGCGCGGCTTGTCCACGACTAAAAGATATTCGTCCTCGTATATGATGTCTATCGGAATATTCTGTGGGATTGCTTCGAGCTCCTTTTCGGGCGGAAGCTCGATTTCGACGGTTTCTCCCGCTGTAAGAAGATATTTCTTCTCGCGTTTTTTACCGTCGACGGTAAGTAAGCCTTCGGAAATAAGCTCCTGCGCGCGAGCACGGCTTATTTCGAAAACCTTTGCCGAAAAAGCGTCCAAACGTAATTTTTCGGAAGCATCCTGCTCGGTAACGATATATTTATCCATTTTCGGCTACATCCTCAGCAGTCGCATTTACGCTTTCCTCGGCCGTTTCTTCAACCGTTTCTTCGGTTGCTTCCTCGACAGGTTCTTCGGTTGCGATTTCTTCGGGATTTTCGGGTGCAGACTCGGATTTGATACGCGCTTCGACCTTAGCGTCGAGGAAGATCACGTAGACAGCGAGAAGCACCGCGCCGACGGTAACAAAACAATCGGCAACGTTGAAAATCGGGAACTTTATAAAGTCCGTCTTGAGAAAATCGACAACGTATCCCAAACGGAAACGGTCGATCATATTACCGATCGCTCCTCCGAGAATCATCGACAAAGCGATATTCATGAGCGGATGACGCTTGTAAAACTTGATAAGAATATAAACTATCAAAGCCATTGCGGCGAGGGAGATGCCGAGTAAAACGACTCTCTGCCATCCGCCGTCGTTGAGGATCGAAAAACCGCCGCCTTTGTTTTCGGCATAGGAAAGCGAGAGAACGTGGGGAATGAATCCCTGCGTCCAATCGCTGATTCCGTTAACGGGGTTTGCCGCTTGAACGACAAAATATTTCGTGATCTGGTCGGAAACTACCGCCAAAATTACAATAATTATCGCTAACATACTGCTTTACGGCAACGTGCACAGAGATGCTGACCGTCTTCATCGGCGGTGCAATCGTTCTTGTGCATCCAGCAACGTACGCACTTTTCACCGTCAGCAACCGAAACAGAAACGGAAATTCCGGTTTCTTCGTCGGTGTAAGCGCTTTCGGGAGCGTTTTCGGACGAAAGGGAAGCCTTGCTTACGATGAATATTTCGGGAAGAATAGATTCAAATTCGGCAAAGAGCTTGAATGTATCGCTTTCGGACTTAGCGTATATAACAACGCTTGCCTCGAGAGATTTACCGATGATCTTATCCGCACGTGCGATCTCGAGCGCCTTCATAACTCCGTCGCGGAGGTTGAAGAGTGCTTCGTATTTAGCCTCGATATCCGAGAAGTCGAGCTTTTCGTCAAATTCGGGCATACGGTTAAGGAATACGCTCTCGAGGTCGTCGCCGTCTGCGTGGCACATAAAGTCCCAGGTTTCCTCAGCGGTATAGGACAAAATGGGCGCGAGAAGACGGGTGAGCGAGTTTACGATGATATACATCGCGGTCTGCGCGCTTCTGCGAGCCGCGTCGTCCTTAGTTTCACAGTAAAGTCTGTCCTTGGTGATGTCGATATAAAGCTTCGACATATCTATCGAACAGAAATTGTGGATATCGTGGTATACGATATGGAATTGATAGGTGTCATAAGCATCACGAACTCGCTTAACGAGCTTGTTGAGACGCGAAAGAGCCCATTTGTCGATATCGGTAAGGTTTTCTAGCGCAACCATATCCTTGTTGGGGTCGAAATCGGTCTCGGGTGAGCCGAGGTTAGCGAGAAGGATACGCAACGTATTTCTGAGCTTGCGGTAGGATTCCGAAAGCTGCTTGAAGATCTCTTTAGAACAACGTACGTCCGCATGATAGTCGGAGGATGCCGCCCAGAGACGAAGGATATCCGCGCCGAAATCCTTAATAAGATCGGCGGGGTCAACACCGTTGCCGAGACTCTTGTGCATCGCACGTCCCTGACCGTCAACGACCCAGCCGTGAGTCAATACCTGCTTGAAGGGAGCGCCCTTATCAAGCGCGCCTACCGAGGTAAGAAGGCTCGACTGGAACCAACCGCGGTACTGGTCTGCGCCTTCAAGATATACGTCCGCAGGCCAAAGATCGGGGGTGTCCTTCATAAGAGAAGCAAAATGGGTGGAGCCGGAGTCGAACCAACAGTCGAGGGTGTCGGTCTCCTTCTCAAAACTCTTGCCGTTACAGTGCGGGCAGGTGAAGTTTTCGGGAATAAGCTCTTCTGCGCTGAGCTCGAACCAGATATTAGAACCGTGCTCGTTGAAGAGCTCGGAGATTTTTGCGATAGATTCGGGGGTGGAAATGGGCTTGCCGCAATCCTTACAGTAAAATACGGGAATGGGAAGGCCCCAACGGCGTTGACGGGAAATACACCAATCGGCTCTTTCGCGGATCATGCTTATCATTCTGTCTTCGCCCCAAGCGGGATACCATTGAACGTTCTCGATAGCCTTTATTGCCTGATCCTTGAAGGATTCGACAGAGCAGAACCATTGGGGAGTCGCACGGAAGATGACCGGCTTTTTGCAACGGTCGTGGTGGGGATAGGAGTGCATTATGCTTTCGGATGCGAAAAGTGCGCCCGATTCTCTCATATCCTCTAAAATAATGGGGTTGGATTCCTCGGTTTTGAGACCTGCATATTTTCCTGCATAATCGGTGTGTCTGCCGTAATCGTCAACGGGAACGACAAGATCCATACCGTAACGCATACAGGTCTGGTAGTCGTCGGCACCGAAGCCGGGAGCGGTGTGTACGCATCCCGTACCGCTGTCCATGGTAACGTATTCGGCGTTAACCAAGCGGGAGGTCTTATCCAGGAAGGGGTGAACGGCTATCATATTCTCGAAGAATTCTCCGGGGAATGTAGCTAAAATCTCGTAATTTTCAAATCCGCCGAGCTTCATTGTTTTTTCGGCGAGTGCTTCTGCCATAATATAGGTTTCGCCGTTTTCTGCCTTTATGAGAGCATAGCTTTCGCGGGGATGCAGACAGATCGCCATATTACCGGGAAGAGTCCAGATAGTGGTGGTCCAAATGACGAAATAGGTATTTTCAAGGTAGAATTCGTTGAGCTTGCCCTGATCGTCCTTCATTTTGAACTTGACGTAAACGGAGGTACAGGGGTCGTCATGATATTCTATATCGGCTTCGGCAACGGCGGTAGCACAGAAGGGACACCAGGTTACGGGCTTGAGACCCTTGTAAATGTAGCCCTTATCGAACATGGCGCCGAAGATTTTAACTTCCTGCGCTTCGAAGTGCTTGTCCATAGTACGGTAAGGAGCGTCCCAATCACCTACAACGCCGAGACGTCTGAAGCCGGACATCTGCTTCTGGATAAAGTCCTCTGCGAAATCCTCGCACGCCTTTCTGAATTCGGGGACGGACATATCCTTATTCAAATCCTTTTTGGATTTTTCAATAGCTCTTTCAATAGGAAGACCGTGGTTATCCCAACCGGGAACGTAAGGGGTGTAATATCCGCTCATTGCTTTGGATTTTACGATAAAATCCTTCAAAACCTTGTTAAGAGCGTGGCCCATGTGGATGTAACCGTTAGAAAAGGGAGGGCCGTCGTGCAATACGAAAGCGGGGTTTCCTTCATTCTTTTCCAAAATCTTTTTGTAAAGCTGCTGATCGTTCCAGCGCTCAAGCATTACGGGTTCCTTCGAGGGAAGGTTTGCTCTCATAGGATAATCCGTAGAGGGCAAATTGAGTGTATCCTTATAATCTTTCATAATTTGCGCGTTTAAGGCGGAGCCGATTATTCGGTTTCGCCGTCTCCCATCATAAATTTAAGATATTCATCTTCTGCCTTCTTTGCCTGCTTGCGTGATTCGGGCAGAACCTCTTCTTCGGCTTCGGGTATCGGTTCCAAAACGAGCTCGTTGCTCTCTTCGGTTGTTTCGGGAGTGCCAAAGGTCAACTCTTCGATAACTTTGTTTTCTTCCTCAACGACCTCTTGGGTTTCCTCGGGTTCTTCGATGATAACCGGCTGTTCCTTGAGCTCGCGAACGTTTTTGCGGCGTTCGGTCTCGGCTTCGATCCTCGTTTTAACGTCGTTGAATATTCCGGCAACAAGCGCGTCATCGTTGGGGAACACAATGTCCTCGATCTCGTTTACGCTCAAATCCTTGAGCTCTTCTATATGGTTGGCGTAAAGCTCATAAACCTGCTTCTTGAAGTCGATAATGCGGGTACGCATTACCCAAGCCTTTTCCTTTTCCGACTGAAGCTGTTGACGGAATTCGGCGATAACACCGTCGCAACGGTCTTTGATCGCGCCCGTGATGATGTCAGCGCGGTCGTTCGCGTCGGCAATGATCTTCTCCGCCATTTTTTGCGCAGCAATAAGAGTGCTTCTTATAGATTCTTCTTCGTCTTTTATTTCATCAAGATTTGTAACAACGATTCTGAGCTTGCGTTCGAGCTCGCTGTTTTCACGGTATATCTCGGTGTATTTTTCGAGAACGAATTCCAAATATTCGTCAACCTCCTGAGGGTTGTAGCCCTTGAAGGTTTTCTGGAACTGTTTGTTTTTTAGTTCGTGCGGTGCTAACATCGCGAAAACTTCCTTTCATGTAATATATATTTCGGGTGATTATTTTCAAATTCAGGACGGCCGATGTTCGGTTTTGTCTGTGCCGTCAAAAGACAAAGCCCAAAAGCACTACACCAACCGATTTTTTCGGTTATATGGGTAGTGCGGTCTGAACAAGTATTATAATAAGGCTGGTCGCCATAAACGAAAAGTCTATCGGTGATTCTTCGAGCGCAGGAATCTTCGCTAAAAGAACTCGGACGGGATAAACCACCGGCTCGGTAACGACCGAACAGAAGGTTAAAATAAACGAGGGCGATTCCTCGTCGGCAAACATCCCGAGAACTGCACGAATAAGCAAAAGCCACATAAGCGCACTAAGGAAAACATAGACTGTTCGCGTGGTTAAAAATAAAAGCTGTTCCAAAAATGACACTCCGTAGCGAACGGAAAAGCTTTGCCGCGCCGAAAGCACAAATAATGCTTCCGGCGGGCGCAGAGTTCCTTAGGTTTAATATAAAACGGTTTCCGAAATCGGTATCACGTTATATATTATTGTTTTTCCGATAAAAAGAAATTAACGGAAGAGTTCCTTGGGCTTGATAGCCTGGTCTTCGGTAGCCTGGTCAGCAGGAGCCTGGTCTCCGGAAACGTCAACGTTCTTAGGAGTAACTACGTATGTAGCGTTTGCAACCTTTTTAACCTGACCGTCGATAGCGAAAACAACACCGCAAAGGAAGTCGATGATTCTCTTTGTGGTTTCCTTGTTGGTTTCTTCAAGGTTGAGTACAACGGTACGTCTTGCGAGGAGATGCTCGCCGATAGCACGAACCTCGTCGAAGCGTTCGGGCTTAACGACCTTCATTTCAAGAGCGGCGCCGGAGGAGATTCCGCCGGTGGATCTGGAAACGGGTGCTGCTTTGGGAGCGGGAGCAGGAGCGGGAGCTACTGCTTCGTCCTCGTCTTCGTATTCTTCAAATTCTTCGTTTTCGTCGAAATCTTCGTTGCTGTTGAAGAGATCGCCTAAGCGGTTCATAAGTCCCATAATGTGCCTCCAATGTTTTAATTTTCATTTATTTATAAATTCTTTTTCCGAAGATAGAACTGCCTACACGAACGAGTGTAGAACCGCATTCGGCTGCGGTAAGATAATCGTCGCTCATACCGAGCGATAAAATATCCATAATACTATTATCTACATTTTTGCGTGATATGTCAATAAATATTTTCTTCATTTCTAAAAAATATTCGCTATTATTGCCTCCGTTTACGCATTTCGGCGGAATTGCCATTAATCCGCGGAGCTTCAAATGGGGCAAAGAGGTCAGAAATTGACAAAACTCATCTGCTTTTTCGGGGCAGACTCCAGATTTTGTTTCTTCGTTGCCGATATTAACCTCGGCGAGGATCGGCATAACGATTCCGTGCTTCGCCGCCTGCCGTTCGATTTCGAGCGCGAGCGATTCGCGGTCTACCGATTGTATCATATCGACCTTGTCGATTATATATTTTACTTTGTTTGTCTGCAATGCGCCGATAAAGTGGAGCTCGGTCTTGCTTCTGTCGATGTATTCGTATTTTTCCAAAAGCTCGTTGACGCGGTTTTCGCCGATAAGGTCGATGCCGCAGGACAACGCGAAATTGATCATTTCGGGCGGTATCGTTTTCGTGGCGGCAAGAAGCCGTGCACGTCCGCCAAGCTCGTTTTTTATTCGTTCGATATTTTCGGCGACCTGTTTTTCGGTGTTCATTGATAGCCTCGCAAAATCAGTTGAGCCTCATTCCGTCGTACAGCCCTTCGCCTTCGGTAACAACCGCATCGTGGAGCGAAAGCCGTGTCGGGGAAGTGTAGGTAAGGTCTTTACGGTCGGGGTAAGCGGGGTTTTTCGGCAGCGCGCATACGGAATAGCTTCCGTAGTTGTAAAGGATATCGGTCTCTTTGAAGACGACCTTGGAGCCGACTACTACGAAAACTCCCGTTTTTCCGTCCACCATACGGAGCGAATCGTTGTGAATACGTATTCCCTCGTACTTGGCGTGGGCGAGCTCGACCGTTTGACAACGGGAATAGTCGAACCCGGCGGGCATTCGCTTCGAGCTGAAGATCAGAACCGTCATATCCTTGTCGCTTCGGGGCAGTCTTCGTTCGAGCTTCATGGTAAGCTCGGTGTTGTTCGAATATTGGAAGGTTATCGGATAACTGCTTCCGTCGCGATAGGTTTCCGCCGTGCGTTTGTCAAGCGCGAGCGCGATATACCAGGTCGAACCGATAACGATTTTTCCCGCGGATGAGTTGATGATCGATTCATCGGGGGTCGCGTCCGAGAGAAAATCAAACTCGTCGCTCGTGAGATTTTCCAGACGTTCGAGAGTGAATTGGTTTTCGTATCCGTCGACGGTTGCGTAAAAATAACCGCTTTCGGGAGATTGTGTGGTAAAGCTTGCACCCGAGAGCGTCGCGGAAAGGCTTTCACGTTCCTTTGAAAGGCTGGCGATCTCCGCCGTATAGCTTTCGGAATTGATAAGCGCCTGACGGCGGTTCATCAGAATCAAAAGCTCTTCCTTTTCACGTCTTACCTTATCGAAATTATTGAGGTCGGATTGACGTATGATCGAAAGAACGAGCTCGTCGATCTGGCTGTCAAGAAGCGTGATGTTGGTGGTGGAAGCACCGGTCGAGAGACTGCTTCGGTTGAGAATGTCGAGACGTGTGTCGATTTCGTTGATCCTTTCACGGATCTTCACGTCGTTCGGGTCGGAATAGGTGATGGCGATGTCCTGACCCTTTCTGACCTTTTCGCCGTCGACTGCGAGGAAGCAATGGGTGCCGTCCGCGCCGGAAGCGACAGTCTTTTCGTCGCGGAATAAGAAGGCATCGACCTCTGTGCGGTCGGTAATACTTGCGTAGGCGGCGGCTTCGGTTTCGATAAACGCGCCGACGTTAAGCATTAATTGGAGGAAAATATAGGAAACTATCGCTACGGAAATTATCGCCGTGCCGAACTGAGCAAAGAACCTTTTTGCGAAAACAATAAAACGGTCGGTTTTAGAGCCCTTGGGCGCAAAGCCTTTTGTCGTAGCGACCGATGAGGTCTTCTTTTTGGGCGCGACGCTTGTGTTTTTCTTTTCGCTCATTTTGTTTCCTCCTTTCCTTTTTATATATAGATGATTATATATAGATGATTTCGTCCGCAGGCTTGCGGTTGAACCAGGTCAATTGACGTTTTGCGTATCGTCTTGTATTAAGACAGATATTTTCTTTTACTGTGTTTATATCGATCTCTCCGTCGAAATAAGGATAAAATTCCTTGTATCCTATCGCTTGCGATGCTGTCGGAGTATCGCGCAGCCCTGCTTCGACGAGTTCTTTAACCTCCTGCTCGAGTCCCGTTTCGAACATAATATCAACGCGCCTGTCGATCCGCGTATAGATATTTTCGCGTACTTCGGGGACGAGATAGACGGTTTTGGGAGCGTATCGGCTTTCGTTTATTCGGCTTTTTCTGTCCAGTTCGGATTTCGTTTCTCCGGTTTTGTAGTAAATTTCCAGAGCGCGTACAACTCTTTTGATGTTGTTCGGGTGAATCGCATCGGCGGATTCGGGGTCGATTACTCGTAATTTGTTGTGTAATTCCTCGGCACCTATTTCTTCGGCTTCGCGGAAAAGCCTTGCGCGCAGATCACTGTCATCCTCGGTCGCCGAAAGCTCGGTTCCCGAGACGAGCGTGTCGATATAAAGCCCTGTGCCGCCTGCAATGATCGGAAGCCTTCCGCGCGAAACGATATCGTCTATCGCGCGTTCGGCAAGGGATACAAACTTTGCCGCCGAAAACGGCTCGTCTATATCGGCGATATCGATAAGATGGTGGGGAATACCGCATTTTTCTGCTTCGGAGGGCTTCGCTGTGCCGATGTCCATCTTGCGGTAGATCTGCATAGAATCGCCGCTTATTATTTCGCCTCCGAGCTTGATAGCCTGCTCGATTGCGTATTTACTTTTACCGCTTGCCGTAGGGCCTACGACAACGAGCAGAGGTATTTTTTCCATAAAAAACGTTTCCGATATTACTATTATTAAGTCGACATCAGGCGCAGGAGGTATTCCTGCGCCTGATATACTCCCAAAATAATCTTAACATATTATCGGGTAAAGTCAATGCTTTTTTATTAATTATTTGTTGCGTTCTTGTCGCTTTCGCGGATCTCTTTACGTCTGATCTTGCCCGAGATGGTCTTGGGGAGACTTTCAACGAATTCGACTCTTCTCGGATATTTGTAGGGTGCGGTATGCGTCTTGACGTAATTCTGGATTTCCTTTACAAGCTCGTCGCTCGGCTGTTTATCCTTCGTAAGAACGATAGTTGCCTTTACGACCTGACCTCTCGTTTCATCGGGAACACCGGTGATGGCACATTCGAGAACGTAGGGAAGCTCCATGATAACGCTTTCGATTTCGAACGGGCCGATACGGTAGCCGCTGGATTTGATAACGTCATCAACACGTCCGACATACCAGAAATATCCGTCTTCGTCGCGCCAAGCGGTGTCGCCGGTGTGGTACATATCGGGCTTGAGTACGTTGTCGGTCGCCTCCTGGTTCTTGTAATAACCGAGGAACAAGCCGAAGGGCTTTTCTTCGCCTTCCTTGAGACGGATAACGATCTCGCCCTCTTCGCCGACAGCGGCAGGAGTGCCGTCCTCACGCACAAGGTCAACGTTATAAGCGGGGCTGGGTTTACCCATCGAGCCCGGCTTGGGATCTGCTCCGTAGAGGTTGCCGATAGCAAGAGTGGTTTCGGTTTGACCGAAGGCTTCCATAAGCTTAAGACCGGTGGCGGTGTAGAAAAGCTTAAATACTTCGGGGTTGAGCGCTTCGCCTGCGATAGTCGCGTGCTTCAAGGAGGAGAGATCGTATTTCGAAAGGTCCTCGCGGATGAAGAAGCGATACATTGTAGGAGGTGCGCAGAAGGTGGTGATGTTGTATTTCTTGAACATAGGAAGGAGCTTCGAAGCATCGAAACGGTCGAAGTCGTAAACGAAGACAGCCGCCTCGCAGAGCCACTGACCGTAAAGCTTACCCCAGA
The DNA here is from genome assembly GCA_045535385.1 of Eubacteriales bacterium. Taxonomy (GTDB): domain Bacteria; phylum Bacillota; class Clostridia; order Oscillospirales; family CAG-382; genus Coliplasma. The sequence continues at coordinate 37,851 of JAZSLN010000036.1, forward strand.
GAGCCTTGCCCCAGCCTGTGTCGGAGATAGTGAAGTGGAGTCCGTCGGGGTCTACGTAATGCCAATGTCTGGCGGTTACGATATGACCGAGCGGATAGGTGAAGCTGTGCATTGCGAGCTTCGGATAACCGGTCGTGCCCGAAGAGAAGAACATAACCGAGGGATCGTCCTTCGAGTTCTGGACACGCTCGAAAACCGAAGAGCAATTGATAAAGTTTGCGTCGAAATCTTCCCAACCGTCCCTTGCTCCTTTGACCATGATCTTGGTTTTAAGAGTGGGCGCTTTTTCTGCCGCTCTTGCCGCTTCCTCGGCGGTATTTCCGTCGGAGGTGCAGACAATGGCGCTGATTTCGCCCGCATTGAAGCGGTATTCGAAGTCGTGCTCGACGAGCTGGTTGGTCGCGGGAACGGCAACAGCACCGAGCTTATGAAGCGCGATCATACATACCCAGAACTGCCAATGGCGCTTGAGCACGAGCATAACTCTGTCGCCCTTTTTGATACCGAGCGACGAGAAATAGTTCGCTGCTTTCGAAGAAAGACGGGAGATATCCGAGAAGGTGAACTCCATTTCGGTTCCGTCGTTGCCGACCCATTGGATGCATTTCTTGTTGGGTACCTTTGCGGCGAGTGCATCGACAACGTCGTATGCAAAGTTGAAATTATCGTTGCAATGAAGCTTGATATCGGTCAATCTTCCGCGTTCGTCGAAGGTTTCGTCTACGAACTGCTTGTAGATACAATCGCTGTAATCGTGCTCGAGAACAAGCGGCTTGACCTGCTCGTGCGCGGTCATATGGTCGTGCATATCCGTGGGGGTGTGGTCTTCCTTGAAAACGACTGCAAGGAAGGTACAGTCGGAACCGCCGACAGCGATCATACCGTGGGGATGTGCACTGTCGTAATACACCGTGTCGCCGGGGTTCATAACGTAGGTGTGTTTACCTAACTGAACCTTGAGCTGACCGGTGAGGACGAGGTCGAATTCCTGACCCGCGTGAGACGCTACGGGGATAGGTTTGTTTTGCGCTTCTTCTTCGTATTTTGCGGTAACGATAAAGGGCTCGCTCATACGGTTTTTGAGAAGAGGAGCGACGTGTCGGTAATCAAAGCCCTTTTCGCGCTTTATTGTAATACCGCCGCCGGCGCGGGTGAGGTTATAAAAGTCGAGCTTGGGGTCGCTGCCCGAAACAAGCTCGGAAATATCCATACCGAGAAGCTTTGCACATTTGAAAAGGAACGTGAAGGAGAAATCCTCCTCGCCCTGTTCAAGGCGTAAATATTCTGCCTCGCCGATTCCACAGGCATCCGCCATATCGGAAACGGGAATATCGAGGTTTTCTCTCGCCCATTTAAGTCTTCCTGCGATAAGTTTTGTTTGCTGGTCCATGATGAAAAATCCTTTCTGTAATAGAAAAATTTTCCGATAAAAACATATTTTTTGTTTTTTCTCGGGCGCAGATGCTTCTGCTTTTCGCCGATAAAAACAAAAATAGCTTCATCTGCAACGAGATGAAACTATTACAAATAGTTACACTATACCACTCATTTGCCGCGCATATACGCATTTCCCTTTATTACGGCGGAAGCTCCGGCGCGCCCTACTGGTGATTCGGGCGAGCAGCTCGAAGGTGATAAGTCGGTAAGGCGGCTGTTGCCTCGCACCAAACGGCAACTCTCTGAAAGCTTAACACATATCGACCCGTGTCCTTGTCTGTGCTTTTATCGGTTATGTTTTTGATGACACACATATTATCACTATTGATACGGTTTGTCAAGTGCTTTTTTGGATTTTTTGTAAAAAATATTTTTTCGACGGTTTTCGCTATTTACAATTTTGCCGTGTGCGTGTATAATCTTGTTGAAAGAAAAAGACGAAAAGCCTTAGGAGTAATATTATGAAAGATATGATAGTCAAAAGAGTGCCGGTTGGTTCGCTCGGTACGAATTGTTATATAGTAAAGCATCCCGATTCGCGCGATGCCGTCGTTATCGACCCGGGTGCCGACCTTACCGTTATTCAGGATGCGCTTCACCGCGCCGATGCGGTTTGCCGTCTTATTCTTTTGACCCACGGCCATTTTGACCATATCCTCGCTGTCGGCGACCTTCGTAATATAAGCATTCCCGTTGCGATCCACGAGCGTGATGCCCATATGCTTACCGAACGCGATATGTTCAGCGCGATAATCCCTTATGACCCGCGTCCCTTCGCTCCCGCCGATTTTACCTTTTCTAAGGAGGGCGAATATTCTATCGCAGGCTTTGATTTTTACGTAATACCTACCCCCGGCCATACCGCGGGAAGCGTTTGCTATGTGTTCGACGGAATGATGTTCACCGGCGATACTCTCTTTAAGAACAGTATAGGCAGAACCGACCTCGGCGGTGATGAAAACGCACTTATCCGTTCACTCCGCGCGCTTAAAAATCTCCCCGGCGATTATGAGATATTCCCCGGACACGACTCCCCGACTATCCTCTCCGACGAAAGACGTAATAACCCCTATTTGAGAAATCTTTAATGTAATAACCGCAAAAGTAAAAGGCTTTCGGAAACCCCGAAAGCCTTTTTGTGTTTGTCAAAGGGTATTGTTATTCGGTAAGTTCATTGTTGTCAACAGTTTTTTCGTCTGTTGTATAGCTTTTCATTGCGCTCGTTACTTGTGATGCGCTTTCTAATTTAAGCAATTTGCTTATAGCTGTCGATTTATCAGTTGGATATGTACTTAGATCATGATGCACTATATACTCAATATCGCCACGGCGCCATACAATCGAATGCAATTTTCCGGAAGGAAAGTACAAATATTCTATACCGTTATGAGAATAAGCGCTGGACTCGGACACACTCGCGGTTCTCATATCCAAAGCATTTATGTTCGTTTCTTTAATTATCTGCATTTCGAATTTTCCGACCAATGTATTTCCTTTGGGAATATAATCTACATACATACAGAGGTCTGCGCCTGTTTCGTCAACGAATGAGTAGAACAATGAACTGTAATCTCCCATTTCCGACTTGGACAAGCATACAAATCCTGAAAACTCACCAAACTGCGAAATATCTTCATAAGTAACAAAGTATTCCGGCAAATCTGCTGTTTTTGTGAATTTAACGTATTCATCGTAAGAAAAGATGGATAACTGATATTCGTCAACATGTACGTCTTCGATATTTTCGTTTGCAGGAACAGAATCATTCGGCTTCAGAGAGTTCACGTTATCGCTTCCGGACTCTTCAGCTTGTGTTTGACATCCTGTAAAAGATATTACAAATGTTATCATTGCTAAAAAAATCGATAAAAATTTTTTCATATTTACACCCTCCCTATTCTATACCTTATAGTTCATACATGGTAGTAATTGTACCGTACGTTTCATCCGGAGTTATGTACACATTCGGAATTCTATAATAAAAGCCTTTTTGTGTTCGATTTTCCAAGGGGGGGCGGAGGACTTCCGCCCCTTTGAGAGCGTGATCGGGATATTTATACATATCGAGAGAATACGGATACGCCTCTTTCATCCTTGTTGATTCTTGCGTTTTCCTCTATTAAGACCGATGCCAATAAAAACACTTGCGGATATTAGTAAAACGACACCGGCAAAAGTAAATACCCACTTTGCGCTGTTTTTGAGACCGTCGGGTTGTGAGTCATCTTTAACATTTTGTTGCGATTGCAGGTCTTCAACATACGGCTTCGACTGTTGGTTTTCAACGTCGGTCGGAGAGTTTGTATCGGTTGCTATTTTGAAATTCGCAGAATGAATATCGTACTTGGAGAGATCCCATAATTGACTGATATCTACACCTCCGTCCGAATTTGGATACTTAGCTATTTCACTTTGTATTGCTTTTTGATATTCGCAAAAATCTTTTATTGGGAATAAATATTCGCCGGAACCGACTGCGTAATAACTGTAATATACATAATCTCCTTTGTTTGTTTTATAATAAATAGCAGAACCGGTGTAGGTTGTTTCGCCGGTAAGGTAGTATGTTTCATATATCTCGATTTCGGAGGATACTTTTGCAATAACCTTGTTTTCCTGCAACGCTTTCATAGCTCTTGAGTCTATAGGAACATCATTACCTAAATCAATCGAAACATTATCAATAATATCTTTGTAAATATATGTATTATCAACTGCTTGAACCAAATAGTATTGGCTTAAAATTAAACCTTCGCTTTTTAGAAGTTCGTCAATACTTTTAACGTTAGCAAAAGCATTACGTATCGAAACATTATAAATTCTAATTACTTTTTCCGAATCTTTAGCACCCAGCAGTTGGCGTTCTTCTTGACTTATGTTTATCGAATCCTTGTTTTTCACGGTATCAACTCCATTTTCTGCTGCAAAAACCGTCATTGACATAGTTATAAGCATTGCGAAGATGATTCCAATTAAAATGGATTTTTTCATTATATATGCCCCTTTCTAATAATTTCAATTTCTCTAGTTATATATCGGAGAAAGTGTATTGTTCGAATAAGATATTAATACTTTTTTCTTTGCTTTTATTTCGATGAATCCTTTCTGATATTTTAGTCATTAAAAACCTTTTAATATATCAAAAAAGCCCATCGGGTTCTCCTCCCTTCGTTATACATTGTGAGATTTTTTATCTCTCACTATATAAATAACAAAAAGGGCGAAAACGTCTATAAAAAAGTTTATGTTTTTTGAAAAAATTCCGTTTTGACGGTTTGATCACTCGTTGCAGATAACACCGCCGCCGAGCAATGTTTCGCCGTCGTAGAAAACAGCCGATTGACCGGGGGTTACGGCGCGTACCTTTTCATTCGTTTCAACGAGCAGTTTTCCGTCGCCGAGAGGGGTTATACGGCATTTGACGAACGGAGCGCGGTAGCGGATACGTACTTCGCATTCGAACGGGCCTTCGGGAAAATCGCAAGCCGAGAAGTTGGCCTCGCGGACGGTGAAGCGGTCGACGAAGAGGTCGCTGTTGCTTCCGAGAATTATAAGATTTTGCGCGATATCGCGCCCGATAACGTAAAGAGGCTCTTTGTATGCGATACCGAGACCCTTGCGCTGTCCTATCGTATAGGATCGCTGACCTTTATGCTGTCCGAGCACCGTTCCGTCGCCGAGAACGAAATCACCCGAAGCGTCGTCAGATGGGGACACTCTGTCTAAAAACGCGCGGTAATCGCCGTCGGGGATGAAGCAAATATCCTGGCTGTCGCTCTTATGTGCGACGTGAAGCCCGAAGCTTTCGGCAAGCTCGCGGACTTCTTTTTTTGTATATTCGCCGAGCGGTGCGTAAAAACGCGAGACCTGCTCGGAGGTAAGATTCCAAAGGACATAGCTTTGGTCTTTGTCGGGGTCGGATGCACGGGTGATTATTCTTCGTCCGCCCGATTCCTTGACCCGGACGTAATGTCCCGTGGCGTATGCTTCCGCACCGTTACTGACCGCGTAATCGGCTAAGACACCGAACTTTATATGTCGGTTGCAAACAACGCAGGGGTTGGGTGTTTCGCCGTTTTGGTAGGCGCGTATAAAATCGGCGATGACCGTTTTTCGGAACTCGTCGGAAAGGTCTAAAAGCGTGTGCTTTATGCCGAGCGAATCGCAAAGCTTTTTTGCGTCGGTGGATTCGTCCTTGGCATTCGGAACGAGCTCGTTTCCGAAGGGCTTCATAGTGATGCCCTCGACCGAATATTCTTTTTTCAGAAGGTTAAGCGCAACGGCGCTGTCGACACCGCCGCTTACGGCAACAAAGCATTTTTTATCCATATCGCAGGAATCCTTTTTTATTGATAACTGTATTTTATCATCGCTTGGGATATTTGGCAACCGTTTTTTGGCATTTTGGCATATTATATCCGAACGATGTGTATTAATTAAAAAGAGAAATAACCTCGTAAAGGAAGAATATGCTATGAAAAAACTTTTTTTGTTGATTATCTGTTCGGCGCTTGTCTTATCCTTGGTTGCGTGCGGCGGGAACGGCGAGGATATATCGAAGCCCGACCGACCTCCCGCGTTCTCGGTGCTCCAAAAGCAGACTAAACTCCAAAAACGAGCTGAGCGCGGCGAGAATGCGTCGTTTTCCGAGACCGAGTTCCGCAATTTTCTCGGCGAGGATTTTGGGCATATAACCGTAACCGCTCTTCCCGACGCGGCAATGGGAACCCTTGTTTTTAACGGCTCGTCGGTAATGCAAGGTCAGAGCCTTCCGTCGGCACAGCTCGGGTTTTTGAAGTTTATACCGAGCTCGGGATGTTCCTCGGCGGTATTTCGTTTTTCGTCCGATTGTGCGGGATATTTCGGTAACGAGTTCGAATGTGTTATGGTATTCGGCGAGGGTGTAAATTCGCCTCCCGTTGTTGCCGACAGTATTATTAAGACCGTTTCGGGAATCCCCTGCGAGGGCGACCTTAATATAACAGAGCCCAACGGCGACAACTACACCGTTAACGTTATAACCTATCCCACCGAGGGCGAAATCAAGATCAATACGCTCGGAAAGCTCGTTTATATCCCCGATGAAGGCTTTTACGGTAAGGATAAAATGGTATTTACGGTAACCGACCGCTTCGGCGCGGTATCTCCGAGCACGACTCTTACCATCGAAGTCGGCGAAAACGCCAAAAACCTTTGCTTTGAGGATATGAAGGATAACTATGATCACATTTATGCCCACAGAATGTGCAATAACGATACGATGATCTACCGTGTTTCGGACGGGAAATATTATTTTGACCCCGAAACAGTAGTTTCGAAAATGGAGTTTCTTGTCATGGCGATGAACGTTGTCGGGCTTGACGCGGATATAACCGCGGTTGCCGACAGCGCAGTGAAGGACGATGACGGCTTGAGCTCGGGTATGAAGGGCTATCTTTCCGCGGCAACCGAAAAGGGATTGATCAAGCTCAAAAACGGTAAATTCTCTCCGAAAAGCGAAATAACCGTCTCTGAAGCGTCGTATATTATATGCGAGTCGCTCGGACTTCCCAAGGTTTCGGCAAATACCGCTGCGGCTGACGGCGAAGATGTATTTTCTGCGGTTTCGGCTGTTGTAAGCGCAGGAATTTTGGATCCGAACGACGGCTCTCTCGAAGCCGGCTCGACTCTTACCAAATCCGACGTAGCGCGTATTCTCTGCCGAATCGAGGATTATATGGCGGATAATAATATGGTTAAGTCTCGAGATTGACAAAGCGAAAAAGCGATGATATAATATTAGGGCGAGGATATCCTCGCTCTAATATGTTTATGGGAGAGATAAATATGGACGAAATGTCCGAAAAAAACGGAAAAACCGTTTCGGAAGATGAGTCGACCTCGTATATGAGCGCCGAGCAGCTTTCATCCGAGCCTGCTCCGACGGACTCCGAGCCCGAAGAGCAACCCAAAACGAAAAAGAAAAAATCGGCTTGGAAAAAGGTTCTCATCGTTTTGGCAATATTGCTTGCACTGCTGCTTTTGGTCGTTGGCGGTGTTCTTTTTGCCGTGGAAAGATATGTCGACCATATGCTCGATTATATTTCTTACGAGGAAACCGAAGAGGAATGGTCGGGAGTTGATATCGATGACCCCGCCTACGGCCTTGACGATAATATGGGCATCGACGTTTCCGAGTTTGTCGACCCCGAAGCAGGAACAGATACCGATCCCGATTACAGCGGTGTCCCCGATGACGGCGGTTCGAGCAACGGTGGCGGCGGAAGCGGCGGAAGCAGCGGTGGCGGCGGAAATTATGTGCCCGCACCTCCGGAGCCACCCTACGAGCCCGATTACGAGATCCTCGACGGGCTGTTCGACGGCGATACGGTTACTGAGGCATACGATAAGGACGTTATAAATATTCTTCTTATCGGCGCGGATACAATAAGCGGAAAAAGCGCACGAAGCGACACGATGATACTTATGTCGATAAACAACGTCAAAAAACGTATTGTCTTCACATCGTTTATGCGTGATACCTACGTTAAGATCCCCGGAAGAAAGGACAACCGTCTTAATGCGGCTTTTGCGGCAGGCGGACCCAATCTTCTTATAAAGACAATAAAGCTTAATTTTGATATCGACGTCGACTATTACTTTATGGTAAGTATAAGCTCGTTCGAGCAGGCAGTCGACTCGATAGGCGGTATCGACCTTACCGTTAACGGCGATAACTATAATTATTTCAAGGGTTGGAAGGAAATTAAGGGATTATCCGAGGCGAAGGCAACCGACGGTACGCATAAAATCCACTTGAACGGCGGTCAGGCGCTCGGATATGCGCGCTCGCGTAATTTCTCCAACGGCGACTTTACCCGAACTCTTCACCAGCGCGACCTTTTGAAACAATTTGCTTATCAATGTAAGGGCAAATCGCTTACCGAGCTTCACGGTTTGCTGAAATCGGTTCTTCCGTACGTCAAGACGAGTATGCCGAAAACGACGTTGAAATCGATGATATGGAATGTGCTTACGTATATTTCGTATAATATTACGGACGCCCGCGTGCCCTGCCCCGGCTCCTTCCAGTATGCCCGAATCAACGGCAGGGAAGTGCTTTCGGTAAACTTTGAAGCGAATAAAAAATATATCAAAGCGAAAATCTACGGATAATCGGGAGGTAACTATGAAAGGTATTAAAGCGATATTAAGTATCATTTTAGTTTGCTTTTTGACCTTCGCTTTATGCGGTTGTACTATTATTTCAAGCAAATACAAAATAGAAACCGAGGATACGAACGGAGAGGAAGACCATTCGCTCGCGGTAATAACCGAGGATTATATTCGTTCGGACGATACCGAGTGTTATTGTGTGATCTATTTTTTGAATACCGATGGTGATAAAAGTTATGCTGACAAAGACTATACGCATGATGCCGATAAGGTAGAAGCTTCGGCGGAATCGCCTATGTCGGGAGTTTCGATCATCCAAAGGACCTACGGCAAAGAGGAAACTGTCGTTTTTTCCGTGGATTGTAAGCGCACCAAAGGAAACCTAAGAATTGTATTGCTTGACGAGGACAGCAATATTATCCACGATTTTGATATCTCGGGTGAGTCTGAGTATAAAGTCGAAAACGCCAAAGGAAAAGCCTATGAAATACGCGCAGTAGGAGAAAGCGCGGAATTTGAAATCTCGGCATCAAGAGAATTTGTTTCATAAATAAATGTAAAACCTCTTTTCAAATACGAAAAGAGGTTTTTTGTATGGTCGTTTATCCGCAAATCATATTGTCGCAATTACCGTTTTTTGTATAGTCGGTAATGTTTTTCACAGTCGTTTCGGCGATATTGTTAAGCGCCTCCTCGGTCAGAAAGGCTTGGTGGGACGTTACGATAACGTTCGGCATCGAAATAAGCCTTGCGAGTACGTCGTCGTCCATAATATCGTCCGATTTATCCTCGAAGAAAACCTCGGATTCTTCCTCGTATACGTCTAAGCAAGCCGCACCGATACGTCGTTTTTTGATGCCCGAAAGCAACGCCTCCGCATCGATAAGCGCTCCGCGGGAGGTGTTGATTATAACGACGTTCTTTTTCATAATATCTATTGCGTCCGAATCGATAATATGTCTCGTTTCGTCGGTAAGAGGGCAATGGAGCGAGATAACGTCGCTTCTTTCGAAGATCTGTTTGAGAGGGACGTATTTTATATCCGATTTTTTGTCGGGATATTTGTCGTAGGCAATAACGTTCATACCGAAGCCTTTACATATATTAATGAAAACGCGTCCGATACGTCCCGTACCGATAACACCGACGGTTTTTCCGTTCAGGTCGAAACCGGTAAGACCGCTGAGGCTGAAATTGTGGTCGCGCGTGCGGATATATGCTTTCGGAATTTTCCGCACCGACGCAAGCAAAAGCGCCATAGCGTGCTCGGCGACGGCATAGGGAGAATAAGCGGGAACGTTGAAAACGGCTATCTTACCTTCGGCATACTTAATGTCAACGTTGTTGTAGCCCGCACATCTTAATGCGATCATCCTTACTCCGAGCTCGCAAAGCTTATCGATTACGGTATAGTCGACGGTGTCGTTGACGAAAACGCAAACACCGTCGCAACCCGAAGCAAGGCTGACCGTATCTATATTGAGCTTTGTTTCGAAATACTTGAAAATTATATTTCCTCCGAGCGCATATTTATCGAAGGAAGCTTTATCGTAGGGCTTTGTGTCGAAAAATGCAAATTTCATAATAACATCACCTGTTTTTGTTTTTATTTGTTTGTTTTATTTTACCCAAACATTTGTGCAGAAATGCCTATTTTATTGACTTTACATAATGTTTGGTGTAAAATAAATTATACTCGAAAGAGGAGGTAATAATTATGCTTGAAACAAAAGGATTAGTTAAGATATATAAGCCGAAAAAGGGCGTGCCCGTGCGTGCGCTCGACGGCGTTTCGCTCAAATTCCCCGATAAGGGAATGGTCTTCCTTTTAGGTAAATCGGGAAGCGGTAAGTCGACGCTTCTTAACCTGCTGGGCGGACTTGATAAATATGACGGCGGAGAAATCATTATAAAAAACGTTTCGTCGAAGGACTTTAAGCAACAGCATTTCGATTCCTACCGCAATACTTACGTCGGATTTATTTTCCAGGAATATAACGTGCTCGACGATTTTACCGTCGGTGCAAATATCGCGCTTGCTATCGAGCTTCAGGGCAAAAAGGCGACCGATGAGGAATTAAACCGCATTCTCCACGAGGTTGACCTCGACGGATACGGCAACCGTCGTCCAAACGAATTGTCGGGCGGTCAGAA
>JAZSLN010000069.1:0-5823 GCA_045535385.1 Eubacteriales bacterium
ACGTCCATATCGGCATTTATGCCTTCCTCGGAAGTGAACCAATCGATATATTCTTCTGTATTCTGATGGAAGAAAGCACCCCAGTCTACGGTAGTCTGGTTAAGAATCTTATCATAATAAGCGCGGGTCTCGTCGTTCCAGTATTCGGGGATGCGAAGCTCATAAGAGCCAACGCTGTTTACGGGAGTTCCCTTCTTTTCAAACTCCTTAAAGGATTTTACGATATTTTCGGCTTCGTCATACATTTCGCCCTTAGACTTAAGCACGAACAGCCAGAAATAATCATAAGTATCGGTAGGGCGAACGATCGCGATGCTGTAATTATCATATTCCATCTTGGTTCCGACACGGAATTTTGTATGGTAATAATTGATCGTATAGCCGGGCAAATGTTCGGTATTTACGCTTACGGGACGACCGAAGGACATCTTATTGGAAGCGTAGAAGACCATAACCTCTCTATCGCTTATCTCTGCATCAAGATATCTTACAAGCCATTCTCGCAAATAAGTATTATAACCGTCTTCGGAAACTACACCGGTCTTAGGATCCTTACCGTAGGTATTTTTATCCTCATAAGAAACGGTAAGAACGTATTTATCGGTTTTATATTTACTTCTGAGCGCGCCGAGCGAGAAGTCGACAGCAACGCCCTTACCCGGAAGAGTAAGCGCATAGCCGTCGGAAAGAACAGCCACGCGGGTATTATCCTTACCCTCGAAAACGAATCGGGTATCACCCTCGGGTATTTTGTCATATTTATCAGTAATTACGCCGTTCGAATAAGCGGTAAGCTTATAGACAGAGTCGGCATTCTCGAAGCCGGCATTTTTATCGGCATAAAGCTCATTCCAAACAAGCTTTGCGTTTTTATCGGGTCCCACGGGAATCGACTCCTCCGTTTTATTATCATTATTATCGCACGCGGTAAAAAGAGGAAGTGCAAAAGCAAAAATCAAAAGCAGAGCGAGAATTTTTCTCATAAAAACCTCCGTATCATTATTTTTCATAATTATACATCAAACAATCTCCAAATGCAAGATATCTTTCGTTAAAAACAAAAACACAACGGACGAATCCGTTGTGTTATTTGTATTTTGTTCAAGCAAAATTGAAGCAGAAATTATCTGAACTTGCGCTTACGAGCCGCTTCGGACTTCTTTTTACGCTTAACGCTGGGCTTTTCGTAATGTTCTCTCTTACGAATTTCAGCCGGCACGCCGCTGCGGAGATAAGATCTCTTAAATCTACGGAGAGCGCTATCGATAGTTTCGTTCTCCTTAACTCTGATCTCTGCCAATTTTGTTACCCTCCCTTACAATCGGTTTCCGAGGAAATCGCGTCTAATGCGGACATTATATCAAATAATTCGACATATGTCAACAAAAGATTCAAATTATCCTAACATTTTTCCCCACAAAATTTAAATTTTGCGAGGAAGTTTTTTAATAATTAAAGAGCCTTCTTTGCGGTTTCAACGAGCTGAGCGAAAGCAGCCTTATCGTTGATAGCAAGTTCGCTGAGCATCTTACGGTTGAGTTCGATGCCGCTCTTCTTAAGACCGTACATAAAGCGGGAGTAGTTGATACCTTCGATCTTGCACTGAGCAGAGATACGGGTGATCCAGAGAGAACGGAAGTCTCTCTTCTTCATTTTTCTGCCGGCGAAAGCATAGTTACCGCTCTTGAGAACGGCCTGCTTAGCCATCTTAAAGTGTTTGCTCTTTGCGCCCCAATAGCCCTTAGCGAGCTTGAGCATTTTATTTCTTCTTTTTCTGGTCGCGAGTGCGCCTTTAATTCTTGCCATTTTTCAAAACCTCCGTATTATTTGTAAGGGATCAATCTCTTAAGATCGTCGTAACGAGCGGTGCTTACATAAGAAGCTTTTCTAAGAGATCTCTTGGTCTTGCTGGGTTTAAGACCGGTCTTATGACGTTTGCCGGGATGATTCATTTTGATTTTGCCGCTTCCCGTAACAGAGAAACGCTTTGCGGAAGCCTTGTGTGTCTTGATTTTTCCCATTTTTAATAATTCCTTTCGGTTATTTTGTCTTTTTCGGTGCGAGGATCATCGTCATATTTCTTCCGTCGAGGACGGGCTTCTTTTCGATGACCGCGTTTTCTCCGCAGCCTTCAGCGAACCTATCAAGAAGTTGTGCGCCGAGCTCGGTATGTGCCATTTCTCTGCCGAAGAATTTTACGATCACTTTGACCTTATTGCCCTGTGCGAGAAATTTGAGCGTGTGGTTGAGTTTAGTGTTGAAATCGTGAGTGTCGATACGGCACTTAAGCTGTATCTCCTTAAGCTCGATTACCTGACGTTTTTTGTGCTGTTCCTTTTCGCGCTTTTCCTTTTCGAATCGGAACTTACCGTAATCCATTATCTTACATACGGGGGGAACCGAATCGGGAGCGATCTCGACGAGGTCGAGCTCAGCTTCATTCGAAAGGCGAATAGCCTCAGCAAGCTTCATAACGCCGAGCTGGTTGCCGTCCGCACCGATAACGCGGACTTCATTTGCTCTTATTTCCTCATTGATCAAGGAAGAATTTTTAGCGGCGATGACAGACACCTCCAAAATATTAACTAGATTATACAAAAAAGAAAAGCAAAGCGTAAAACCCCGCTTTGCACAGTCAAAGAGCGACCGAAAATACATTCCGATCGACGATTATTGACCGAGCATAGCCTATAGCCGCAGGGTGAGAGCAGAACTCTACTTCTTTGTGCTCATAAATACTATCATATAAAAAACCTTTTGTCAATAGGTTTTATTAACTTTTTTCTATGTTTTGGAATATATTATCGAAGAAGGAGGAAATAGTTATGCCTATGTTATTTTTGAGTCCGTCAACGCAGGAATTCAACATATATTATGACGGAAGCGGAAGTGAAGAATATTACATGAACCTTATTGCCGACTACATGGAGCCCTACCTTACGGCAAGCGGAATCACATTCACGCGAAACAATCCCGAGGGCACGGTCGGCGATTCCGTCAGGTTATCAAACGCAGGTGATTACGCGTTACATCTCGCGCTTCATTCAAACGCATCGGGCAGTGCCAACTACGGAAGGCAAACGGGTAGCGACGTTTATTACTACCCCACGAGTGTAAACGGAAAGCGGTTTGCGGATATTATCGTTAAAAACCTAAAGCAGATATATCCCCAACCCGACAGGGTACGCGCGCTGTCGACGACCAATCTTTACGAGCTCAACAACACCCGCGCACCCAGCGTACTCGTAGAAATAGCTTATCATGACAACGCAAACGATGCCGAATGGATAAAGAACAATCTCCAGGAAATAGCAGAAAACCTTTCCCTCTCGGTAGCGGATTATTTCGGGATAACGTTAGTTGATCCGAAGCCTACCCAAAGGGGCACTGTCGTTACCGAAGGCGGACGTCTTAATATACGAGAAGCTCCCGACCTCAGCGCGACGATAACAGGTCAAATTCCCAACGGCACGACCGTTCAGATAAAAGGCCAGAGCGGTGATTGGTATCTGGTGAATTACAACGGTATCGAGGGATACAGCTACGGCGCATATATAAAAATAAGATAAAATCGAGAAAACGGAGCGAACGCTCCGTTTTCTTTCAAAATATTTGTATTTCTGTTTTTATTTTGCGGCATCCAAGCGGAATTCGATAGTAAAGTATTCGCCCTTAGTAAGATTACGGTCGGTGAAGCGGAAGACGGTTATTTGAACCTTATCGCCCGCCTTATACTTATCAAGCGCGGCATTGAGTTCATCAAGCGTCCTGACCTTATCTCCGTTAAAGTCGGTGATTATATCACAAGTGGAAAGGCCCGCAATATACGCGGAGGAATCGTACTCTATCTCGCCGACAAGCACGCCCTCGGGGTATTCACAGCGAGGATACATACGGTAGGTCTGGAGACCGTATTCAAGCTCGTATGCAGTGATACCGATACGTGCCGAAGCGGAAGCAAAACCGTTATCGCCGATTTCCTCACCGGAAATAAGTTTTTTGAAAATATCGACCGCATTAGAAATCGGAATAGCAAAGCCGATACCTTCATATTGTTCGTCAACGAGCTTGAGCGAGGTTATACCGATAACGTTACCCGACATATCGATAAGCGGACCGCCGCTGTTACCGGGGTTGATCGAGCAGTCGGTCTGGATAAGGGTCATCGTTTTTATTACTTTACCGGTTTCGTTGGTAATATCGATATTACGTGCAACACCGCTTACGATACCGCAGGTCATTGTACCCGCGAGATGTTTATCATAGGGTGTACCGATAGCTATAACATCTTCTCCGACCTGGATATTATCGGAATTTCCGATTTTAACCTGAACGAGACCTTCAGCCTCGATTTTAAGAATCGCAAGGTCGGTAACCGAATCGCTGTTCACAACCGTCGCAGGGTACTCTTTTCCGTCGTAGAAGATTACCGAAAAAGAGGTACCGCCCTCGATAACGTGATGATTGGTAGCGATATATCCATGCTCGGCATCAATAACAAATCCGCTTCCTATAGAATAGGGATCGCCCTGATATTTAACGTCGATAGTACAGCAGGAAGGAGCACAGGATGCGTAGATCGCGGTGAGCTGATTGGAGTTATCCTTATCCGCATCGTCAGACGGCTTGAACTCGGGGACATAATAGCTGGTCTCGTCATCGTCAACGTTCGAAATCTCAGCAGAGATATCAGCAGACGAGGATTCCTGAGACGAATCGGTACCGGAAGAGACCTCGGGGAGCTTCAAGAAATCGGGAAAACGATCCGCAACAAGCGCCGAAACGGCAATTGCCGCTATTATTGTAACGACAACAGCGATTATAATAAGCGCCTTGCCGCCGTTATTGTTTCCGTTATTCTTATTATTTGAGCCGTTCCAATTATAAGGCTCGGGACCGTTACCCCCGAAAGGATTCTGGTTGTTGAAATTGTTTCCGTTGTTGAAATCCGACATTTATATACTCCTTTTTTTATGATATTACAGCACGATTCTTAAAATATGATTAATCAATATTCCTTCTGGGCAAAACCTCGATCACAGCAGGAGGAAGGGTGAATTCGAACTCGGTGTATTCGCCCTCGACCGAGGAAACGGTTATTTCCTCACCGTGGTTGGCGATAGACGTTTTCGCAATATACAATCCCAATCCGGTACCGCTTTTATCAAGTCCGCGCGAACGATCGGATTTATAAAACCTATCGAACACGTGAGGCAGCTCGTCGCGGGGTATTCCCTTTCCGGTATTACGGATCTTGAAAAGAGCCTTACGCTTTTTCTTGCCATCAGCATTCGTACCGATAGTTATGCTTATCTTTCCGTTTTCGGGCGTGAATTTAACCGCATTATCCATAAGGTTAAAGATAACTCGGTGTATCGCATCGGGATCGGCGTTGACGTACACATCGTCATCACCTGTATCGAATTCGATATCTATGTTCTTACGGTTGATTTTCGATTCGAGCGAAATAAGAACCATTCGCGCCGTTTCCGAAAGGTTAAAATCCGAAAGGTTCAAATCGGCGCCGCTTTCCATACGGGATACCTCTAAAAGAGTATTGACCAGTCGGGAAAGCCTTCTGACTTCTTGAGATATAATATTTAAGTAGTATTCGTGTTTTTCGGGCGGTATCGTACCATCCAAAATACCCTCTACAAAGCCGGCGATAGTCGTCATAGGGGTACGTAGGTCGTGTGAAACGTTTCCGAGGAAGGAATTACGTTCCTCATCGATGCGTTTTAGCGACGCTGCCATGTCGTTTATTGCCGCGGCAAGCTCAGCAACCTCGTCCTGACCTACAACCTCGATACGTTGGTCAAAACG
>JAZSLN010000124.1:0-4340 GCA_045535385.1 Eubacteriales bacterium
TATGGGGGTTTAGCTCAGCTGGGAGAGCATCTGCCTTACAAGCAGAGGGTCACAGGTTCGAGCCCTGTAGTCCCCACCAAGAAAAAGCACTTCTAATGAAGTGCTTTTTTCAATGATATCCGTTCCTTGCGGGACGGGTGATATACCTTCGATATGATATACTTTATGGATTCGCCGAAGGCATATCCATAAAGTATGATATATGCCTTCGGCATATGAAGGAACGGATATTATATCATGCTTGCGAAGCAAGTATATCATACGGCACAGCCGTATATCATATCGCGCAAGCGATATATCATTGAAACGGGAAACCTTTTATGATATAATTACCGATGAAAGAGGGTGCTTTTATGTCCGAAAACAAATTACTTGACTTATCTTTTGAATTTGCTGTTGCAATTGTTAATCTTGTTGACGGTGTAACTGCACCAAAAAGCTCTTATATGACCGATCAGCTTGCAAGAGCAGGTACATCGGTCGGTGCGAACATCCACGAAGCCCAATACGCACAAAGCAAGAAAGACTTTGTGGCAAAGTTAGAGATTGCGCTCAAAGAATCCAGCGAAACAAGCTATTGGTTAAAACTGATGTTTGAAACCAAAAGGATAGACAATGCAACTTATCAATACACGGAAAGTCTTTGCGGCAACATCCGAAGACTTTTGATTGCGTCTTGCAAAACCGCAAAGGAAAACACAAAATGAAAAAGCTCAATATAAACCTTAAAATTGCGCTTATTGCTTTAGCTGTATTTATACTTTTTATTATATCATTCTTTATTCACGGAGAGCTTATCCAAAACGGTATCGTGTCGAACGTCGAATTCAGCCAAAGCATTCAAGGAATTTTGGCTTTTATATTCTTCATACCGCTTATTACCGCTTTGTTTTTCGGCGGAAAGTATTTCAAATCGAAGGGATACGGCTACGGCACTGTTTTGATGATTGTTTCCGTTGCATTATTAGTATTCGGTATTATACAGGCTCTGTTATCGCTTATCGGAGTTTACGGTTAATGACATCTACTCTTTCTCAAGAAAGGACATAAAATGAACAATAAATTGGCACGAATGAAGCCCGAATGGATAATAGTCGGGCTCGGCAATCCCGGTAAAAAATATGAGATCACGCGCCACAACGCGGGTTTTTTAAGCATCGACTATATTGCCGACAAGGCAGGTATCGATTTTTCGGTCAAAGAATTTGACTCGGAGATAGGATACGGCAGTATCGGGGGCGTGAATTGCGTTTTGATAAAGCCGCAAACGTTTATGAATCTCAGCGGAAAAGCCGTAAATCCTTGCGCAAAGGCGTTCGGGATCGAACCCGAAAACATTCTTGTTATATGCGACGACATCAATTTCGAGGTCGGAAAGATGCGTATACGCAAAAACGGAAGCTCGGGCGGTCAGAACGGTATGAACAGCATTATAGCCGAGCTGAAATCCAAGGAATTTCCTCGAATCAAGGTCGGAATAGGAAATATCCCCGAAAAATGGGAGCTTTCCGATTGGGTATTGAGCCGATTCAGAGAAGACGATATGAAGCCGTTAAACGAGGTTATCGAAAAGGTCTGCGATGCGGCAGAAATGATAGTTAACGGCAACATCGAGAAGGCAATGGGAAGATTTAATTAAAATCTTGATTTTAGTGTCTGTATATGTTAAAATCGGGGTAGTATAAGAACAGCAATAACGGCGGAGGTGTAAACGATGATAATTTTGAAGATCCTCGGTATTACGCTCGCTGTTATTACGGTTTTAACAGTTGTTCTTCTTTTATTGCACGTGAAGCTGATCATCGGCTACGCGCCCGAAACGGGAATAAAGGTTCGTGCGAAATATTTATTCTTTACCTTCGGAAAGAAGAAAAAGGAAAGCAAGAAGAAGAAAAAAGGCATTGACTTATTCGGAATAATCAAGAAAAAGCTCGGCTTGGAATTTGACGAAGAAGAATTAAGCGACGAGGAAAAAGCCAAAAAGAGTATCTACGAGAAGGTTTCTACCGTCGTTTTACTTGTAACAACGCTTGCCGACGAATTTATATGGCTGTTCAAGCGCCTTCGTTTGGACCGGCTTCACGTTATCGCGATATGCTCGGGCGACGATGCCGCCGAATCAGCAACCGATTACGGGCTTGTATGCGCGGCGGTGTATCCGCTTGTCGGGTATCTTATGGAAAATATCAACGCCAAGAAGAACGCCGAAGACGTACAAATCGGTTGTGATTTTGACGGAAACGGTTATTTCGAATTTGAGCTTACGGTCTCGGTAAAATTGATCTATATCATTCGCGTATTGATAAGCGCACTCGGCGATTTAATGGAGATAGCTGAAGAAGCCGCCTCCGACAATTCTTTGAACAAGGAGATTCCCGCAAAATGAACGAAAACGAAAACAAGGTTTCGAAAAACAATTCGCAGAATAATTTGATGCAGTTGATGGCATTTACCGCCGACAGAGCGATGGAAATGGCTGACGCAAATTCCATAATCGGTGAAAAGATCGAAATAGACGGTATGACCATAATTCCCATTTCGAAGGTTTCCTCGGGATTCGCAGGCGGCGGCGCAAGTATTATCAACTCAGCCGCAAAAAAATCCAACGTACCCTCAGGCTCGGGCGCAAAGGTTACCGTTACTCCCCTTTCGGTGCTTGTTATCAACAACGGCGATATCTCGGTTATTGATATAAGCGCGCCTGCGAAAGCACCTAAAAAGACTCTTGTCGATTCGATCATCGAACAAGCAAAAGCGTTTATGGATAAGAAAAAAAAGGAAAAATCCGAAAAGGCGGAAAAACCCGAGACCCCCAACGAATAAATCAATAAAGAGCCGTCTTTTGATGGCTCTTTTAATAAATAACCGAAAGGAGCGGCTTTATGCAATTACTTAAAGCATATCTTTCCGATTTTTCCGAAGAAGAATATAAGCGCGGTTTTGATATGTTGGATGACTCGCGAAAACAAGCGGTAATGCGTATGCGCTCCGACAAGGACAAGCGCAGAAGCGTTTTAGGCGAAATGCTGGCGCGAGAAGGGATTTCCGAAGCCTGCGGCATAAAAGAAAATGAAATACGTTTCAAAAGAACCGAAAACGGAAAGCCTTATTGCACCAACGTCGATATTCATTTCAGCATAAGCCATTCGAAGGATATCGTTATATGTGCCGTGAGCGACAGCGAAATAGGCGCGGACGCGGAGCTGATACGCGACATCGACCTCCGCATAACGAGATTTGCCTGCGGCGATGAAGATAAAGAATATATTTACGGCGAGTCTGACGAATCCGAACGAAATTTACGCTTTTTCAGACTTTGGACCGCCAAAGAGGCATACATAAAATATTGCGGTACCGGCATATCTTATCTAAAGAAAATCAATTTCTCGGATATCGAGCCGCGCTGCACCTTTTTCCGCGAAGGCGACTATATGATAGCAATTTACCAATAGTTAAAATACTATTGACATATTTCGACATATATTGTATAATATTTTGAGTGAATATACTATATAATGAATTCACAAATTACACATAAACGAGGTGGAGTTATGTATTGTACTCAATGCGGTAACCCGAATCCCGACGGTGTGAAGAATTGTGTCGTTTGCGGCGCACAGCTCATGGGTGCTGCTCCTACAGAGCCCGAAGCAGCTCCTCAGCCTGCTCCCGCAGAGCCCGAAGCAGCTCCTCAGCCTGCTCCCGAAGAGCTCAAGACAGATCCTCAGAACAACGGCTATTCCCAGCCTGCGGAGAATTATTCTTATAATTCCGACAGCGCGTATTCGGCACCTGCTCAAGAGCCTGCCCCTTCTTACGCACCTTATCATCAAAACAGCTACCAATCCGGCTACGCTGAACCGACCTTTAACTATTCGGCAGTTCCTCAGGAGCTTCCCGGAAAGACCCTCGGTATCGTTTCTATGGTTCTCGGTATCGTTGCGGCGGTTATTGTTATCACATTCTTCTGTTGCTATTTGACGCTCGGCTTCCTTCCCTTAGGTCTCGGTATTGCGGCAGTTATTACCGGCAATATCGCTAAAAAGAAGGCTAAGGCAGTCGGTATGAAGAACGGATATGCAACAACCGGCTTCATCTGCGGCTTGATCTCCGCGATCATCGGCTCGCTCGGTCTTATCTTCTTGGTTTTGTATTTCATTTTGATCGGCAGTATGTTTGCTTTGGAACCGACCGACAGCTACGTTTATTTCATCTCCAATTTTTTAATGTAACATAAAAGAGGTATATTATGTATTGTACACAATGTGGCAACCCCAATCCCGACGGCGCGAAGAATTGCGTCGCTTGCGGCGCACAGCTTATGGGTGCTGCTCCTACAG
>JAZSLN010000048.1:0-20022 GCA_045535385.1 Eubacteriales bacterium
GAACGACATGGCTACGATCCGACTTGTTACCAAAATCCATAAAAATTCGGATAACGTTATCACGGGTATCACTTACGAATCCAACGGCGAAGAAGTTACGCTCGACGCGGACATTCTTTTCTCTTCGATGCCTGTCAAGGATCTCGTTGCCGGTATGAACGACGTCCCCGAAAAGGAAAGAGCTATCGCAGAGGGACTTCCTTACCGTGATTATATTACTCTCGGTGTTCTTGTTCCCCGTCTTGCGCTCAAGAATAAGACCAAAAAGAAGACAATATCCAATATAATCCCCGATAACTGGGTTTATGTTCATGACAGAAGCGTTACTATGGGACGTTTCCAGATCTACAATAACTGGTCGCCCTATATGGTCAAGGACCTCGAAAACACTGTTTGGATAGGTCTTGAGTATTTTGTTACCGAAGGCGATAACTATTGGAATATGACCGAGGACGAGTTTGCCTCGATCGCTCTTAAGGAAATGGTTCAGGTCGGCCTTATCGAATCGACCGATATAGTTATCGACTACCATCAGGAAAAGGTTAAAAAAGCATATCCTGCTTATTTTGATACCTATTCCGAAATGGATACTCTCGTTGAATATCTCAGCGCGATAGACAATCTCTACTGTATCGGACGTAACGGTCAGCACCGTTATAACAATCTCGACCATTCGATGTGTACCTCCTTTGAGGCGGTTAAGAATATCCTCTCGGGCGAAAAGGACAAATCCAACGTTTGGAAGGTTAATACCGAAAAAGAATACCACGAGAAAAAGTAAGGGCTGTTAAAAAGCTCTGTAACGCAAAAAGACAATTATTTACTAAACAGACTCAAGATGAAAGAAAACGGAGCATCATTGCGAGACTTCTCATAAGGATATTTCTCACAAATAAAAAATAACCTCGGCATAAAAATTGCCGAGGTTATTTTCACTTTGACTGTTTTTTTGTAAGTATATGCCAAATATCGTTTCCTGTAAAACCACATCGTCTATATAATCTTTCCGGTTGTGCAGGATCGTCCTTCTTTCCTGATACCGTAGCGAAGTCAGCTGCTCGGGATAGCCTTTTCAACAATTCATTGACAATAAGCGCACCTATCTTTTTGCCTCTATACTCCGGTAACACTTGTATCCACTCGATAACGCCTTCACGTATCTCCTTATCAAATTCTGCTATACCGCAACCAACCACGTTCAACGTTGGTTTATCAAGAACCAAAACCCAAAGATTTGAATCATATACCTTTGTTTTGGTAAATTCTATTAGTTGTTCATAAGAAATGGTAATGTCTTCATAGGATTGATTGATTACGTTCACAAACATCGGAATATCGTTTTTTGAAGCTGTTTTTATAATAAAACCATCAAGTGTATTTTCTTCTATTTGCTTTAGATTGTGGTATAATCTAAAATATTTTTGATCGGCATATTCTATGTATTGCTGTTCAGAAAAGTCTCTTTCATGCATAATAAGCATATGTTCGGGGGTACGTATGTTTTTGTGTTTCCAATATGGAATAGATAGAGTGCCGCAGGGATTATTCAAATACTTTTCTATCAGTTTCATCGTCAAATCTTTCTTTATCACAGAAGAACCAGCATCGCATTTGTAAGTATAAATGCTTTATTGGGAAAAGCCCAAACCCTTATTTTGATTTAATGGTTTTAAGCGAAGATATTAGCATTCTGCGAATCGCGCCGCAGTCGTTCTGTAATACATGGTAGTTCTCTTCTGTCATACAATTTGTTTCGTAGAGCAGTTCAAGCCAGTATTCAGTTTCGTAACACTCTTTTTGTGCAATTTCGAGTTTGGAAATAAAGTCTTTTGTTCCTTGTGCGTATTGTGCCTCGTGTAAATTCGCACCGATAGATGTGGCAGAGCGAAGAAGTTGATTTATCAAAACCGACTCTTTATGATTTGCTTTCATCTCGCGGCAAAGGAAAATAACGGTTTTTGCAAATTCTTTTGCCTTGTCTCTCAAAATACTGTCAGCCATTTCAATCACCTCAAACAACATTATACACAAAAAGAATAATGATTTCAAGTTATATTCCGACTTCGTCGGAGTGATATTCTTTTGGAATACCTCGCCAACGGCGAGATATTTCCTAAAGAGTGTTATTGAAACCAAATGGTTTCAGTGTTATTTTATTCGCCGAACTCGGCGTAGCCGAATATCACTATGCGGAGCATAATATAACTGCGAAGCAACATCACTCGCCAAATGTAATGCGGCGAATAAAACTGCGAGACTTCCTTTTGGGAAGTCTCGCTTTGCTCCGTTTTCTCGATTTTTATGTCTTTTTTTGCCATGAACAAATCAAACCGCTCGCAGTAGTTATCTACAGCTTCGGGTTTCGTTTGTCCATTACAAAGCTTTTTTCTATCCTTCGTTGTTTGTTCGGATTTGAAGCGCAGGAGATTGATGTGTTTGCTTTATTCCTTTAATTCCTCGACGGATAATCTTAAAATATCGTTTTTGTCCTTTTTCGAGGTGATTTCAAAATATTTCGTTGTGCTTATATTACCGTCTTCGTTTTTCAGGTCGAAGGCGATTTTTGCTTTGCCTTCGCTTTTGGGTTTGAGGACGGTTGTGCCATATATAATGGTAAGCTTATCGATAACACCCGTTTCTTTGCTTTGGCTGTTCGATAAAAATTCTTCGAACATGTCCTCGCCTTCGACGAAAGAATAATCCCATTCGCCGTCTTTGTTGCTTGCGGCGGTGGAATAAAAGCCTATAACGTCGCTTTTGGTAGCGCCCGAACCGTTTTCGTATATACGGTAGGTAACGTCGGTAACATATTCGATCTTTTGACAGGATGTCATAAGAAATAACGAGAGAATGGCGATTGTTAAAGCAATAATTCTTTTCATAATCATTTACCCGATACCGTGATACCGCCGAAAGCCATATAAGGCGCAACGATACCGCCGTCTATTAATGTTTCTTTGCTTATATCAATAAGATTGTTAAGCATTTCCGAGAAGTTTCCGCTTATCATTGTTTCGCTCAATGCCGAGACGATTTTTCCGTTTTCTATGAGAAAACCGTTTTTCGCAACGCCCGAAAACTCACCGTTTGCGCCGGGAGCGCCGCCCGAAAATCTGCCGATGATAACACCCTTTTCGGTGTTCTTGATTATATCCTCCAGCGGAGTTTCGCCCGATGCGATAACCATACCCGAATGAGCGGGAGCGCGCTTGTTACCCGTTTTGTTCGCGACGTATTGAGAAATAAGAAAGCTTTGAAGAACACCGTCTTTGATGAAATCAAAATCCTCGGATAAAAATCCTTCGCCGGTGTATCGCTCGCCGCATACTATTCGTTCGTCGTGGGGCTTGAACGAAACGTTTATTCGCGAGTCGGCAACTTTTTTGCCTAAGCTGTCCTTCCAAACGGAGGTCCCTTCCAAAAGCGCGCTGTCCGAAGCGAAGTTGCGGCATATATTTCCGAACACCGTACCTGCGAGGCAGGCAGGAGTGAAAATAACCGTGCCCGTGAATTTTCCGGAAGTGGGTTTTGTGTCTATTTGGTTTTCGATGTCGGTCAATTCGCGTTCGATCATCGCACATTCGATGAAGGGCTTGTCGAGATCGTAAACGGTAACGTCGCTGCCGAAGAAGGAGGTGGATTTTTCACCCTCGTGAGCAGAATACATAAGCTCTGCCGCGTATGCACCACTCTTTACGGTGAAGGTGTTGCCCTCGGTGTTCATATAAATACGTTTGCGCGATGCATGATAAACCATCATCTGCTCGATAATTATAAGCGGATGGCGTGTTTTTATATCGTTTAAGAGCTCTTCGGCGCGGAAAAAGAGCTTTTCTGTGTCGGGCTCGAGGTCGCCGAGAATAAAATCACGTTCCCCTGTGCCGCTTGCGATTTCCCAATCCTTGTCGGGAGTCGAGCTTTCCGCCGCGGAGATACAGCTGTCAACGGCGCTTATAAGCTCGGAATCGTCGAAGCTGTTAAGGCTTATCGAGCCTTTT
The DNA here is from genome assembly GCA_045535385.1 of Eubacteriales bacterium. Classification (GTDB taxonomy): domain Bacteria; phylum Bacillota; class Clostridia; order Oscillospirales; family CAG-382; genus Coliplasma. The sequence continues at coordinate 3,999 of JAZSLN010000048.1, forward strand.
TTGCCGTCTTTGAAAAGCGTAAGCCCTACAAATCGGCTGTAGGTGGTGCGGAAAAGCGAAAACTCGTTGCCTTCCACGTTGAATTCGCGAAGCTCGCCCTCGCTTACCGAGCATTGTGCTTGGTCTGCACCGCGTTCTTTAGCAAGATTCAAAACGTGTTCGGCGATATTTTTGTATTTTTCCATATTATCTGCCTCCTATCATAACCTTGCATCGAAGGTCGGGACCGCCGCATCCGACAGGCATCGGTTGCTTCTTTCCGCAGAAACCCGAGCTCGCCCAAGTGATGCTGTCCGATACCATATCGACGGTTTTCAACATCTCGAAAGCAACACCCGAGATCGTCGTATCGAGTAACGCACGTCCCAATTTTCCGTTCTTTATTTCATACCCCATCGATACACCGAACATAAATTCGCCCGTCGTGTCCGCCTGTCCGTTGCTCGAGTCGATGAGATAATAACCGTCCTCGACCGAGGCTATCATATCCTCGAGCTTGTCGCTTCCCGGGAGTATAGAGGTGTTTCGCATTCTGATCAACGGCTCATCCGAATAACCGAAGGCACGCGCGTTTCCGCAAGGCTTCATACCGTATTTTTGTGCGCTTTCGCGGTTGTTCATATATCCCGTAAGGATTCCGTTTTCAATTATTTTAGCATCGGTTGCAATAACACCTTCGTCATCTACGTAAACGGGAAGGGGTACGGCTTCTCCGAACGCGGTGTGGGCAAAGTCGGTCAGACTTACCTTTTCGCTCGCAACCAATTTGCCGAGATTGTGTGCCGCCACACTTCCGCCTGCGACAAGATCGGCTTCGACGGTATGTCCTACAGCCTCGTGTGCGAGCATACCCGACATTATACCGCTTAATATAACCGTCTTTTCACCCGCGTCGGCATAAATACCCTCGCGCTTTTGCATGAGCCTTTCGTAGAGAAGATCGATTTCATCGTGCAGCGCTTTCGGGTCGTTGAAATTCTTTCCGAATCCGCCGAATCCGCCGAAGGCTTTGAAAAGCTCGACGGGTTTTCCGTCAGGAGTTTCCGCGTTAAGGAATACGTAAAGATAGGAACGCTGAAGGAGCGTGTGAGCGTCGCATCCGTCGGAAACACAAAGTATCTTCTCCATCGAATCCTCTCTCGCCGCTATGGTACGGCTTGCAAGATCGGGATATTTGTTTTTGATATATTCGTCTGTTTCGCGTGCGAAATCGATATATTCCTTTTGGTCGGTTTCGTATATTTCATATTCCTGGACAAAATTGCTCTTGCCGAGAACGGGAAGCGAATGCGCGTTTTTCGAAACGTGTCTGTCGAGAAAATCGGCGTTGTCGCTTGCGGCTCGCAGAACGGAATCAGCCGATTCGGACGAATATTCGGCGACGGACGAAAATCCGTAAACTCCGTTTTTGTATACCCTTGCGGAAATACCCGATGCGTCGCTTCTCGAGTTTCCCGTGAGGTTTCCGCGAACTATCGCAACGCTTCTCGAACGGGACATCTGTCCGCGAAGCTCTGTGTGGGCGTTGGGTAAGAATAACGCCTTTTTCGGTGTAAGTATATCTTTCAGCAATTTGGTATCCTCCTTGCGTAGCATTATCATTATTATTCTACCACAAAAAAACAAAAATGCAAACATATAAGAAAAACAAATATTTTTATTCTGTATCAACAAAAACATTGTATTACAGTAAAAAACGTGATATACTATAAAACGATATTTACAGACAGGTTGCGTCAGTCAAGGAGATTACAATGCTTATTCCGATTTTGTTGCTTATATTAGGTTTTGTGCTGTTGATAAAAGGCGGGGATTGGTTCGTCGACGGTGCCACAGGTATCGCGCGCCGATTCCATTTGCCCGAATTACTTATCGGTGCGACGGTCGTTTCTATCGGTACGACTCTTCCCGAGGTTATGGTGTCCGCGGGTGCGGCTTTTCAGGGAAGCGGTTCTATTGCTTACGGTAATGCTATCGGGTCGATAATCTGTAATACCTCATTGATTGCAGCTATAACTATCGCTGTTCGCCCCGGCCCCGTCGCCAGAAAAAGTATGGTTCTCCCGGTTGCGTTTTTCTTTGGAGCCGCCGCGTTTTATTGCGGAATGGCGTATTTTACGGGAAACTTTAATCGCGTTTCGGGAATTATTTTGCTTTCTGCGTTTGCGGTTTATATGGTTGCTACGGTCGTGCGTATGAAAAAGACCGCGGCTTCGGTAGAAACCGTTAAGCTTGAAGAGGAAGTCGGCGCGGTAACGAGCGAAGAAGAACTTGAAACAAAAAGCGGCGAGGACCACGTTGTAGAGTCCGTAAAGGAAGGAACGAAGGACAGCCTTTTGAAGGATATTGTTCTTTTGGTATTGGGCGCGGTATTGATTGCATTCGGTGCGGATTTCTTGGTCGATAATGCTATCATTTTGGCAGAAAAACTCGGTGTTTCCGAAAAGGTTATCGGGTTGACTATCGTCGCTCTGGGAACTTCTTTGCCCGAATTGGTTACTGCTGTTACTGCGCTTGTGAAGGGACACGGCTCCCTTTCCTTGGGTAATATAATCGGTGCAAACCTATTCAATCTTGTTTTGGTAAGCGGTGCCGCAATTACCATAAGTCCTTTTGATATTCCCGTGGCAGGTACGATCGGCGGAATCAACACTTCCTTGGTGTTGGACATTCCTGTTATGCTTGCAGTTATGGCATTGCTGACTATCCCAACGCTGTTCCGCGAAAAGCTGTCCCGTTGGCAGGGAATCCTTCTTTTGGGAATTTATGGAGCATTTTGTGTTCTGCAGTTCGTTGTTTGATGATATGGTTGATATTTCAAAATATAATTAAGTATAGGTTCCTTTTGAAGGGAGAATGGAAATGAGTGCAATAAAAAGAAGCAGCGGTGTGCTTATGAGCATTTCCGCGATTCCGTCGAAATACGGTGTCGGTGTTTTCGGAAAAGAATCCGTCGAATTTGCAAAACGTATCGCGGATATGGGTTTTACCTATTGGCAGGTTTTGCCCTTTACACCGCTCGATTATGCAAATTCGCCCTACGGCTCTGACAGCGCATTTGCGGGCAACGAGCTTTACATAAACCCCGAACTTATGGTTGAGGACGGCTATATAACCGCCGAAGAGGCAAAAAATGCCGAATATGACCGTAGTCCTTATGTTGCCGATTACGCTTTCTCGCGAACCAAACACTATAAGCTTTTCTCGCTTGCTTATTCTCGTTTGACCGACGACATGAAGAAGACGGTCGATGAGTTTATCGAGGAGAAAAATCTTTTGTCGCATTGTCTTTTCCGTGCTTTTCAGACCAGAAACGACGGCAGACCCTTTTGGGAATGGGAAGTGGGAATGTGTTATTCCGACGCGCTTGATGCGCTCGGCATCGCTCCGATTCTTAAGGAAGAAGTGCGTTTTCACGGCTTTATTCAGTATCTTTTCTACTCCCAATGGGAAAAGACGAAGGCTGAGATAAATGCGCTCGGTATAAAGATAATTGGCGATATGCCTATCTACGTTTCGCGCGACAGCGTTGACGTTTGGGCGTCGCCCGAGCTTTTCGATATCGATCCCGAAACCTTCAATCCCGCTTTTGTTGCGGGCTGTCCTCCCGACTACTTCTCCGAGGACGGTCAGTTATGGGGTAACCCTCTCTACAATTGGAAATATCATAAATCCCAAAATTATGCTTGGTGGATTTCTCGCATAAAACGCTCGTTTGAGCTTTACGATATGCTCAGAAACGATCATTTCCGCGCGTTCGCGTCATATTGGGCGATTCCCGGTAAGGCAAAAACCGCCAAAGAGGGCAAATGGGTCAAAGGTCCCGGTATGTCGATATTCAAGGCGGTCAAGAACGAGCTTGGCGACGTTCCGATAATTGCCGAAGACCTCGGTGAGTTCGGAAACGACGTTGTTAAATTGTTGAAGGACAGCGGTTTCCCGGGAATGAGAATAATTCAATTTGGTTTTGAACCCAATGATGATTCCACCCACCTTCCCCATAACTATCCCGAAAATTGTATTGCCTACACGGGCACTCACGATAATAATACCCTACTCGGCTGGCTTTGGGAGGCAACCGAAGAACAGCGCGCTTTTGCGCTCGATTATTGCTCGTTCTCTGAGGGCGATTGGGGTGAGGGCGGTTATAACGCGCCTGCTTGCCGTAAGATAATCGAGACGGTTTGGCGCTCGAATGCAACGCTTGCCGTAATTCCTTTTCAGGATATGTGCGGTTTCGGCAGCGATGCCAGAATGAATATCCCCGGCGATGACAGCGGCAAATGGAAATTCCGCACCACTTGGGAAACTTGCGACGGAATAGACAGCGCGTATTTTACTAAACTCAACCGCATCTATCGCAGAAAATAATTGCTTTTATTTTCCAAAAAGGGTTGAAATATTCGATATTTATGATATAATTCGATTGAAAACTAAACATCGTTATGAGGTTTAATTATGAAGAAATTCAAGGCTGCCGTTATTGGTTGCGGCAATATTTTCCCTATGCACGCTGTAAGCATCGTAAGATGTGAAAATGCGGAGCTTGTTGCGGTTTGTGACGTAAAGAAGGACAGAGCTGACGCTAAAGCTGCCGAATTCGGTGTTAAGGCTTATTACGACTATATCGAAATGCTTGAAAAAGAGGATATCGACGTAGTACATATCTGTCTCCCTCATTATCTCCATCCCGTCGTTTCTATCGAATGCAGCAAGCGCGGCAAGCACGTCCTTACCGAAAAGCCTATGTCTATCGAGCTTTCCGATGCACGTGCTATGATCGATACCGCTAAGGATAACGGCGTTGTTCTCGGATGTATTTTTCAAAACCGTTATAACGCAGGTACCGTTCTTACTAAACAGCTTCTCGATGACGGCACTCTCGGCGCAGTTAAGTCTGCAAAGTGCTACGTTACCTGGGACCGCTCCGACTCCTATTACGGAAAGAGCGATTGGAAGGGTACTTGGGATAAGGAAGGCGGCGGCGTTATCATCGACCAGGCTATCCACACCCTCGATATGATGCGCTATCTTATTAACCGTCCCATCGAATCTGTCGACGCTACCATTGCTAACCGCGGCCACGCTAAAATAGATGTAGAAGATACCGCCGAAGGCGTTATCCGTTTCGATAACGGTATGCTCGCTAACTTCCACGCGATCAACTACTACACCTATGACGCAGATGTGTTTATAGAGCTTCACTGCGAAAACGGTACCGCTACCCTCGTTGCCGACAGAGCTGATGTTAAGCTCAACGACGGCAGAACCTTCCACGCGGTTCAGCCCGACGAAGATTTCGGCTACGGTAACGTTAAGTCCTATTGGGGCGTTAACCACTGCAAGCAGATAAACAATTTCTACGAATGTCTCGAATCGGGTGAAGAAATGTTTATCCCCGTTGAAAGCGCTTACGAAACCATGGAAATGGTTTGCGCTATCTACAAGAGCGGCAAGACCAAGGAACGCGTATATCTCAACAAATAATTGCTTCGAAAAGGGAGGTTTTACGACCTCCCTTGTTTTGAATATTAGGTAATCAACTATGTTAGACATCCTTAAGACCGAAAAAAGCTTTATACTACAACATATAAAAGAGGGCGATACCGTCGCTGACTTTACGATGGGAAACGGACACGATACTCTTTTTCTGTCGCAAACAGTCGGTGAGAAGGGAAGGGTTTTCGCTTTTGATATCCAGAAAAGCGCGCTGATAAGCACGGAAAAGCGGTTAAAGGAAAACAACGCGCCCGAAAATTATACTCTTATTTGCGATTCCCACCACAACGCAAAGAAATATATCGATTGTAAGATAAAAGCGGGTATGTTTAATCTCGGCTATCTTCCGGGTGGCGATAAAAGCGTTACCACTAAAAGGGAAACGACTCTTTCGGCGGTGAAAACGGCGATCGAATTACTCGATAAAGACGCGATTTTGCTTATCGCGGTTTATCCCGGCCACGAGGAGGGTGAAATCGAGGGCGAGCTTATCAACGGTATGCTCGAAGAGCTTGACAGACGTGAATATTGCTGTGCGAAATTCCGTATAATAAATTCTCCGACATCATCTTATTTTTATATAGTTGAAAGTAAATGAGGGAATAATATGCTTTTGTACGTCATACGCCACGCAGAACCTATCTATAACCCCGACAGCCTTACCGAAAAGGGCAAACGTCAGGCGGAAGCACTCGGAAGACGTCTTTCGGTAAACGGTCTTGATAAGATATATTCTTCACCGATGAATCGCGCGCTTATGACGGCTCAGCCTGCTTGTGAATTGCTTGGATTGAAGCCTGAAATTTTGCCTTGGGCGAGCGAGGACCTCGCCGCTAAGGATTTCGGATTTCACGATCCCGACCGAGACGGTCTCTGGACCTGGTCCTTCGGTATAAATCCCACCCGATACAAGCTCCCCGAAATACTTGCGCTCGGTGATAAATGGTACGAGGCGTTCCCCTTTAATCTTTCTAACGCGAAGGAGGGCTACGCGAGAATATCGCGTGAATCCGACGCTTTTATGGAATCATTCGGATATAAGCGCGAAGGGATAAATTACCGTATCACCAAGCCTAATGACGACCGCGTTGCGGTTTTCTGCCATTACGGCTTCGGAACGACCTGGATGTCGTATCTTTTGGGTATACCTCCCGTGCTTTTCTGGTCGACGTTTGATGTTAACCATTCGGGTGTTACCGTTATCGAGTTTTATAATCACTCCGACGGACTTACTGCGCCGAAGGTGCTCACTTTCTCCGAAGTATCTCATTTTTATGCCGACAGACTGCCCTATGAATTTACAGGAAGGATAGGATTGTAATATGTTACTTTATATTATCCGACACGGCGATCCTTGCTATAACCCCGACAGCCTTACCGAAAAGGGAAAACGTCAGGCGGAGGCGCTTGCCCGCCGACTTGCGGTAAACGGTCTCGATAAAATATATACATCCCCTCTCGTTCGCGCTCAGCAGACGGCTCAACCTACTTGCGAGGTTTTAGGTATAAAACCCGAAATAGCCGATTGGACTAGCGAGGGTCATACTTGGGAGGAATTTACCTTTAATGACCCGAATCTCAACGGAAACCTTAACTGGGTATTCCACGTACAGACAACTCGTTATAAGACTCCCGAGATTCTTGCTATGGGTGATAAATGGTATGAAGCGGAACCCTTTTGTCAATCCAAGGCAAAAGAGGGATATGAACGCATTATGCGCGAATCCGATGCCTTTATGGAAAACCTCGGTTATAAGCGCGACGGACTTAAATATAAAATAATACGCCCCAATAATGACCGTGTGGCGGTCTTCTGCCACCAGGGCTTCGGAACGACCTGGATGTCTCATCTTTTGGGTGTTCCACCGATAATATTCTGGTCGACCTTCGATATGAACCATTCTTCGATGACGATTATCGAATTCAAAAACAATCCGAACGGCGAAACCGCGCCCATCTGTTTGGCGGTTTCGGATACATCGCACATTTATGCCGACAGACTTCCTCTGAAGTTTTGCAACGGTATAGGTATATAAGGAGGTTAATATGAAAAGCAGAAAAATAGAGCTTATTGTCCTTGCAGTATTGCTTTGCTTCCAAACGGGGCTTTACGTGTTTTTCGGAATGAACAAGGAATACATCCATATGGACGAGGCATACTCGCTTGGTCTTGCCAATTACGATAAGGTCGAGATAGAGGATAACGAGGATTTTTACGATACTTGGCATTCCGGCGATTATTATGAGGATTATCTTGCCGTAAACAGTGATGAGGCAGGACAGTATAAGCAGGTTTATGAAAACCAGAAAAACGACGTGCATCCGCCCTTTTACTATCTCCTTCTCAGAATTGCAATGGGATTTTCAACCGATAACTTTTCGATTTGGCCGGGCGTTATACTGAATATCCTTATTTATTCGCTTATAACGGTATTTATGTACCTTATATTGAAGAAGGCTTTGCGCGATTATCCGATAGGATACGAAATTGCCGCCGCACTTGCGTTTTTGTCGTCGGTTACAACGGCTGCGCTTACGAATGTTCTTTATATCCGTATGTATTCGCTTGCGGCGCTTAATATTCTTATTACGGTTTATCTCCATTTGAGAATGCGCGAGGATGAAAAGCCTAAGGTGAAATGGCTCGTTCTTATCGGGCTTTCCGCTCTTATCGGTTCGCTGACACATTATTATTATCTCTTCTTCCTTGTTGCACTGTATTTTATCTACGTTGCAAAATATGTTCGCAAGAGTTCTTACAAGAGCGTTGCCGTTTATACCCTTACTATGGTTGTTGCGGGCGGACTTTCCTTTGCGATCTTCCCTCATTCTATTCAGCATATGTTTGCGGGATACCGCGGAGAGGGATTTATCGAAAAGCTAAAGGATATCCCGTCCTTCCTTTCCAACGTCGCCGATTACCTCTGGACTCTTAACGTATACGCGTTTAACCACCTTCTTGTTTATGCGGCTATTATTTTCGCTCTTATTTATATTTATAAACGCAATAATAAGGATAAGGTCAAGCCCGACGAATCCGATGACGATAACCGCGAAATAATGAAGACTCTCTATCTTCCTACTGCGTTTTATTTCTTCGTTGTTGCGGTTGCATCTCCGTATATCGAGCTTCGCTATATTGCGCCCGTATGCGGAATAATATTCGTGCTCGTGTACTTCTATCTCTTCAAGGGCTTGCGTCAGGTTATGAGCAAGAATAACAGCATAATCGTTATGATTTTCCTGTGTGTTGCCGTGCTCGTTATGCCTTTCGAAAAACAGGTCGAGCCCGAGGTTATGTATAGTGATAAAGAGGCTATCGTCGAAAGAATAGAAGAAAATAAATCTCTTCCCACGGTTTATTTCTATAACACCGACGAAAAACGCTTCCTCGATGATATATTGCTGTTCGCCAAGCTTGACGAATCCTATATAGCACGCGATACCGAAATGTCTGTCGAAAACTATAAAAAGATTACCGAAGGTAAGGATTTCTCCAAGGGCTCGTTTGTGTTTATAAATTACGGTCAGAATAATGACGAAATGCTCGAAGCCTATAAAGAGGCGACCGGACTTCAAAACGCTGAATGGATCCAGCGTCTTAACGCTTGCGACGTTTATTACGTAAGCTGATAAACAAATAGTAAAGGGAGACGCTTTGTGAAAAAGCAGTCTCCCTTGATTTTTTGATAATAACCCTTAATTGCTGCCTGTGCTGCTATCAGCAAAAGAGGGAATTAGTTTAATACTGCTTGTTGTAAATCAATGTAAAGTTCGGAAGTGCAATCATCTTGACCAAAGCAGTCATCTATATAAAGATAATAATGCTTTTCTTCTCTCATAGAAAAAATATTTGTTCTTATATCCGGGTCATATCCGTTGGACGGACCATCATCTTCACCGCACAAAGAAACTTCGTTGAGTTTCGAGTAAATAGCAATCATACCATCGGCACAGCACTCGCTTTCCATTTCAAAATGAACTTCTTTGCCCAAAAAAGCATCACGCAAAGAATTAACAACATGATTGAGGCGGTTGATATCCAGTACTTCAGAATCATCTTCGAAAACATAGTCGCCAAAATCGTCTGCATATTGTTTTAAGTAGGTAATGTTACCATTTCCATCAAACATACTGTTTTTTGAAAAGGCATAATGCCTAATTGTTTCGCGTAAAGCGTTACGTCCTTTTTCGAAACTATCAAAAGCCTGGCAAGTTGTTGTAAAATCTTTGGAATTTTCGCAAGTGTTGGGGAGCGAAGTTTTTACGGTTAGAACCCAAATTTCTTTCATTTATACATACCTCGTTTATATTTGTTATCGCTTTTGCGATACAAGCATATTATACATCCCACCTTGTACCAAATTTGGTGCAGGACGAGTATTATACTTATTATAGCAAATATTTTCCAACCATTCAACTATTTAACAAAAATCCCCACCGATTGCTCGGAGGGGATAAATTGTTTTATAAAGTTAGCAAATTAGATTACTTGCTTTCTTTGATTGTAGCCGTGGTGCAGTTAGAAAAACGATGGTATCTTAGTTTGAATATTTCTGCTTGGTTTGCTGAATCTGCTGTTGAGAAGCTTGGGCGGAAGGATACCAGCCTTTTTGAGCCATTTTGGAATAGATTTCGTTTTGCATACAAAGGCAGTCGTTAAGCGCCTGCTTGAAAGTCGAATTGACGTTGGGGGTAGGGGATTCGATTGCACCGTGCATAAATATATCGCACGCGTTTTTCACCGAAGTGAGAATGTTATCCATTATAACCTGATCCTGCATTGAAAAATCCTCCTTTAATTAAGCAAGCCGTAAAAACGGTCGAAGGTCTGTTGCTGTTTTTTCGCGATGTCGGCGATGAAGTTAGATAACTCAACGTCGCCGATCTGGTTGGAAAAGTCGGTGCATACGGTTTTGATCTGTTTGGTGTGTCCGAGCGCATCCTCGATATAAAGAAGTTCTTTAGGGGACATATTTTACCTCCGAAAAAATTATTACGCTTTTATTATTCTCGATTGAACCGATGATTATTCTTGCATTTTGAAATAATGTATGCTAACATATTTTCAACAACATTTCGGAGGTATACTATGGCAGGCGCGACAACTCTTAACGAATTGCTCAAAATCGAGCTCGAACAGCTTTCCGAAGAAGGAAGGAGTGTTGATGCCGATTATTGGAAGACAAAAATCGAGGAATGCAATAACGATAAGTCTAAGCTTATGGAGGTGTATGCCGAGCTGTGTGCGCTTCCGATGAGGGAGGATTATCCTTACGTAGAGCCGACAGAACTCGATGAGATTGAGAAGGAAAGCGATATTTCTTCGCTTCCCGACGATGTTTATACCAACGTTGATAATATCTATTTCCGCGGAGCATGGCTCGGAAGATGTATCGGATGTGCTATCGGTCAGCCTGTCGAGGCATGGAAAAGCGCAGATATAGTTGAGTGGTATAAAAATGCGGGCAAATACCCCATAAGATCCTTTGTACCCACTGTTTCGGGGGATAACCGTAACGAGGGGCTCGCTACTGACGAAAAGATCTGCGGTATGCCGTTGGACGACGACGTTCGTTTTACGGTTATAAATTATCTCCTTTTGAAAAAATACGGTTGCGGCGTAGATTCTTGGGACGTTGCGACGCATTGGACTCAAAACCTTCCTTTCCGTTATGTGTTCACTGCGGAAACCCAGGGTTATCTTAATTTTATTAATCTTGACCTTTGCACTCCTTGGTCCAAACCCGAAAACGCGGTCGCTATAATGCGTGAGGAAAAGGTTAACACCTACTTGAACCCCTACCGTGAGTATATCGGTGCACAGATACGTGCCGATGCCTTTGCCTATATTGCCGCAGGTATGCCGAAGCTTGCTTCGCGTTTGGCTCATACCGACGCTTATTTTACTCACGTAAAAAACGGCATATACGGCGAAATGTTTTTTGCAACCTTTATTGCCGCGGCATTCACCGAAAAGAATGTTGATGAATGCTTTAGGATAGCTTTATCGGTTGTTCCTAAGAAGAGCCGTTTTTACGAGGAGGCTCTTAATGCTAAAAAGCTTGCCGAAGCCTGCTCGACGCGCGAAGAGCTTATGGAAAAGGTTTTGGGAATTGTAAACAAATACAATTGGGTTCATACCCTGAATAACGCAGTCATTTGTCTTGCGGCGATTTTCCGCTATAAGGACGATTTCAGAAACGCGGTTGCTTTTGCCGTTGAGTGCGGTGCAGATACCGACTGTAACGGCGCGACTGTCGGCTCGTTTATGGGTGCGCTTCTCGGCGAAAAGGGAATTCCTGAGGATCTTGCGAGCGCGATGAAGGATACCTTCAGTGTCGGAGTTCATCCCTATAACGAGTATTCGATAAGAAGATTCGCTGACGAGGTTGCGGAATTCCGTCACGAGGAGATTTGCGGGAAATAACAATATCTATAAAAGGACATAGCAAAAACTATGTCCTTTTTTGTTGACAATATGCGGAATATCAATTATAATTACAATGATTTAATTTTTTTCTCCGTCGGAGGATAAGGTATGAAGAATATACCCGAAATATTCGGTTCTTTGGTTTTTAACCGCGAAGTAATGAAGGAACGTTTGCCCGAGGACGTTTATAAGTCCTTGAAGCATACGATACAGCGCGGTGAGGATCTTGATATAACTGTTGCGAACGTTGTTGCCGAAGCCATGAAAAATTGGGCTGTCGAGCACGGCGCGACCCATTATACCCATTGGTTCCAACCGATGACGGGTATTACTGCCGAAAAACACGATAGCTTCGTTACCCGTGAGAAGAACGGGAACGTTATTATGGAATTTTCGGGCAAGGAGCTTATTAAGGGCGAGCCTGACGCGTCGAGTTTCCCCTCGGGCGGATTGCGTGCGACCTTTGAGGCGCGCGGCTATACAGCCTGGGATCCGACCTCTTTTGCGTTTATAAAAGACGGATCGCTTTGTATCCCCAGCGTTTTCTGTTCGTATGGCGGTGAGGCTCTTGATAAAAAGACCCCTCTTCTCCGTTCGATGGAGGCTATAAACGAGCAGGCGTTGAGAATACTTCGCCTTTTCGGCACCGAAGCACGCCACGTTGAGCCTAACGTCGGTCCCGAGCAGGAATATTTCCTTATAGATAAAGAGCTGTTCAACAAACGTGAAGACCTTGTTGTTTGCGGAAGAACCCTTTTCGGCGCGAAGCCTCCCAAGGGACAGGAGCTCGAGGATCACTATTTCGGTGCGATCAAGCCCCGTATTTCTGCGTTTATGAAAGAACTCGACGAAGAGCTCTGGAAATTCGGTGTTCTTTCCAAAACTAAGCATAACGAAGCGGCGCCCTGCCAGCACGAGCTCGCGCCCGTGTTCAGCTCGGCTAATACGGCAACCGATCATAACCAGCTTACGATGGAAACTATGAAGAAGGTTGCCGAAAGACACGGTATGGTCTGCATACTTCAGGAAAAACCCTTCGAAGGCATTACCGGCAGCGGTAAGCACGACAACTGGTCTCTTTCCACCGATAAGGGTGTAAACCTTCTTGAGCCCGGAAAGCACCCCCACGAGAACGCTCAGTTCCTTCTTTTCCTTTGTGCGGTGATTAAGGCTGTTGACGAGCATCAAGACCTTCTTCGTATCTCGGTCGCTACTCCCGGTAACGACCACCGTTTGGGTGCGCACGAAGCGCCTCCCGCTATCGTTTCGATGTTCCTCGGCGACGAGTTGACTGCGATTCTTGAGGCTATCGACGAGGGCAAACCCTATTACGGCTCGGAAAAAGCTCAGATGGAAATCGGGGTTCACGTTCTCCCGACCTTCCCGAAGGACACTACCGACCGCAACCGTACAAGTCCCTTTGCTTTTACGGGTAATAAATTCGAGTTCCGTATGCCCGGCTCCGCTATGTCGGTTGCCGAGCCTAATGTGGTCATAAATACCGCTGTTGCGGACGTGTTGATGCAATTTGCCGACGAGCTTGAGGCTGCTGAGGATTTCGGCGCGGCTCTTAATGCGTTGATCCGCCGCACAATTAAGAACCATAAGCGTATTATTTTTAACGGCGACGGCTATTCCAATGAATGGAAGCTTGAGGCAAAGCATCGCGGACTTTTGAATCTTCCCACAACTGCCGATGCGCTTCCTCACTTCACGAGCGAAAAGAATATCGCGCTCTTCACTCGCCATAAGGTCTATACCGAAAAAGAGCTTCGCTCGCGCCACGATATTCTTCTTGAATCCTATTGTAAAATAATTACTATTGAGGCTCTTACTATGTGCGATATGGCGGGTAAGGATATCCTTCCTGCGGTTGGCTCGTATATATTAAAGCTTGCCGATACCGTTAATTCCGTCAAATCTGCAGGTATGCCCGTTCCTGCTCATATTTCCGAAACGCTTAAACGCTTGATCGAGCTTTCCGACGAAATGACCGCTTCGCTTAAACGTTTGCGCGCCAATACCGAATATGCACAGCGTAACCTCAACAGCGAAAAATGCGGAGTTTATTGCCGTGATGAGCTTCTTCCTGTTATGGCTGAGCTTCGCCGCTCCGCCGATGAAGCTGAAGTGTTGACCGAACGCTCCTTCTGGCCGTTCCCGACGTATGGCGATTTGCTGTATTATAATTAATTCAGACTGCTAAAAAGGCGCAGAACGCATACGCTATAACAAAAACAGAACCACTCGCAGTAGGTTAGATTTGCTGTATTATAATTAAACATATAAAACCCGAGGATTTAGTAATCTTCGGGTTTTATTTATTATTCGGGTGTTATTTTTGATTAAATGAATTATGTCCGCTGAAGAGAAAGTCACGAGAACTTTCGGATGTTGTTGTGCGTTCTTGAAAAGTAGGTGTAACCGTATTGTTATGAGAGTTGGGTGTGTTCGGAACGGATTTTATTGTGTTGGGATCGGTTTGCGTTTGGACTTCTGAATTGGTAGCAGCGTTCGATATATTTCGGTGATCAAATACGTTTGACCCCGCTAACTCCAAGATTTTTGATGAGTTTTCTGATGTTTGTAATACGGCTTCGGCAATATCAAATAATATAGAAACACATGTATGTATCGATGATATTATAAAAATAATACATAAGCCTGCAATATATGGAGTAAACGAGAAAGCGTCATCGGACAACATATAAATAGTAAAGCAGATGATACACAGAACGCAAACGGCATACGCTATCATAATCGTGATGTTGAATTCCGTTCTTGCATAATTCAAGCGTTCCTTTTTCGGACCGGAAGTGGTTTTTTCTAAAAAGAAGCGAAAGGGGTTTTTGTACATATCTAACATCTCCTCGCAAAATACATCTTTATATAAGTATATACGCAATCAGAGGAATTGTCAAGAGGGTATATACTTATTAGAATATATACGGGGTGATAGTGTTGGTAAAGATTGTTTTGGAACAATATATGATGGTAGTCGGCGTTAGCCGTTATGAGTTGGCGAAACGCACGGGTATACAGTATCAAATAATCGATAATTATTATAAAAATCGCGTAAAACGTTATGACAGTTACGTGTTGGATAGGATTTGCGAAGCTCTTGATTGTAAAATCAGCGACATAATAGAATATAAAAGTGAATAAATTTTGCAGGAATGAAATAAACCCCTCCGATTTTTCGGAGGGGTTTTGATTTGGGATTAGTCAAATAAAGAATCGGGAAAATTACCGATATGTATTTTATTTGTAACGTCGGTTATTTTTTGATTATTCTTTGAAAAAGCTTCAATAAGCTCTTGCTCGTTATTATAAACTATTTCTTTTCCGTACCAAGGTTTATTAGATTGCGGTGTAAGTTCGAGATAGACTATTTTGCTTTCTGCTTCAAAGGTAAGTATAGTGTGCGAATAATTGTCTTTCGCGCTATGCGGCAACCATATTTTGTACGAGACGGACAGACTGTCGAGAATAGTTCCCATAACCAAAACGGAATCAATGCAGGTTGCGATTTTTTGCCCGATTGTGTCTTCGGGATTTTGGATACGGTAAATGCTTTTTGATAAACGACCGTATTCTTCATCGAAGCCTTTTGTGAAATCGGGTTTATACTTCTTGCCGTTTAGATAAAATCCGTATTCGTATCCGTTATTGTAAAGCTCACGTCTTAATTCGTCGCATATTTCGTTGATAGTCATTTGTTTGAAATCCTTGGAGTGATAGTTATGGGCTGTCGTCGAAGTGAAGTTATAATGATATATCGCGTATGCGATATGATATACTCGTTAAACGAGTATGATATATTTTTCGCTATGCGAAAATATGAAATAATATCCGTTCCTTTATATACCGAAGGTATATATCATCGCACGATAGTGCGACATCATATTGAAGATATATCACCGGTTCCGCAAGGAACGGATATCATTGAAAAAATCCTCGTTAAAGACGAGGATTTTTTCTGGGGTGGCTGACCGGGTTCGAACCGGCGACCCCCAGGGCCACAACCTGGTACTCTAACCAGCTGAGCTACAGCCACCATATGGCGTGCCTTGAGGGACTCGAACCCCCGAC
>JAZSLN010000078.1:0-22719 GCA_045535385.1 Eubacteriales bacterium
GACAAGGGCGTTGTTATCGCCTGCAGTCAACTCGCTAAAATCGGTACCGTACATCAGGACATTCTCGACGAGCTTTCTTACAGCTACGAGACCATCACGATCAGCGGCTACACCTACCGTCCTATCGGCTCTCACGCAAGAATCGAGTACATCGTATTCGTTGAGGGCGACGATGACACTGCAAGAAGCATCTCCGCGCTTCTTTCGGTATCCTTCTCCAACATAAAGACCCTTTATGACGAGAAGTACGATAAGACCAATTTCATCAAGAACATCATTCTTGACAACATTCTCCCCGGAGATATCTACATCAAATCCAAAGAACTCAGATTCGACAGCGAAGTTAACCGCGCGGTATTGCTCATCCGCTTCGGTAATTCCGGTGAAATCGTTCCTTACGACGTTATCCAGAATATGTTCCCCGACAAGGCACACGATTACGTCATCAACGTCGGAGAATCTGACATTGTTCTCGTTAAAGAGGTCAAATCGGCGACCGACACGAAGGTTCTCGAGCCTATCGCAAAGAGCATCGTCGACACCGTTCAGTCCGAATTCTATCTTAAGGTTCATATCGGTATCGGCTCTATCGTAAGCAACGTCAAGGAGCTTGCACGCTCGTACAAGGATGCTCAGATAGCGCTTGAGGTCGGCAAGGTATTCGACACCGAAAAGAACGTTATCAACTACGAAAGCCTCGGCATAGGCAGACTTATTTATCAGCTCCCCACCACGCTTTGCGAAAAGTTCCTCCAGGAAGTTTTCAAGCGCGGCTCGCTTGAAAGCCTCGACAGAGAAACTCTCCAGACCATTCACGCATTCTTTGATAACAACCTTAACGTTTCCGAGACCTCGAGAAAGCTTTTCGTACACAGAAACACGCTCGTTTACCGTCTCGAAAAAATCAAGAAGCTCACCGGTCTCGATCTTCGTGAATTCGACCACGCTATCACCTTCAAGGTAGCTTTGATGGTTAAGAAATACGTTATAAGTAAGCCTTCCATTTATTAATTAAGGGTTACAGTATGATTAATTTTGAAAATGTATCAATGGAATACCGCAACGGCACCGTCGCATTGAACGACGTTTCGTTGCAGATCGACGACGGCGAATTCGTTTTCGTTGTCGGTCATTCGGGCGCGGGTAAGACCACGCTCACCAAGCTTCTCATCTGCGAAGAACGCATTTCTTCGGGAAAGCTCGAAGTTAACGGTTTCCATCTTGAGAAGATACGCTCCTGGAAGATTCCCGCCTTGCGCCGTACCATGGGCGTTGTATTCCAGGACTTCAAGCTGTTCGAAAAGATGACGGTTTACGAAAACGTCGCTTTTGCCATGCGCGTTGTCGGCGCCAAGCCCTCGCTTATAAAAAAGCGCGTTCCGTTCTTTTTGGACGTTGTAGGTCTCGGGCACAAGAGCAACTCCTTCCCCAACGAGTTATCGGGCGGTGAACAGCAGAGAGTTGCCTTTGCAAGAGCGCTTGTAAACAACCCCGACACGGTTATCGCGGACGAGCCCACGGGCAACGTTGACGTCGAGATGACCGAGGGCATTATGGAGCTTCTTATGAAGATCAACAAGCTCGGCAAGACAGTAATTGTCGTTACCCACGACCTCAACATAATCCAGCAATACAAAAAGCGAGTTATCCGAATCGAAGGCGGACAGATCGTATCTGATAAGATCGGAGGCGATTTTGCATGAAGCCGAGTACATTCTTTTATAACATCGGTCAGGGCTTTAAGGGCGTATTCCGTAACAGCGTAATGTCGACGGCATCGGTGCTTGTACTTATCGCCTGTATGATACTTGTCGGAACCTTTTACCTTGTGATCGACACCATCGACCTTAATTTCAAGGCGATCGATAACCTCAACGTCATCGAAATTATGATCGACAAGAGCTGCGGCGAGGATGAAATCATCGCCATTGGCGAGGAGCTTGCCGAAATATGCGACAAATCTCCGATAATCGATTGGAAAAAGAGCGACCTCAAAGACGGCGAATTGGTTCCGAAGCACGAAAACTTCAAGTTCGTTTCGTCGGACGAGCATCTCGAAATAATGAAAGAGATGTATGACAATCCCGAATGGATCGATTCCATCATCGAGCACGACCAAGGACATGACGAGGGAACCCACGCGGGCATCACAAGCTCTATTCAGGACAACCCTCTCCGCGCAAGCTTCAGAATCACCTTCGTTAATCTTTCGGATTTTGACGAGGTCGTTAAGGTAAGAAGCGCAATCGACGAAATCACCATTAAAGACATCGACGGAAAAGAAATATATTCGATCGAAACCGAGGATATCAAGGACCACGCCGATCTTTACAGCAACGTTATGAGCATCAAAAACACGCTTTACATTGCGGGCATCTGGCTTATGGCGATTTTCCTTCTTATTTCGCTTTTCGTTATTATGAACACGATCAAGCTCGGTGTTTTCGCGCGCAGAAACGAAATTACTTTTATGCGTTTGTGCGGTGCGACCAAGAGCTTCATCCGTATGCCCTTTATCGTAGAGGGTATCATAATCGGTGTTTTCTCCGCGGTCGTTGCTTTCGGTCTTGAATATTACCTTTATTCTTACGTTCTCAGAAGCATTATCACCTCCGCTACCGGTAGCGGAGCTCAGGAATTTATTTCCGCGGATTTTGTTACCTACGCACCTGTTATCGCGATCGCATTCCTTGCCATCGGATTGTTTGCAGGTATCATTTCTTCCAGCATCTCGCTTAAGAAGTACTTAAGCGCCTAAAGGAGTTTGATTATATTAATGAAGCGTTTTCTTAAAAGGACTTTGACGTTCATGCTTTGCGCGGTTATGCTTTTCGGTGTAACCTCGGTAAATACCTCTTATGAGGTTGCTGAAGCAAGAACCTTATTCGAAGTAGAAAGCGAATTAAACGAATACAAATCGATTTTGTCCGATCTTCAGAAAGAGCTCGCGGCAATTGCCGCGGATATCGCCGACCTCGAAGACAAATCCGGTGAAACAAGCGCGATCATCACGCAATACCAAGCTCAGATAGACGTGCTTGAAGCGGACATAATGGCTCAAGAGGCTATTGTTGCCGCCAACGATATAAAGCGCGCCGAGGTTACCAACGAGATCGCTCTGGTCCAGGAGGATTACGACTACCGCGCAGCGATGTATAAAAACCTTATGCAGTTCATATATGAGAACAGCAACACAAACAGCTTTGAGCTTTTGTTCTCGTCGGAGGGATTGTCCGATTATCTCACAAAACGCGACAATTTCAACGACATTATGACAGCGGCAGACCGTCTTTTGAAGGACATTGATGCCTCGTTGAAGGTTCTTGAAACGAGAAACGAGGAGCTTCTTGAGATCCAAGCGCAGTACGACGAAAACATGAAACGCTTGAAAATCCAGGAAAATCAGCTCGAGCAGAAGATCGAAGAATTTGAAACTATCGCGTCCGACCTTAATCTCAACGCGGGTGAGCTTTCGACTCAGTACAACGCAAAGTACACCAAGATCGCAGAGGTAAAGAACAAGATCGCGGCGCTCGAAAAGGAACGCAAGGAGATCTTAAGCTCCAACGCTGCCTTCCTTTGGCCTATACAGTCCGGACACCGTTATACCGTTACCAGCCAATACGGATGGCGTAACGACCCCTTCGGCAAGCCCACCACCGAATTCCACAGAGGTATCGACATCGCTTGCTCGAGAGGAACCCCCATTCTCGCCGTTAAAGACGGTGTTGTTACTCAGGCTTCCGACAAGAACAACGGCTACGGCAACTGTGTAATCATTTATCACGGCAACGGTATTTCCTCGCTTTATGCTCACTGCGATAACGGCAATTCGTCCAGACCCACCTATCACGTCAAGGTAGGAGACAGCGTTAAAGCAGGACAGGTTATCGCATACGTCGGAACAACAGGACGTTCGACGGGTTACCATTTGCATTTCGGTGTTATCGACACGAATACATACACCACCAACGGCAGAAACTACGTTAACCCGAACAAATATCTTCCCGACGGATATTACACCAAAAAAAGTTAACTCTGAAGAAGTGTTTTAATGTTCAATAAAAAAATAACCCCTTTCGCTTTAATTATTGCGATACTGATAACCGTTACCATAACTTCGGTTGCCACGGGCTCGATTCTGTCCGTGATCCACAAATCCGAGATCAACGAGGTTCGCAACGAAGCGGCGGGATTCTCCGACTACGCCTCATTCATTTCAATGGCAGGCGAAGACGGAGACAAATACACAAAAATCGCTCAGATGGTCGACATCATCGAGGGCAACTATATTCACGAATACGATAAAAACGAATTATGGGAAAGCTTGTGCAAGACCCTTGTTAATTCGTTAGCGGATGAACATTCGCAGTATCTTACCGTTGAAGAATACCGAGCTATGCTCGATTCGGGGGACGGCGGCTTCGTCGGCATCGGCGTACACGCAACAAACGACCCCGACACGAACGGTATTTACATCTTCGGCGTTATGCCCGATTCACCTGCCGAAAAAGCGGGTATAAAAAAAGGCGACATTATAGTTAACGTCGAAGGAATCGAGGCTGCGGAAGATAATTATTACGAGCTCGTCGACTCGGTTGCGGGCGAAAGCGGAACCGAGGTTGCACTTACCATTCTCCGCGGCGGCGAACGAATCGAGGTCAAATGCGTTCGCGCGGCTGTAAAGAGTGAGAACGTTATTTACCGGAAAACGGCTGAAAACGTAGCGTATATTCGTATCCTTTCCTTTGCGGACGAAACGGTTTCGGAACAATTCGAGGACGTTATAAAACGTGCACAGGCGGACGGATGCCAAAAATTCGTTTTTGACGTACGAAACAACGCGGGCGGATATCTCGAGGAAATCTGCGACGTACTCGATATTCTTCTCCCCGAGGGTCCGATAATCAACATCGTTGACAAGAACAAAAAGACTCAAACCTACAATTCCGACAAGGAATGCATTAAGGGCGAGTTTGTTGTGCTCTGCGACGGTAATACCGCGTCGGCAGCCGAGCTTTTCACCGCCGCATTACGCGACTACAAGCTCGCAAAAATAATCGGAAAAACCACCTTCGGCAAGGGCACGATGCAGACGACAAAAATGCTTCCCGACGGCTCGGCGATCAAAATATCCACAGCGTTTTACAATCCGCCAAGCAACGTCAGCTACGACGGAATCGGCATTAAACCCGATTATGAAATAGAATACCCCGCAGAATGGGAAGGAAAGCTGCTCCAAATGCCGCTCGACAAGGACGTTCATTTCCAAAAAGCATTAGAGATACTTGATTCGGCAAAATAAGACATTATCAATAAGTAAAATATTATCACAGATAAAAAAGGGAGATAAACCAATGGCAAAACAGATAATCGTTTCTAACGAAGGACTTAAAAAGCTTCAGCAGGAGCTTGAACATCTTAAAACAGTAAAGCGTAAAGAGGTTGCGCTCGCTATCCAGAAGGCAAGAGCTTACGGCGACCTTTCGGAAAACAGCGAATACGATGAAGCTAAAAACGAGCAGGCGGAAATCGAAGGCAAGATCGCCAAGCTCGAGGCTACCCTCGAAAATGCAATCGTTCTCGATGATGCCGATCTCGGCACCGACAAAGTCAGCGTCGGCAACAAAGTAAGCGTTCACAATATCGACGACGACAGCGACGCTGAATACAAGATCGTTTCCACTACCGAAGCTGACCCCATAATGGGTCTTATCAGCGACGACAGCCCCCTCGGCAAGGCTCTTCTCGGTCAGCGCAAGGGCGACAGCATCAACGTTGAAACTCCTATGGGTATCGTGAAATACACCATCACCGATATTTCGAAATAAGTACATCTCTTCCCTATCACTAATTATAAAAAGGTAAAATAAAATGAGCGAACAGATAAAGAACAATGCTCCTGCGGAAGAAGTTAACCTCGGCGACCTTTTAGCGGTTCGCCGCCAGAAGTTAGCCGATCTTCAGGCAGAGGGCAAGGACCCGTTTGTTATTACAAAATACGACGTTACCCATCACAGCACCGACGTTAAGAACAATTACGCGGAGCTCGAAGGCAAAGAGGTATCTATTGCGGGACGTCTTATGTCAAAGCGTGTTATGGGCAAGGCTTCCTTCTGCAACGTACAGGACCTTCCCGGCTCGATTCAGTGCTATGTTGCACGCGACAGCGTCGGTGTCGAGGAATACCAAGGCTTTAAGAAATTCGATATAGGCGACCTTGTCGGCATTAAAGGTACCGTATTTACTACAAAGACCGGTGAAATCTCGATCCACGCGACCGAAATCACCCTTCTCTCCAAGAGCCTTCAGATCCTTCCCGAAAAGTATCACGGTCTCACCAACACCGACCTCAGATACCGCCAGAGATACGTCGACCTTATTATGAATCCCGAAGTCAAGGACACTATGATCAAGCGTTCGAAGATCATTTCTTCCATTCGCCGTTTCCTCGACTCGCAGGGCTTCCTCGAGGTCGAAACTCCTATGTTGGTTTCCAACGCGGGCGGCGCGGCGGCAAGACCTTTCGAAACTCACTTCAACGCACTTAACGAGGATCTGAAGCTTCGTATTTCGCTCGAGCTTTACCTCAAGCGACTTATTGTCGGCGGCCTCGAACGCGTTTACGAGATCGGAAGAGTTTTCCGTAACGAGGGTCTCGACACCCGTCATAACCCCGAATTTACGCTTATGGAGCTTTATCAGGCGTACACCGATTATCACGGAATGATGGATCTTACCGAAAATATGTACCGCCACGTTGCTCAAGAAGTACTCGGTACCACGACTATCGTATACAACGGTGTCGAAATGGATCTCGGAAAGCCTTTCGAACGTATCACTATGGTTGATGCCGTTAAGAAATATTCCGGCGTAGACTTCAACGAAATCAACACCCTTGAAGAGGCTCGCGCTATTGCGAAGGAAAAGGGAGTTGAATTTGAAACCCGCCACAAGAAGGGCGATATCCTAAACCTCTTCTTCGAGGAATTTGTTGAAGAGCATCTTATTCAGCCCACCTTCGTTATGGACCACCCCGTTGAAATCTCTCCCCTTACCAAGCGCAAGCCCGAAAACCCCGACTACGTCGAACGTTTCGAGTTCTTTATGAACGGTTGGGAGATGGCTAACGCATATTCCGAGCTTAACGACCCGATCGACCAGCGCGCTCGCTTCGCCGCTCAGGAAGAACAGTTCGCTGCCGGCGACGAAGAAGCAAACCACACCGACGAGGACTTCCTCAATGCGCTCGAAATCGGTATGCCTCCCACAGGCGGTATCGGTTACGGTATCGACAGAATGTGTATGCTTCTTACCGATTCTCAGGCGATCCGCGACGTTTTACTCTTCCCCACAATGAAGTCTATTGATAAATAAACCCTTGTTTTTCAACACATTTGGGAATTTCGAATTCAAGTTGACAACAAGTTGACAACGATTTTTCATATGAATATGAAGAATTACGACGCAAAATGAACTGTTGACAGCAAATAACACAGTGCAGCACTTACTGTACAGAGAACACTTTTTGAATGATATTCAAGAAGTGTTCTCTTTTTCGTTTGGTAAGCTTTTGTCATGACATAAATCAAATTCGAAAGGAAATAAACCTATGATCAGCGAAAAAACCAAAGAGTATTATGACCTAAAAAAGCGCAATGATGTTAAAGAGAGTGCAAAAAGAATTCGCAGACAGTTTTTGCGTTATAAGGATGCAGAGATTATTTATAGCCTTCAGCACAAGAAAATACTAGAACTCGCTAGCGAAGCTGGTGCAATTTATCGCATGGACGGAACTGTTCTAATCAATCGTGATATCTTTGAGGAATATTTAGAGAAGTTCCACGAGCCGAGCACCTTAAAACCCGAGGAGGATTAGTATGAGTGGAAACCTATGGATGTTTTCGGATATGCTCGATGATGAAGATATTGAAATGCAAAAACATGATTTCATTACGTTATATCAAGGAGCCGATTACTACGGGCTCGGATTGAAAATGTTTACTCGCATGGCACGTGAAGCAGGCGCGGTATATAAAATTGGAAAGAAAGTATTGATTCGTCGAACCATCTTTGATGAGTATCTTAGAAAAATCCACAAACAGAATTTAGAACTACAAGATCGCGATAATGCTGAAAAGCATCTCGTTATGCGACAAGGCACAATAGTTGCTGATGAAGAAACCGGTCGAATGGATATTCGTTTTGGACTCATGGATTATTATGGCGGTCTTCGCCGTGGCGAATGTTTGGATGTTCTAATCGACGGCGAATGGGTTAATACACGCATTGAAATGGGAGAAGGTTGGTTTCTTGTTGGAGTCCAAACAAATCAACTGATAGGACTTATTGTTAGAATTTAATAAGTGTGACTTGCTGGGCGACTAATTTATCAAGATCGCCCAGTTTTAATATAAAAATAAAGGAGGGTCCCAAATGAAGTGTTTAATGAAATACAATTGGGTAAAATTGCGCAGAGATGAATTACCTATCGGTAAAGGAATAATGAACGCTTGGGCAAAACTTGCATCTCGTGCAGCGTTTCGCAAGGGACAAGACTCCTATTGCGGTCATATCAATTCTGTAATACCCGGCATGTGGTCTGGTGGTATCGTCGGGATAAAGAGTATTCTCGGCGTCAGAAGCCGCTCACAAGCCTTAGAAACACTCAAAATGCTATCCGAGCTTGGATACTTAGAATATGCGCTGGACGAAAAAACAAAAAAACTTACGTACAAAATTACAGATTGGGTTATCGAATGCTCCAGTGAAGAGTGTATGCAGAAAGCCGTTTACGCTACAAATAACTACGGATTCTTCTGCCTTCCACGCAACATAACTCAAAGGCTGATAGATAAAAACTACATATTTGATGAAGCTGACGCATGGCTTGATTTATGGTGCCACACGGTATTTGAAGATCCAAGCAATGCGTTTTCCTTTTTAGCCCCGACCGTTCAGTATGGTAACGGTGGTATTATATTAACTTTGGAAAAATTGGGTCAGCGATGGAACTGGGAAAAGACAAAGGTATGGAGATTTTTCAAAAAGCATGGGGATATCTTTGCTCTACACCGTCTTCCAAGTTCATTTGGCTGTCTCATTTTCAATAAAAGGTATCTTACAGATACCGAGGTTTCCTTACCCGAGCAGAAAATGGTTCTGTATATTTTAGGCAAAATACGCACATTGGGCGCAAATACTTATAAAAGAGGCAATGATCATCAGCACCTCAACAGATTGGTTGAATTGTACAGCCGGTATGTTGTGGCACTGCTTCCATATGAAGAGACTGAAAATCGCGTTGCACTTTTTGACCGTATAATACGCGCGTATATTTCTCTGTGTTGGAATTGTAAGAATTATGAATATGACTGCAGAGGTAACAGTTATTCCCCTATTAACCTACAGGAAACGAATAAAATCCGAGGACCGTGCTGTCCTACGGATATCACAAAATTTGCAAAGGAGAAATTCATATATGAGCAAACAGGATAATTCGCTGTATGAACAGCAAGAAAAACGCATTCAAGCGCAGTCAGACGCCTTTATCACGCTTCTGACAAAGCGAGGAATATTAGCCGATCAACAAATCAACGACGAAAAAAAGCGTATAGCAAAGCAGGCAAAGGCCAAAAACAGCTATCACAATACTCTAATGCTTCTTCAGCATTACCGCACGATCATGTGGATGCTAGAATGCTTTCCAGAAACTGTAGCTGCAGAATTGGATGAGCCATTTGAAGACATCGATAAGCTTATCGACAATATTGATACCGCAGTCACGCTTGGAAACAAAAAGATCCAGAGCAGAATCGAAGGAATTCAAAAATCTCGCTTGCTGATAGACCGTGTCAATGAGGCACTCACCGTTTTGAAAAAGAAGCCTGAAAACGGAGAAAGACTGTATAACCTCATATACACCACCTACATAGCTCCCGAAAAGTTGAGCCATCAGGAATTACTGTTCAGGCTAAATATGTCGTCAAGGAACTATTACCGACTTCGTCAGCAGGCAATCACCATTCTTTCAATTCGTTTGTGGTCTGCTCCCGCAACCGATGTAGATATTTGGCTTGAAATGCTGACTCTATTGGAAGGACTCGAATAATATGCCGATAAAAAGGCGAAAAATTGGCGAACAAAAGCCGATGACAAGGAAAAGAAAAAATGCTATTATTGTACTGTCCCAAAGTGGGATCGGGCGAAGGTAATGCCGTTTCTTGAGCAAATGCTTTAAGAGGCGGTATTTTTTATTGCCAAAACACTTCAGAAAGGAGGTACGAAGTATGCGCAGAAAGCTCAAACTGTGTGGTAAGAATGCCATTACCGCATACTGGTCGCTTATAGGTGTTTTATCGGCAATTATCGTGTCATTTAATCCAGTAATGGCGGCAGATAATATCTGGGATCGTTTTTCTACTATGATGCAGGATATTTACGGTGAACTCGTAGCGATCAGTACCATCGTGGCAGTTACCATGGCAGCTGTGGCTCTTTTGGTGAGAATGATGTCGCGTAACCAACGAGCGGTTGACGAAGCAACGAGTTGGCTAAAGAGAATCGTGGTCACTTGGATTATATTGAATTCTCTCGGATTTATCGTAGCTTATTTGCAACCACTTGTTGCGGGCGGTAACTACAGCCCCGGTAACACGAATACCGGCACAGGTGGCGGTGGTGTAACAGTACTTTAATTGTTCCGTCAAGCAGGATTGGAGGTGATTTTAAATGCTTGACTGGGTATTCGAAGGAATCATCAATTGGATAAGCAGTATCGTTTCGGAACTAATGGATGCTGTTTCAGGGTTATTCCTTGAAGCTTTAGGAACCGATATGACGGCAATGGAAGAGTATTTTCCGTTTGTAACAAAAGCGTTTACCGTTATGCAATATACTGCGTGGGCCATTCTGTTCCTAATAACCGTCTGGCAATTATTTCGTATTCTCGGCGGTCCTATCACAGAAGCAGAAAATCCGTGGACACTTATCGCACGCAGTGCGTTATTTGCTTTGTTGATCGGATATGCCAAACCAATATTCACAATCGTGTTGGATATAGCAACAGCTCCATATACTGCACTAATGGAGCTACAGATGACTGCATCAGATTTCACATTTGCAGGTATAGAACAAGCACTAACAAGCGGATTGGTAACTATAGTCTCTGTGGTATCTGTTGTCGGATTACTGCTGTTACTCATTCTCGAAATCGCATTGGGGTGGAACTATTTCAAACTTTTGCTTGAAACAGTAGAAAGGTATATCGTTGTAGGCGTACTTTGCTACACTTCACCTCTTGCCTTTTCAATGGGTGCCTCTAAAGCTACTAAGCCCGTATTTCAGTCTTGGTGTCGAATGATTGGCTCACAGCTTTTGCTACTCGTTTTGAACGTATGGTTTTTGCGAGGCTTTTCGTCATCAGTCGGTCAATTTACAGGTTCAGGAGGTGCTTTAACAAATGGATATGGCAATGTGTTCTTATGGCTATTCTGCGCAATCGCTTTCCTCAAAACTGCACAGAAGTTTGATAGCTATCTTGCTGCAATAGGACTAAATGTTGCCCAAACCGGCTCTGGTATGGGTATGGAGTTGTTGATGGCAGCACGCGTTATCACGGGCGTTGCCAGTGGTGCAAGAAGCGCAGGTAATGTATTCCGAGGAGGAAATGCCGCAAGCAGCGCAACAGGAGCGACAAACGGTTTTGCGAGTATGTTCAAAGGCAACAGCTACGTTCGAGACGCAGTAGTAAACGGTGGAACAAGGATGGGTGCCGGAGGTACCTTGGGCTTCGTAGGACGTGCTTTTGGCGGCATGGCCGCCAGAAACGGCGCAACCCTAACCGGAGAATCTATTTCGTCTGTTGCTTCTCGAACACCTAATATTTCAGGATCTATTGGTGGAGACATTGCGAATCGAAGTCTTGCTAACTATATTCCCAACGTTGGAGGTATGCAACTAAACGATACACAAATCACCGGAGGACAGATATCTACAAAAGTGATTGGTGCAGGTGGAAAAGCAACCGCTGTTGAAATGTATGCAGCATCGCAGTACGACAAGCCGGATGCACCCCACGCCGTTATCAACGCTTCCGACGGAAGTCAGTGGTATCAAATGGCAACCGGTTCCGACGCAGGTGCATTTTATGATACGCCTAAGTTTAACGGTAATCTCAGCGAATCCGCACAGATATCAGCTACTTTCCCCGATATCTCCGAAGGAACGACGCTACGAACTGTCAGCGATGGCGCAATTGAAGCAAACTACGATGGGAATAATACCATGTGGTATAACAGTGCATATTACGAAGAACCTGATGCTCCTCATTCAACTATTCTTGCCGCAAACGGTGTTGAATGGTACGCAATGCAAAGCCATGCAGAAACGCCTCATTTCGAAGTTGGCGAGACCGCAGAAGCATACAATCAAGCACAGTTCCAAAACTTCATGCCGGGGTACGAACAACAAATCACAAGCGTGGACGGTTCGCAACGTATGGAAGGGCACTTTGAAGTTCGCCACGAAAACGGTAGTGGTACGATGTTTTATGATACTGCGCAATTTGCACCTCCTCGCGGAGATTATCAGGTATACGAGGATATCAATGGTAATCAATGGTACGCTGTACACGGCGAAGCAGCAGTCGAACGTAAGCCTGTATATGAAAATGGTAAACCCGTATATGACGGCGAAAATGTTCGCACTGTATCGACTGAAACAGTGCGATATAAAACAACTCCTTCACGTTATAGCGAACCTAAAACACGTAAGAATACGGACATTAAGCCACCTAAAAGAAAACGTTAAACAGCAAACAGCCGAACTGTTAGAAACCGATTCGGCTGTTTTGCAATTATATAGATTTTAATTTGCAATAAATGAGGTGAAATAATGGCAGAACCACAAAAACAACAGATGGGCGACGGCTCAGATAACTATACACAGGCCGCAACGCAGGCAGCGAAGGCAGCAAAGAATATTGGAAAAGAAACCGCAAAGCAAGCCGCAAAAAAAGGCACTGAAGCTGCTGCAAACGCCGCTGCTGCAACAGTTAAAGCAAGTGTTGAAGGTGGCAAGGCTGTTGCAGAAATCGCCGCAGGCACGGCATCAGGGGGTCCTTGGGGTGCAATCATTTCCGCTGCGTGGGCAATGCGCCACACGTTATTCAAGATATTGATATGTATCTGCCTTTCATTAGTTATGATCATTGTCTTGGTTTTGGAGTTGCCCGGCATTGTAATCAATAAAGCTTTAGGGTTGGACGGAAACAAGCCGACAGTGCCCATCATATCCATCTATGAAACCGTGACAGATTCAATTACCGGCATTATAGGAATTGGGTATAACACATCGCTTCTCGGTGTTGACTCACTTATCAAAGTCGGCGGATATGATTTAAATCTGTCTATGAATTCCTTAATAGACAATGCCAAATTAGCGGCGGGCTATGATGTGACGTACATTATGGCAGCATATTCTACGTCAGTGGAACAGTTAAGCATTGACCAAAGCGATATGGAATCAAAGTTGATGACTGTTACCGCAAATATGTTTCCCATCACCTCTATTGTCAAACAAATAGAGATCATAAAGCCAGTTACATATTATACATACAAGCCCATTACACAAACTATTGTGACAAACGTAGTAAAAACCGGAGCAATCAATGGTGTTCCCCAATACCGATACGAAACTGCAGAACGGACTTATTATGTGCAAGATCAAGAAGTATCAACAAGCGAAGCTACTGAAATTACCGCATACTCATTGGTCAATACGATGCATCCGGTGTATGTAGGCGGTGTGATCACAGGAACAGCTCCTGCTTCTTACTATCAACCGATCGGTATACAATCGATTGTACCTTCTACAGAAATCATCAGTTACTTAGAATGCACCATTCATCCTTTTGATAATTCCGTTATCGCTCAAGCATTTGGAATCGACCTCAACGCCAACTATAATGGGACTAGTGCAACCTACGGTGAGATAATCGATTCTCGCGCCGCGGCCATGAAGCGAACCATTTACGGTGCATCCGGAAATGTCGATAACGTTCCTCTCACAGATACTGAAATGATTGCATTCTTAAAAATGCAAAACTGCAGTGACACAAGAAAAAGTATCGTAGAAACTGGTCTTTCACTTGTAGGCAGAGTTCCGTATTTTTGGGGAGGTAAATCCGACGCAGGTTGGAACGATCAATGGAATACTCCAAAGTTAGTTACCTCAGCAGGATCAATCACCACCGGAACACTTCGTCCCTATGGGCTTGATTGTTCTGGATTTACCAATTGGACTTACAAAACTGCTATTAGAAAAACCATTTCGTCAGGTTCATACGGACAATGGGATGATACATATTCCATCTCTTCGGATGAACTGTTGCCGGGTGATCTGGGATTCTTGGCAAAAGAAGACGGAAGTGGATGGAGCCACGTGCTTATGTTTGCAGGTTATGGAGAAAACGGTGAACGAATGTGGGTACATTCCACTAGTGGTCAAGGTGTTGTACTAAATACTCCGAACTACGAATCCACCTTACAACTTCGAAGAGTCAAGGGTGTAGACTTCGGTGATCCAAAAGATGACAATTATATTACTCTCTAAGTATAGGAGCACAATTATGGATAACGAATACGAAAATATTTTTGCAATACCTGCCAACTATACAGATTCCGGAAAAATACTTGGAGGATTACTTGAACCGAGAAACGCAATAGAGACAGTAATGTTGCTGATTTTAGTGGGATATCCAGAATGGATGATTCCTATGCCTAGTACACTGCGAATTGTTGTAATGGCGGTAACTCTGATTCCACTCGGGATACTGTCAGCAATTGGCATCAACGGCGATTCGCTTCTTCAATATGTCGGACACATTATTCACTTTTTTATAAACAGACGAAAACTACATTTACGAAGGGTGGGATACAAATATGACCAAAGACAGCTCAAAAAAAGGAAACGAAGAAAAACGAAGAAAAAAGTTTGAAAAACTGAACTTTGTTCAGGATTTTATCCCCATAAAAAGTCTTGAACACGGGATTATCGAAACCACCGACGGCAGATTTATTAAAATACTCGAGATCGAGCCGATCAACTTTATGCTTCGTTCCGATGATGAACAATACAGTATCATTTGTACGTTTGCAAGTTGGCTGAAGATATCTCCCATTCAATTGCAGTTCAAGGTTATTACCCGAAAGGCCGATTCGGACAAGCACATAGCTCTTTTCAAAGAAGAACTCAATTCCGATGCAAGTGAGCAGTGTAAAAACATCGGTGAAGGATATATCCGACTCATTAAGGATGTAGGAAGCAGAGAGGCGCTTACAAGGCGCTTCTTTTTAATATTCCAGTATGAAGAGCTCAGACGTAACGAAACCGATGATTACAATCAAATATACAGTATGTTGATGACCGCCGAGCTAAATGCGAGAGCGTATTTTGTACAATGCGGTAACAATATTCTTCAGCCGAAAGACCCCGATGAAGCAACTGCAGAAATACTGTATATGTTCTTTAACCGCCGTTCTTGTATAGATGAACCCTTTACATCACGTGTAGACCGTGTGGTATTGGATACTATGGCATCCAAAAATAAGATCATCGGCATTGATCCGATTCCCAATATTCGTATATCTCACTTTATTGCCCCCAGAGGAATTGATCTGACACATCATAACTACGTTATCATGGACGGTTTGTATTATTCCTTCCTTTTTATCAAAGGAAACGGTTATCCGAATAAAGTGCGCGCAGGTTGGATGTCAGCGCTGATCAACGCAGGTGAAGGTATCGACATTGACATTTTTTTGAAGAGAGAAAACCGTGGTAAAACTGTCGATAAGGTAGCACAACGCATACGCTTGAACCGAACCAAGATACGAGGAATGCAAGATACCTCCACAGATTACGAAGAACTCGCAAACTCCATTCAAGCAGGTTACTATATCAAGCAAGGTATTTCAAACTACAACGAAGATCTGTTCTATATGTCAATCTTCATAACCGTGTCTGCAAAGACTTACGAAGAATTAGTATGGCGGAAACAACAGATGACAGATATGCTGAAATCGATGGATATTTATGTAAGCGATTGCACTTTTCAACAGGAAGAAGCGTTAAAAACGGTAATGCCATTTTTGCAAATGTCTCCAAGACTGGAAAAGAAGGCGAAACGAAACGTGCTGACCAGCGGTGCAGCTTCAACGTATATATTCACATCCTTTGAAATGTCAGATGACAACGGTGTGCTACTCGGTATAAACCGACACAACAATTCACTTTGTATTGTAGATTTGTTTGATACTAAGAAAAACAAGAACGCTAACTTAAACTTGCTCGGAACCAGCGGTGCCGGAAAGACCTTTACGATGCAGTTGCTCGCCTTGCGTATGAGAATGCGAGGTATTCAATGCTACATCATTGCGCCTATCAAGGGGCACGAATTCAGGCGTGCTTGTAACCGCATCGGGGGGCAGTTTATAAAGATCGCTCCCGGATCTCCTCACTGCATCAATATTATGGAGATTCGACACACCATCACTCCGGAGATGGAACTAATCGACGAGTTGGATTACAGAGAAATGGATTCGATGCTGGCAAAAAAAATACAACAGCTAATGATTTTCTTTTCGCTGTTGATTCCAGATATGAGCAATGAAGAGGAGCAAATGCTAGACGAAGCATTGATTCGCACCTATGGAAAATACGGAATCTCGCACGATAACGATTCGGTCTATACAGACCGTGAAGCAAATCCCCCACGAATGAAAGATATGCCAATTCTCGGAGATCTTCATGAGGAACTTTGCAAAAATGAACTGACTAAACGCATTGCAATTATCGTCAGCCGTTTTGTCACCGGTTCAGCACAGTCTTTCAATCGACCTACTAATGTGGATCTGTCAAATAAGTACACAGTGCTTGATTTGTCAGAATTAAAAGGAAAACTTCTTCCCGTCGGTATGATGATTGCGCTTGACTATGTGTGGGACAACGTGAAAAGCGACCGTACCAAAAAGAAAGCCATTATGATAGACGAAATCTGGCAGTTGATCGGTGCCGGTTCCAATCGACTGGCAGCCGAATTCTGTTTGGAAATATTCAAAGTCATAAGAGGATTTGGCGGTGCGGCCATTTCAGCAACACAGGATCTTTCAGATTTCTTCGGTTTGGAAGACGGCAGATATGGACGTGCAATTATCAACAACTCCAAAAATAAGATCATTCTTAACCTTGAGCCTGACGAAGCGGAGTTTGTAAAAGATACCTTGAAGCTGACCAGAACTGAATTGTGCTCTATTACTCGCTTTGAACGTGGTGAGGCACTTATCTGTTCCAATAACAGTAAAGTATCCGTTACGATAAAAGCCTCCAAAGAGGAGCAGGAAATGATCACTACTGACCGTGCGGAATTGGAAGCTATTGTAAAAGCACGCCAGCGTGAAAACACAACACAACATAAATCAAAGGAGACTTAAAAATGAAAAAACTCATATCAATTTTTTCTATTCTCGCAATACTTGTAGTAATGATTCCGTGTTCTGTTTATGCAAGCGAAAATGGTTCATGCGGGACCAACGCTTTTTGGAATTATTCCAACGGCGTCTTAACTATCTCAGGAACGGGACCTATGAAGAATTACACGCATACAACAGCAGCACCGTGGAGCAAATATTCCGATTCTATAAAAACAATTATAATTAAAGACGGTATTGAAACTGTTGGCAAATATGCTTTTTGTGATTTCACTATTCTAACAAGCGTAGATTTGCCTAATTCAATAACGTCAATCCAGCCATCTGCTTTTTTCGAATGTGAAAAAATTGAACGAATAGAAATCCCGAACAAAGTAACATACATCGGCTATTGTGCCTTTATGCTTTGCTCTAACTTAAATAAAATAGATTTGCCACACACAGTTACGTTTATAGGAGAAAGAGCTTTTGGTTGGTGTGAAAGCCTTACTGCTGTTTTTATACCTTTCTCTGTTTCAACAATAGAACGAATGGTATTCGCAGGATGCTCTTCGCTAAAGAAAATCGAGGTTGCTCCCGATAACGAAACTTACCATTCTGCTAACAATTGCATAATAGAAACACAGTCAAAAACACTTATTATGGGATGTAATACCAGTTCTATACCTCTGGATGGAAGCGTCACATCTATTAAATCTTGGGCGTTTAGCGATTGCGATAAACTCAAATCCATAAAAATCCCCAGCGAAATTGCCTATATGGGTTCACGTGTGTTTTCGGGATGCACATCATTAACAGACATATACTGTGAGGCAGTCACAATGCCAAAAACTTGGGATCCCTCATGGTATGAAGATAATAATGCTAAAATACATTGGGATCAGCAACAAATCGATTATTACAGAAAAGGCGATATTAATAAAGATGGCACAATAGATACATTCGATTATATTTTAATCAAGAGTATATATTTCGGCACGTACTCCCCAATAGAAACAGAGCTGGTGCAAGCGGATGTTAATACGGATGGAAACATAGATTTTATTGATTGCCTTATCATTAAAAACATAATTTTCAATCACCTATAAGTATTCTCTAAAAAACAAGGATTTACATGAATATACTCACAAAAAGGAGCTGCCAATAATGCTTTTGGAAGACGAACAAAACGTAGTCAAATGGCTATCTCAATACGGTGCGTTACCACGAACCCAAATCATAAGGATGCTGAAAAAGCCACCTCAAACATCAGAAAAGATCCTAAGAAATCTGAAAAAGCAGATGAGGATTGCTGATGTTTCGGGTGGCTATTATATCGGATTGGATTCTATGTGTCAGCCAGATCAACGATTAATACTTGCTGTTTGGGTGTTGCTCAAATTTATTGATCATATAGATGCAATGGCGCATTACCCTGCGGTATATCCGTCTCAGTTGTTTTTCTTGAAAGAAAACACAGGGTATGAGATTGTAGTGCTTTACGAAGGTGAGCAAAATCTGTTAAAACTTCTGCAACCTCAAGATGATCTAAAATATATCATTGTTGTTCCGCATATTTCAATGGTAAGCAACACCCGTTTGCCTAACGTACCGTGTTTGTTTGCGACGGTGGATTTTCACGGCGAAGAGGAACCGGAGGTTGTGTTCTACACCGAGGAGGCGGTTGCGAATGAAGAGTGAGACCACATATATAAAAACACTTGGCAAGGTAGAAACAAAGCTACAACGCATGAAAGAGCAGATAGAAGCAATCCGATGGTTTTACAACAATGATAATCTTACCGAAAGCTATAATCGCGCATTAAAGCTGGAGGAACTCTCCGAAGAAACGGTTCTTCTTACACGAGTATTACCCGCCTACACCGGAGCCACAAATGCGCTGACTAAGGTTGATGAAATCGTTTTGCGCAACATCCCTGTTAAAATCGGTTTCACAGCAGAAGGATGGTTTTCGGTTAGAATCCCCGCATTGCTTCCCAAGAAGGCTTCGGGCTCGGCAGACTACATTCGCTCCTGCCTTTATCTTGCAATGCGAAGTTTTTTCGAGGGCAAACCGCCGATCCGATTCAAGGATTGTGTCATTGCTTACCGCCACGTATATGACCGAAACAGACCTGAACGTGCAATGCGAGATCATGACAATATAGAAACCAATATGGTCACAGATATCATAGCAATGTACGTGCTTCCCGATGACAGCCCTGCGGTATGCGCTCACTACTATTGTAGCGCCGCAGGGTGTGAAAACCGAACGGAAGTCTATATCGTTCCCAAACACGATTTTCCCTCATGGCTGTTAGAAGAAAAAAGCTTGCCGGATAAAGGGGTTGACCTATTTGACGTGCGAATTTGTTAGAAAAATCTTATGTAAAAACACGATGTTTTTGACATCAATAAAATACACAAGATATTATACGGCGAAAAACGGCTGTATAT
The DNA here is from genome assembly GCA_045535385.1 of Eubacteriales bacterium. GTDB lineage: Bacteria > Bacillota > Clostridia > Oscillospirales > CAG-382 > Coliplasma. The sequence goes on from JAZSLN010000078.1 coordinate 19,926, forward strand.
CAGTGTTTTTTAAGCATTCGTGTCCGAAAAATCCGACAAAGAGAGCAGTCATGTTGTCGTAATTTCTTTCAAAGCGAGGTGAGTTTAAAACGCTATACATCCGACCGGGCAGTCAAGTCCGGCAGCTCATCACACTTCTATCTTTCGTTGGTGAATATCCTGTTCGCTCACTTCATTTGCTCGGTAATGACCGCGTTTATAAGGCGCTGGTCCATAAGCTGACTACTGTCCAAACTTATCGATTACCCCAGACTGAAACAGAACTGACAACACGACTGCTTACTGTTACCGGAAAAGCAAATCAGAAGACGGTCCGTCTATACAAGAGTGCGCTTTTCATGCTGAACTGTATTCATCCCGATGCCAATCGTTATTACCTGGATGCATTCTGGAATCATCGCTTTCCCGGTAACGAATCTCATCGTGACAGAAATCACCGTGTTGCAGAATCAGTAGCAATGTGTATGCGAGCAGGTATTGAATGCCGACCATATCTCCTACCAAGGCTTCAAAACCAACAAATAACCAAACTGATTCCCGATAGTCCCTGTTTCTATCTCGCCAAAGACCTTAAGCGAATCGGTGATATAGAAATGAACAAAACGATGTTTACACGTATGGTAGGCACAGTTTATGCCGGAAACAAATCTTACGTTGTTTACAACACAAGAGATTCGGTTATGAAGTGGAATGGTAAAGGTGAATTCAAAACAATACATAGTGTCACCGACATTGGTCGCTTGAACGCCGGCTTTGATGCGTTGCCTTCCGCAATTCTATTCGGCGAGTCTGAGAGCGTAGCCCTCAACACGCTTATAGAATCGGACAAGTCCAAACGCCCTGAATTTCGATTCGATATCATATACAGAAATATTCATTTTATTCCCATGAATGAATTCGGCATTCGACAGCTCAGTATCCTCTCTATATCGGACTGGAAAGAAAAGCTACTTGATCTGATATTTGAGCCTGAAGTTCGAACTTACAACCGTGGACTTTTTGAATACGATGCTCTGATTAACGGTACTTATGTGTTTTCGCATCTGGACGGCGACTTGGCACGACTTGTTCGCTTTAAGGAGGCAATTATAAATCAAAATGGTAAATATGAAGTTCTTTGCTATCCTTACCAAATGCACTTTATCCGAGAATATTTTGGCGGGCTTGTCACAATTAAGACTATCGACGTGGGTGCGATAGAAGCAGAACTCAACTCGAAAAGGAGGAATCTACTTGAACAATAAGAAACGAGCGGTAACGATTATCATTGCTATCATACTGGTATGTGCAGGGATTTTGTATCTCGGCGGAATGATTTCGCAAATATTGACCAATTACTCTATTTGGATGTCTGATGGAGGTATCACAGGTCAGTCTATGATGAAGCCGGTGAGCTGGAACCCACTGGTATGCTACCCGCTTGCATTTACAGGAAATGGAATCAAGGGCATGCTATTTATTCTGTTTGTGACAGGCGTGATAATCGCTTATGTCAAGCTACACGATAGGTTTGACGGAAAACAACATGATCCCAGGGGTTTTACAAAAAGCAAATCCGGTATATATGGTACCGCCTCATGGATGAACGAAAAAGAAATGAGAGATATCTTAGAAATATCTACGGTTTCCAATGCCGAAGGCACAATCTTAGGTGAGTATAAGGGTAAAGCCGTCTGCATGCCAAAGGATACCCGACTCAACCGGCATATTGCCATCTTTGGTGCATCGGGCACGATGAAATCACGCGCCGTTATACGCAACTCCCTGTTCCAAACACTAAAGCGCGGCGAGTCGGCGATTGTGACCGACAGCAAGGGCGAAATGTATGCGGATACCTCAAAGATGTTCCGCAAAGCAGGTTATGACGTTAAGATTTATAATCTTGTCACACCTGAACACAGTGATTCCTGGAACTGTATGTCAGACTTAAACGGCGATACATTAATGGCACAGGTATTGACCAATGTCATTATCGGCAACACCAGTTCTGGTAAGGGTGATCACTTTTGGGATAATGGAGAAGGTAACCTGCTGAAAGCGCTCATCTTACTGGTAGACCAGGACAGAACACGAAGCTCCGATATGAAGCATCTCACCGCGGTTTACCAGTTGCTCACTCAGAATAGTGAACGTCAGCTTACAGCAATGTTTGAAAAGCTTCCAATGGACCATCCCGCACGCGCTCCGTTTAATTTGTTTGCTCAGTCCAGTGATACGGTCAAGTCAGGTATCATACTGGGTTTGGGTACACGCCTTCAGGTATTGCAAAACACTGCGGTGCAAAGAATTACAAGCCGTTCCGACATCGACCTTACTGCACCTGCCAAAAGGAAATGTATTTATTACATTGTATTAAGCGACCAAGATGCGACTATGGCATTTCTGTCATCGCTATTCTTCTCGTTTATGTTTATCAAACTGACTCGTTATGCCGACAGTCGTCCGAATGGGCGATGTGATGTGCCTGTAAATTTGGTACTAGATGAGTTTAATAATATTGGTCGCATAGGAGGCGCTGAAGACGGATCGGATTTTGCACGTTCGCTCTCGGTCGTCAGATCCAGAGATATCCGAGTGATGTTAGCCGTGCAGAGCCTTGGCCAGTTGCAAAACCGATATCCCAAAAACCTTTGGGCAGAGATTATCGGTAACTGTGATATCCAATTAATGCTCGGTTGTACCGATGATGTTACTGCAGAATACATATCTGCCAGATCGGGAGATATGTCAGTACAAGTAAACTCGACTATGACGGTCCGTCAAACCATTGCTATTGCGCAGATAATCCCTCAGT
>JAZSLN010000071.1:0-4678 GCA_045535385.1 Eubacteriales bacterium
GTTCCGTTCGGACCCTACGTTTCGCTGTTTCGGCAGCTTATTGCGGGCCCGATAGTTCGTTATAAAGACGTTTGCGATCAGCTCGAATCGAGAAAGGAAACGGTTTCGAAGTTTGCAAGCGGTGTTCGCCGTTTTGTTATAGGTCTTTCAAAAAAACTCATTCTCGGCGACGCGGCGGCAGCAGCGGCAGAAGCGCTCGAAACGGCGGAAAGCTTTGCTCCGACCGCGATCGGCTCCTGGGCGATAATGATTTTCTACACGTTCCATATTTATTTCGACTTTTCGGGATATTCGGATATGGCTATCGGACTCGGAAGAATGTTCGGGTTTGAATTCGTTGAAAACTTTAACTATCCCTACATAGCAAAGAGCATAACCGATTTTTGGAGAAGATGGCATATAACCCTTTCCACTTGGTTCAGGGAATATATATACATACCTCTCGGGGGAAACCGTGTCGGCAAGGTTCGCGGATTTTTCAATCTTGCCGTAGTATGGTTCTTGACCGGATTTTGGCACGGTGCAGGCTGGAATTATATAATCTGGGGCGTTTATTTCTGGATATTCCTTGTCATAGAAAAGGCGTTCCTCGGAAAGCTTTTGGCCAAGGTTGCGCCTGTTGCCCATATTTATTCGCTTATAATAATCGGATTCGGTTGGACGATATTCTTCCATACCGACCTTTCGGAAATTTGGCTGTCGCTCAAGCATATGGTCGGAATCGATGCCGCGTTTATCAATTCGTCGATCGGATACAGCCTGTTGTCCTTGATCCCGTTTATTGTTATTTGCGCATTGGGATGCACTCCGATCCCGAAAATGCTTTTCGAAAAGCTCAAAACCCGCTTTCCTTCCGCTTCGGCAATTATGCCTATCGGTTCGGCGATCCTGTTTGTCGTATGTATCGCGTATATGGTCGACAACAGCTTTTCGCCCTTCCTCTACTATATCTTTTAAGGAGGTGCGGTTATGAAAAAACATTCCGAGCTTATCACAGTTATACTTTTCTGCGCTATCATCGCCGTACTTTCGGCCGCTTTCATAATTATGCCCGACAGAGCATTTTCCGAGCAGGAAAACCGTTCGCTTGAGCAGCTGCCCAAGCTTGACGGAGATTCCTTTTTCTCGGGTGAGTTTGCAGAAAAGATAAACCTTTATTTCTCCGATCAATTCCCTCTCCGCGACGGATTTGTAAAAGTCAAAAGCGCCGCCGAGCTTATGCTTTTCAAGGGCGAAAACAACGGCGTTCTTTATGATAACGACCAGCTTGCCGTCAAGGATTTTGATTTTTATATAAGTAAAATCGAGATCCGCGAAGATACCGACCGCATAGATGCATCGGTTATAGAGCAACGTTTCCAAGGCATAAACAAGCTGTCCGAATCGCTCGACGTCCCGCTGGTAACCGTCATTCCGCCCCGTACGGTAGATATAGCCGATTCGGCATTCGTTTATGACCGCCCCGACGGCGATACGGTATTCGATATCGCGAGCAGGGCTATGCCCGAAAAAAGCGGTTATGTGGAAACGCTTTCGCCTCTGCGCGAGCGTTACGAAAACGGCGAATACGTTTATTACCGCACCGACCACCATTGGACAACGCTTGGCGCGTATTACACCTATTGCGATATAATGAAGCAATTGGGAAAAGAAGATAATATCATCCCGATATCCGAGTTTGAGATCGAAAAAATCGAGGGCTTTTCGGGAACCACTGCGGCAAGAGCCAATTTCCCCTTCTATAAAAAAGACGTTTTGGAGATTTGGCATCTGCCCGACGATAACGACTACGAGGTTACAGCCGACGGCGAAACGCTTTCGGGATTCTACGAAAGGTCTCATCTCGACACGAGCGATAAATATTCGGTGTTTATCGACGGAACCCATAATCTCACCGAAATCACGAAAAAAGGCGAGGACCGCGAAACCCTGCTCATCGCTAAGGATTCTTTCGCAAATTGCCTTATTCCCTTTCTCGCAAGAGAGTATAACATAATCGCTCTTGACCTTAAATTAAACGTCGATATCTCTTCGGCTGCCGAGGAATACGGTGCCGATGCGGTTTTGATAGTATACAACACCGAAAACCTTATCACAACGAACGATTTTAGAAAAATAAGATAAAATACGGAGGTTATTATGAAAAGATTTTTAATCGCAATCGCTTTATTAATGCTCGCAACTACCCTTTTCCTCGCTTCCTGTACCGATAACCAAAGCTCTTCTTCCCAAAACAGCGATCCCGTGTCGGGCGAAGCTTCGGTTTCGGATAACAACAAAGACAAAAACAACGACAAAAACAATAACGACAAAGACAGCGTTAATAACAACGATAAAAACGATAACAACAAAAACGACAACGACAACGACAACGATAACAATAACAATAACAATAATGACAATGACAGCGACAACAACGGCAACAACACAAAGCCGACCGATCCCGATAAGCCCCTTCCCGAAGGCACGATAGAGGTTCTTTACTGTACCTATTCCGAAAAGCCTTATTTCGCAATGGTAGGACGTTGTGAAGACGGTGCGACCGTAAAAGCGGAATGCAACGGCGAAACTATCACATCCGAATCCTATAAGGGTTGGTTTTCGCTCAGATTGAAATGTACCGGTATGTCCGCCGCCGTTAAGCTTTCGCAATCCCGCGACGGAGAAGTTTTGTCCACACTCAACTACACCGCCAAACCCAGAACTCAGTCGTCGGATATGTGGCCCGTCGTAACCGGAAAGAATTTCCAATTCTTCTTCCAGAAGATGCTCCCCGATTTCGAGGGAACCAAGGATTATCCCGAATCGACCTATTCCAATCTTACGTCCAAAACCAAAACAAGATTAAACCAGCTTCGCTCATATAACTCCAACGCCGAAATGATATATCTTGTCGTACCCTCGGCTATGACGGTATATCCCGAGCTTGTTCCCGAGGAATATACGCCCGCATCCGGCGCGACAAGACTTGACAAAACGATGAACGCGCTCGAAAAGGGCGGTGCGACCGTTATAGACCTTAAAGAGCTTTTCGCTAAGCACAAAAACGACGAAATGCCCCTCTACTACAAGCTCGACAGCCATTGGGCTGACTACGGCGCATTCGTTGCGTATGACGCGCTTTTCGACCATATCTCGAAAAAGTTCCCCGATGCAAAGCCGAGATCCGAAAGCGAATTTAATTGGAACCCCGATTATTACGAAAGCGGCGATATGACCTATTATCTCCATATGCCCCAATCCGCCGTTAAGGAATACGCTTATTACCGCACCTTCGATTTCAGCGTACCCGCGGATATTCTTGCTACTCCGAGATATCGCTCCTCTACCATGCTTTGCTACAGCGACCAGGTTACTTGGGAAAACACGATAAGAACCCACCGCGAAAGCCTCCCCGATATAACCGTTATGCGTGATTCCTATTCCACCCAGATATACGATATTATCGCAGAACGCGCCAACACCACCTATTACCGCGCGATGTGGGATTATACCTGGGACTCCTCCGTGCTTTCTTACCAGGCTCCCGACTACGTTATATATATCGTAGCGGAATGGAACCTCGATTCGATAGTTTATTAAGGAAAACCCAAATACGGTTTAATATAAAAGTTATAAAACCGATCACGCCTCCGTATAATAATACGGAGGTGTTTTTTATGAAAATAGATTGGAAAAAGCTGATTGTTTCGGTTGCGATCCCTTTGGGTGTCGGATTGCTCGCTTCGTTTCTTTCGTCGGATTCGATGGAAACCTTCGAAACACTAAAGAAACCGTTTTTATCACCGCCCGCCTGGCTGTTCCCTGTCGCCTGGACAATACTGTACGTCCTGATGGGTATCGCCTGCTATCGAATCTGGGTTGCCGTTACAACGAACGAAAATCGCAACCGCGCGCTTGTTCTTTACGGAATCCAGCTCGCCTTTAATTTCTTCTGGACGCTTATATTTTTTAATCTCGGCGAATATTTCTTCGCGTTCGTTTGGCTCGTCGCGCTTTGGATATTAATATTTCTTACCGAACGCCGTTTCGAGCACATCGATAAGCTCGCGGGATATCTTCTTATTCCCTATCTCGTTTGGGTTGCATTTGCAGGATATCTTAATCTCGGAATATGGCTTCTTAATTAATAGAAAACTTTTTTCAAAAAACTGTTGCAAAAACCGTTTTCCCGTGGTACAATATACATCGCGGTTTGCAAAACGGTTTTTGTAAACAATTTGTTTTTATATATGCAGAGGTATCGAAGCGGGAACGAGACCGAGCGCTGTCGGGGACAGATACAGCGAGGACGAGTTCGTGCAGCGGTCGAAATTTCGAGAGCGATCAGCGAACAGAAAATTTCGGGCACCACAAACCGGACATAACGGGGCGTAGACCCCTCGGTGATGCCTACTAAAAAGGATATAACTTAAAATTTAATATACTATGCAGAGGTATCGAAGCGGTCATAACGGGGCTGACTCGAAATCAGTTTGTGGGAAACCACACGAGGGTTCGAATCCCTCCCTCTGCGCCAGAAAAACCGACTTGTTTCGACAAGTCGGTTTTTCAGTTATATTCGCCTTGCGGCGAGTGATATTGCTTCGCAGTGATATTCGGCTAAAGCCGAGTGATATTGCCCTTCGGGCAGTTTTGATGGCGAATATAATATCACGCTTTTGCAATATCTCGCCTA
>JAZSLN010000003.1:0-17011 GCA_045535385.1 Eubacteriales bacterium
AAACGGACAGTCGAGGACGCCTGTCCCTACAGTTTTGAATGTTGTATGTAACAATTAATTCGAGGGTTTAACCCACGCGATAGAGGTTTCGATTAACACAAACCCATACCGCGGGAAAGTAAAAAAGAAGTGTCATCCTGAGCGGAGCGGTGTTTTCACCGCGTAGTCGAACTTTTTTCGCGGAATCTCCGAAAATGAGCCAGGCGAATTTTTGGGGTTATAAGAAAAAAGCGCGAAGCGGGATCTCAATCAAGGAAAAGGTAACAGTTATTGTCGCCCTTTTGTACGTTCTCCAAACTCTTGCGAGATCCCGTTTTGGGTTTCACCCAAAACTCATTTTCTAAGGAAAATGTTCGACTTCGAAAAATGGTTTTATGACCATTTTCCTCCGCTCAGGATGACACCATCACCGAAGACGGTAACACGGCAACAATTAAATAGAAGTGAGCGCGTAGCAGAATGACGCAGAATGGAAAATCTGCATCCGAAGCTGTAGTAATCTACTGCGAGTGATGCAGATTTTTCATAGCACAAAAAATACAATAATTCCTCTTAATACAAACCCTTACAGGATGAAGTATCAAATTAAAAAGAACGCACATTTAGGTCTTTAATAAACCTTTTTGTGCGTTCTGTGTTATTCTGCCCAGCGCGATCAATCGATGCCGGCGATTACGAAGAGATAATCCTCGCAGCCCTCAAACTTAATGCTGAACTTCTTAAGCGAGATATTACCGACCTTCGGCAATAATCTCGAGCCGTCAACCACCGAGAAATTCGGGAATTCGGCAAGATTCTTGCCCGCCGCCTTGACGTATGCCTCTTTGCGTACCCAAATCTTCGCGAAAACCTCTTTTTCGGTGCCGTGAGCGCTGTCGCGGAGATATTCCGACTCGTCAACCGAGAAGAAACGTTCGGCAAGCATCATATAATCGACCTTGTTTTCGGGCGCAAGTATTCTCGGGAGATATTCGCCGTCGATACCGATAGGCTTTTCGTAAAGCACGACAAGCATAACGGTGTTTGCGCGCGCGATCGAGATATAAACATTCTTTTCGGCGTTTTCGATCGACGGTCTTCCCTTTTCGTCGTAAACGACCTTCGCCTTCGGGTTCTTCAAGAACTCGCGAACGGCTTTCTGGATATCCGCCTGACGCTGTTTTTTTGTCGAGCTGTTTTCTAAAATAAACGTTTTAAGTGCCATTATTGTTCCTCCCCAACGGTGGGTTCGTTTTCAACGGTATTTTCGGAATTAACCTCATTTTCGGGGCTTTCTGCGGTTTCGGACTCGGCTTCAGCCCTGTCCTCTGCCTCTGCTTCGGGGTCGACAGCCGCAAAGCGCATAACCGTCGAGCCTTCCTCGAGACGCATAACTATAACACCCGACGCGCTTCTTCCGTAAACAGGGATCTCGCCGACGCGTGTACGGATTATAACACCGCCGTCGGTAATAAGCATAATTTCGTCGCTCGCTTTAACAAGACGTATGCCCGCAAGCTCGCCGGTCTTTTCGGCAATGCCGTGGCAGATAATACCTCTGCCGCCGCGGTGCTGACGTTTATATTCAGCCGTTACGCTGCGTTTTCCGAATCCCTTTTCGGTAATTGTAAGCACGTAAAGCTCGTTATCGTCGCTGCCCTCGGGAATAACGCCCGCGCCGACAACGTAATCGCCCTCATCAAGCGTAACAGCACGCACACCGCGCGCCTGTCTTCCCATTTCGCGTACGTCGTTTTCGGTGAATCGAATCGAAATACCGCGGTTTGTCGCAACGATAATATCATCGTTGCCCGAGGTACGAAGCACGTAGAGAAGCGCATCGCCCTCGTCGAGATTGATCGCGTAAAGACCGCTGTTGCGCTTACGCTGGTAAGCGGTAAGTCCGATCCTCTTAACAACACCGAGCTTTGTAATAAGAACGAGATTTTCCTCGTCGGTAAACTCGGTTACGGGAACGATAGCCGTGATCTTCTCGTCGTTATCGAGCGAGAGGAGGTTTACGAGGTTCGTGCCCTTCGCGGTACGCGCACTTTCGGGTATCTCATAGCATTTCTTGATATAAACCTTGCCTGTGTTCGAGAACATAAGCAGGAAGTCGTGGCTGTGAGCGATAATAACGTCTTCGACGTTATCCTCCTCGCGGGTACCCATCGCGGTAATACCCTTACCGCCGCGGCGCTGTGCCTGATAGGTGTCGCTCGGGAGACGTTTAACGTAACCGGCACGTGTAGCGGTAATAACGCAGGTTTCGCGCTCGATAAGGTCTTCGATAAGAATATCGTTTTCCGCTTCGACGATATCGGTTCTTCTTTCGTCGCCGTATTTGTTCTTGATATATTCAAGGTCTTCCTTAATGATCGCAACGAGCTTCGTTTCGTCTCCGAGAATTTCCTTAAGCTCCTTGATAAGAGCGTAAAGCGCTTCCAATCTATCCTCGATCTTCTGACGCTCCATGCCCGAAAGCTTACCGAGAGTCATATCAACGATAGCCTGCGCTTGAGCCTCGGAAAGACCGAAGCGTTCCATCAATTTAACCTTCGCATCGGAGATGCTTGCGCTCGCACGGATTATCGAAATAACCTCGTCGATATTATCGATCGCGATCTTATAACCCTCGTAAATATGCGCTTCGTGCTCAGCCTTTGCGAGGTCGAACTTAACGCGTCTTGTTACAACCTCTTTACGGTGAACAAGATAATGGTTAAGAACCTCTTTAAGATTCAAAAGCTTCGGAACTCCGTTCACAAGCGCAACCATATTTACCGCGCAGGTGTCCTGAAGCTGGGTGTATTTATAAAGAAGATTAAGTACGATCTGAGCGTTGGCGTCCTTCTTGATATCGATAACGATTCTCATACCGCTTCTGCCGGATTCGTTACGTATATCCGAAATACCCTCAACACGCTTTGTCTTAACAAGCTCGACCATGCTTTCAAGAAGCATCGAACGGTTTACCTGGTAAGGAAGCTCGGTGATAATAATGCTCGTTTTGCCGTGTTTTTCTTCAAAATGAGCCTTCGCGCGAACCTTGACCTTACCGCGGCCGGTCATATAAGCCTCGTAAATACCCGAGGTACCGTAAATAGTGCCGTAGGTCGGGAAATCGGGACCCTTGATATATTTCATCAAATCGGGAATCGTACAATCGGGGTTGTCGATAAGATATTCGGTCGCCTCGATGACCTCGCGCATATTATGGGTCGGAATATTCGTCGCCATACCGACCGCGATACCGACGCTGCCGTTAACGAGAAGGTTCGGGAAACGCGAAGGAAGAACGATAGGCTCTTTGCGGGTGTTATCGAAGTTGGGCGTAAAGTCAACTACGTCCTTTTCGATATCCTCCATCATCTCGTCGGCGATTCTCGACATTCTCGCTTCGGTATAACGGTATGCCGCAGGGGGGTCGCCGTCGATGTTACCGAAGTTACCGTGGCCCTCGACAAGCATATATCTGAGCGAGAAGGGCTGGGCAAGACGTACCATCGCATCATAAACCGATGCGTCGCCGTGAGGATGGTATCGACCGAGCACGTTACCGACGGTCGTAGCCGACTTACGGAAAGGCTTGTCATAGGTGAGCCTGTCCTCGTACATCGCATAAAGAATACGGCGGTGTACCGGCTTCATACCGTCACGCACGTCGGGGAGAGCTCGTCCGACTATAACGCTCATCGCATAGTCGATGTAACAGCTCTTTATCTCTTCTTCTATGCCCGTATTATGTATTATTTGTTCTTCGTGATTACTGTAATCGTATTCGTGTGCCATATTTTTTTCCTTCCGCGTTGACAGAATCAACGGATTTGTAATGTTCTTACCGCGAGGGTGTCACTTTGTTCTCGCTTAAAAACACGGCTTATAAGCGTTTTTTCATTGTTTCAATTAATGTCAACCCAAGGGCGTAGCAGAATGTTTCAGAATGGAAAATCTGTATCGCCGAGCACGCGCAGATTTTGAGACAGAATGGCGATTTAACCCGACAGGGAATACAAAGGTATTTCCGGAGGGGAAAATCGTCATAGAAAAGCCGATATTTGAAAATCCGCAGGATTTTCTTCCTTAAAATCATTTTGTTCGCGGAGAAGACGCAACAAATCTATTTGTATCTTCAACGCGATATTAAAAATACGGCTTTTCGGTCTGACCAAAAGATGCGTGTGCGATCAAGTATCCAAATTAGCGTATTTTGCGTTAGCTTCAATAAACTCACGTCGCGGCTCGACCTTATCGCCCATAAGAACCGAGAAGAGCGCGTCCGCCTCGAGTGCGTCCTGAATCGTGATTCGCTTCAAAATACGTCTTTCGGGGTCCATGGTCGTCTCCCAAAGCTGTTCGGCGTCCATTTCACCGAGACCCTTATAACGCTCAGCGGTAGCGTTTCCGCCAAGCTCTTCGATATACATATCCCTTTCCTCGTCGGAGAAGGCATATCTTTGCTGTTTACCGCGAAAAACCTTATAAAGAGGAGGCGTTGCCGCATAAATATGACCCGCCTCGATAAGAGGACGCATATGACGGAAGAAGAAGGTCAAAAGAAGCGTCTTGATATGCGCGCCGTCGACGTCGGCATCCGCCATAAGTATTATCTTGCCGTAGCGAAGCTTGGTTATATCAAATTCGCTGCCGATGCTCGTACCGAGCGCAAGAATGATCGGGGTTATCTGTACCGACGAATAAATTCTGTCGATACGGTTCTTTTCAACGTTAAGAATCTTACCTCTGAGGGGGAGAATCGCTTGGAATCGGCTGTCGCGGCCGTCCTTTGCCGTACCGCCTGCCGAATCTCCTTCCACGAGGTACAATTCGGTATATTCCATTCTGCGTTCGTTACAGTCGGCGAGCTTGCTGGGCAGTGAGCTCGATTCGAGCAATCCCTTACGGCGGGTCAATTCTCTCGCCTTTTTGGCTGCTTCTCTTGCGCGAGCCGCAGAAATCGATTTTTCAATAATTATCTTCGCTGTGTCGGGGTTTTCTTCGAGATATATCGCGAGCTTATCGCTTACGATACCCTCAACGAGCGTTCTTATTTCGCTGTTACCGAGCTTAGCCTTCGTCTGGCTTTCAAACTGCGCGTCCTCGAGCTTAACCGAAATAACCGCCGTCAAGCCTTCGCGCACGTCCTCGCCCGTCAGCTTTTCATCGTTTTTAAGTATATTATACTTTTTGCCGTAGTCATTAAGCACCTTGGTTATCGCCGACTTAAATCCGGTTTCGTGAGTACCGCCGTCGATAGTGTGCATATTGTTCGCAAACGAAAGTATCGCGTCGTTATAAGTGTCGTTATACTGCATAGCGACTTCCGCATAAGAGCCGTCCTTCTCGCCCGCAACGTAGATAACGTCCTTATGGAGCATTTCCGCGCCCTTTTTCGCGTTCAGGTATTCGACAAACGAACGGATACCGCCTTCGAAGCAGAAATCCTCTTGGATCATTTCGCCGCTTTCGGGGTCGATCTGTCTTTCATCGGCAATACTTATCGCAACGCCCGCATTAAGGAAGGACTGCTCACGCAATCTTGTCTTAACCAGCTCATAGTCAAATTCGACCGTTTCAAAAATCGTATCATCGGGCCAGAAGCGCACGTGAAGACCGTGAACGTCGGTATCGCCCGTTTCGCGGAACTCCTCAACAACGTGGCCTCTCTCAAACGCGATATAATAACCCTTTCCGTCGCGGTGGTTACGAACCTCAACTCGCTTGGAAAGCGCGTTAACAACGCTCGCGCCGACACCGTGAAGACCGCCGGCTATCTTATAACCGCCGCCGCCGAACTTACCGCCCGCGTGAAGAATAGTATAGATAACCTCAAGAGTAGGCTTTCCGACCGTCGGATGGATACCCGAAGGAACTCCTCGTCCGTCGTCTATAACCTCACAGCTTCCGTCAGAATGAAGCACGACCTTAATACTCTTACAGTATCCTGCAAGAGCCTCGTCGATAGAGTTATCCACAATTTCACTTATAAGATGGTGCAAACCCTTGATAGAAGTCGTACCGATATACATACCGGGACGCTTTCTGACCGCCTCAAGTCCCTCAAGAACCTGAATCTGGCTATCGCCGTAATTCGCTTCCGGGGTCTGCATTTCATTCTTCAATTCTTCCATATTTTTCGCTCCGCTCTTGAATAAAATCCGTGGATCTTATTCGGTATTTTTTAGATGACCGTACATTCGCATCAACCTTGTGCAAGCCGCTATGCTTCTTGTCTAAGGTCGCGGTCATCGTCGGTGTTTTTTCGAGGCTTTGGGGTCCCCGCAAAACAAGGTTTTGTGGGGTGGTTCACTTGTCCCCGAAAAAACTTTATTTTTCATATTATTCACGTATTGTGTAATTACGCGTATTAAGCGCGACAGATTTGATATCTTATCGCCGCGACTCAGATTACGTTTTTTCATCAACGCGATGTGATGTTGAATATACTTGCTAACTCCCCACCGCGAGACATAGAATACATAATTGTTTCGCGATGTGATGTTGAATTGATTGTTGACTCCCTCCGCGAGGGTTATAAAAATGTTTGTTCTTGCTGATTTTGAAATTTGTTCTGTCTGATTGAAATAATTTGAATTAACTGTCATCCTGAGCGAGCGCAGCGAGTCGAACTTTTTTCGTGGAACTCCACGAAAAAAGCGCGAAGCGGGATCTCACCCTGAATAAAGTTAACAAATTTATTCTGTCTATGTTCTTCGGACTTGAACGAGATCCCGATTGAATTGAAAATTCAATCGCATTTCCTTTAACCCCAAAAATTCTCTTCGCTCATTTTCGGGGACCCCCACAGGGAAATGTTCGACTTCGGAAAACAATTTTATGATTGTTTTCCTTCGCTCAGGATGACACATCATCCGTACCTTCGGTTAAATCTGACCATTCGGGATTCATCGTTTCAATAAGCCGATTCTTTTTTTCTCTTATCCAGTTTTTTAATTGTTTTTCACGTGATATTGCTTCGTTAATTTCAGTAAACTCTTCAAAATATACGAGTTTATTTACTTTGTAACGCTTAGTAAACCCTTTAATTTCTTCGCTTTTATGCTCATTTACCCGTCGTTCCAAATCGTTGGTAACACCGATGTATATTACTGTATTACTCTTATTTGCAAGTATGTATACGTAATACATTTGTGTGCCTCGTAAACTTAGCCCCTGCTCCAAACAGTCTTCAATTCCGAATCAACACGTTTTTTTATACTTTCGGTCGATATCCCCGTAACGTACATTCTGTCGCCGAACTCGTTATCGCAAACAAGAAAGCTTTTCGGTAAATCGTTACTAAGGCTTATAACCGACGTTTCCTCTTCCTTTCGGCGGAAAAAATCACGCGTGCTTTCGCCTTTACTCGCCGTTTCTATATCGAAAATACCGATTATTTCGTCCTTATCGATACTTTCGCCTTTTTCCAACTGAAGATATTTCATAGCTTGATTATAACCTATGCTTTATTTTTTTGCATCCCGAAAAAGTCTGACCGTTGTCTACGAAAAGTCTACGATTTTCCCGTTTTTAACGACGATTCGTTTAGCCTTACCCTCTTCGAATGCCTCGCTTTCACAGCCGGTTATTATAACCTGTCTGTCCTTTATCCGCGAGATTATATATTCTTTTCTGTCCTTATCAAGCTCGGAAAGAATATCATCGAGCAAAAACACGGGATATTCACCCGTCAGCTTTGCCGACAGCTCTCCCTCGGCAAGCTTTAATGCGAGAACAACGCTTCTCTGTTGACCCTGAGAGCCGTACATTCTGGCGCTTTTTTTATTTATATAAACCGAAAAATCGTCCTTATGAGCACCGTAAAGCGAGAAAAACTTTTCCTTTTCGCTTTCCGCCTTCTGAGAGAATATCTCGCGGTATTTTTCTCTTATCTCCTCCTGAGTTTCGGCATCGCCCGCTTGGGTCTGGTATGTCAGCGTCAATTCCTCGCTGCCGTTACTCATATCATAAAGAAACCTCTTCGCTTCCTCTTCCAATTTCGAAATATACTTACGTCTGTTTACGGTTATTATCGCCGCAAGCGACGCAAGACGGTCGTTATATACCTCTAAAAGATCGTTCGACACATTACCCCGCTTCAAAAGCGCATTTTTCTGTGCAAGCACGCGGTTATATTCCGACAGCGTCGAAGCATAACGCGGAAACGATTGGCAAATAGCTAAATCCAAAAACCTTCTTCTGTTTTCGGGTGCGCCCTTTACAAGGCTCAAATGGTCGGGGGTGAAAATAACTGCGCGAAACCGCCCGATATATTCCGAAAGACGCAAGGGCATACTTTCGCCTATACGAATCGACCTTCTTCCGCTTTTTGAAAGCGTGGCGGACATCTTACTTACGCCCTGCGAAGAAGAAAACCGCATCGAGATATTTCCCTTTTCCTTACCGAACATTATAAGCTCACGGTCCTTACAGTTACGAAAGCTTTTTCCAGCGGCAAAATAGAAAATCGATTCGAGAATATTAGTCTTTCCCGCGGCATTCGCACCGCAGATTATATTAACTTCGGGATCAAACTCGATCTTACTCTCCTCCGCGTTACGATAATCACGGAGCACCAAATACTCTACTTTCATTTTTTCATCAACGCGGTATAGGAAGTAACAAACCTTTAATGTTATCTCCGCGACCGACAATATAAATTTACTTTTATGAAACAACCGAGGATGTAGCAAGGGCAAATCGAGGACGTAGCAGAATGTTTCAGAATGGACAAACAGAACCCGAAGCTGTAGTATTCTACTGCGAGCGGTTCGGTTTGTTCATAGCACAAAAAATACAATAATTCCTCTTATACAAAACCTTTTTAGTTAACGAACAAATTAGAACCAACACAAAATAATAATTTTAATTTTTGTGCGTTCTGGGACATTATGCCTAGTCCTTAAGTTTACAAGGTAATACGAGGTATGCGTAATTACTGTCCGGATCCTTTTCCGCAGGCTCAATAACCATAGCAACAAGCGAGCTCGACATCGAAGCGATTATCTTATCATCCTTGCAGGCGCGCAAAGCATCCAAAAGATAACGGTTATTGAAGCCGATCTCGATATCGTCGCCTTCCTTTTCAATTCTTATGTTATCGTTCACACTGCCGTATTGAGTGTTACAGGAAATATTAAGACGGTTATCCTCAAACTTACAGCGAAGCGGTGTACGGAGCTTTTCATCAACAAGAAGGCTCGCTCTTTCGGCGCTTTCTATAAATTCGGAACGGTCGATGGTTGCGAATATCTTATTATTTGTGGGAAGTGCTTTTTTATAGTCGAGATATTCACCCTCGAGCAATCTCGAGAAGAAAACGGTATCGTCGAGCTTAAAGATTATATATTTTGCGGTAAATTCAACACGCAAGGGATTTTCGCTGTCGTCAAGAAGCTTCGCAAGATCCGACAAAGCACGTCCCGGCACAACGAAGGAAAAACGGTTATCGTTATCAAAAATACAATTCTTTTCTTCACGCATCGCAAGACGGAAGTTATCAAGTGCGACAACGGTAAGTGTACGGTTTTCGATCATAAACAATTCGCCGGTAAGTATCGGTCTTGCCTCGGACTGAGCAACGGCAAAAACGGTCGAATTAATAATATCCTTCATCAAAGGACGCGAAATATTGAAAGCATTGTCGCCGCCGAGGTCGGGAAGGTTCGGGAACGCTTCCGCGGTAACACCGTGAATGGTAAAATCACTCATACCGCCGCTTATACGAACCATATTACGTTCGTCGGATTCGATACATATATCGCAATCGGGGAAATTACGCACGATAGAGGTTATCTTCTGGGCATTGATGATAACCGCGCCTTCCTGCATCGCAATAACGTTACCCATCGTGCGTACACCCTTTTCAAGGTCGTATCCGCAGACAGTAAGAACATCGCCCTTCAGCTTAAAAAGAAGACCTTCAAGTGCGGGCAGAGTACTCTTATTCGACGCAGCGGATGCCGCAGGAATAAGGAGTGAAAGTAACGTCTTTTTATCCGAAACAAATTTCATTATTTTTACCTCGTGTCATTTTTTAATTAAAAGATATATTTTTGCGTTATCCACACAATATCCAACCGCTTTCCACAACATTATCGCATTTTATCCACGCGCTAAATGTCGTATTTTGAGTTGTGATATAAAGCTTTTCGCGTTTTCCACAGTTTCCACGTGTACTACTATTACTAAATACTACTAATAAATAGTTATAATATATGTTTCTTTTCTTTTCGCCCGGAAGGGTGAAAAGCTTTTTATCCGTGAAGCTCGGCAATAATGCTGAGTATCTCCTTTTCAAAAAGAGGATCGCTTTGCATTTTGCGCTCGATAACGCTGATAGAGTTGATGACCGTTGTATGGTCTTTCTTGTTAAAGGTTTTTGCGATAGACTTCTGAGAAAGGTTTGTGGTCTTTCTTATGAGATATATCGCGTAATGCCTTGCGGCAATTATTTCGGCGTTTCGCTTGTTGCTCTTTAATTCCTCCGCCGTGATTCCGTATCTTTTCTCTGTAAATGCAAATATACGGTCGATCAAGGATTCCTCAGATTTTGCGGTTGCGAAAAATTCCGAAAGAACCTCTTTCGCCACTCGGTAATCACAAGCCTGACCCGTTATCAATGTATGCGCCTTGAGCTTTTTGAGCGCGCCTTCTATCTGACGGATGTTCGTCGTTATGTTCTGGGCGAGATAATAAAGTATCTCCATATCGAGCTCGTAATTAAAATCCATCGCCTTGCGTTTGAATATAGCAACTCGAAGCTCTAAATCAGGCGGCTGGATATCGGCAACCAGACCCATAACGAAACGGCTCTTGAGACGGTCCTCGAGGTTATCGATATCCTTCGGAGCACAGTCGGAAGCGAGAATAATTTGCTTATTCATCTTGAAAAGTGCATCGAAGGTATGGAAAAATTCCTCCTGAACCGACATCTTACCCGCGATAAACTGAATATCGTCGACCAATAAAACGTCAAGATTACGGTATTTTTCACGGAAAGCGACAGGCTTTTTGAAGGTAAGCGATTCTACAAGCTCGTTCGTAAATTCCTCGCCGGTAACGTATAAAATATTGTAATCGGGGTGGCTGGCTCTTATTTCGTTTACTATTGCGAAAAGAAGGTGAGTCTTACCCAAACCCGAGGGTCCGTACAGGAAAAGAGGGTTATTAAGCTCGGCAGGATGCTTAGCGACCGCGTTAGCCGCCGAATGAGCGAGCTGGTTCGATTTTCCGACAACAAAGTTCTCAAAGGTATAGTCGGGGTTAAAACGCGTCTTGTAGGCGGATACAGGCTTTTCCTCTTCCTTTTGGTGAGTGTCGAAAAACATAAGCGCTTCTTCCTCATCGGAAATAAGACGGACCTTTATGTCAAAGCCTAAAATTTCTCTCAGCTTTAATTTGATGATATCATAATACTGAGTTTCGACAAATGCCTTATGCGCCTCGGGCATTGAAAGTATGATTTCCTTTTCGTCGAGCGAAACGAACTTCATCGGCTCGAACCAAAGGGTGATCGAGGTGGGCGGATAAAGCTTTTTCATCTCGTCTATAAGAAACGTTTTTATTTGATTTAATTCTTTTTCTCTCATTTATTATCCCTAAAAGTTTTCCACAATTTGTTGAAGAATAGATATTCGAGTTATTATATCACATAATAAAAAAAAAGTAAACCCCTTTTTTACATATAATGTTAAGTTAATTATATAATATATATTCCTTATTATATGGGAAACGAGATAAAAATTTCCGTATTGACAAAGAGATTTTATACGATATAATGAAAATGTAAAAATATGGGGGTTTGTTTATGAAAGATTTTTTGATAAAACTCACCAAAAATGAATTATTCAAAAAATACGGACTCTTGACCGCATTTTGTTTTATAACTTCGTTTTTGAACATTTTTCCCTCCTGGAGAGAGATAACGCGTATCCCGAACCAGCTTTTTCTTATTTTTGCGGTTCTTGTTTTCGGCGGAATATTTTTATATCTCGCCAAAAATAATAAGTTTACCCAAGACGATTTAATTTTCTTTATATTCGTTTTCGGTATGATATTAAGACTTTCCTACACGCTTGCCATTGATTTTGATGTCAATCAGCACGACGTCAAGGGTCAGCACGGCCACATAGGGTATATTTTAAGGCTTGCAGAGGGTAAGGGCTTGCCCGACGAGATGAAATGGCAGTTTTATCAGCCGCCCGCATGGCATATTCTCGGCGCGGTCTGGATAAAGCTTCAAACCGTTTTCGGTGTTCCGCTCGAATATGCAAAAGAAAATCTCCAGCAATTGACCCTTTTCTTCTCCGGCGCGATAATGTTCTTAACTCAAAAGCTGTTAAGAATGTTCAAAATAAACGGAAAAGCGATGATAATTGCTATTGCGATAGTCGCATTCCATCCGACGTTTATAATCCTTTCGGGCAGCATTAATAACGACCTTCTTTCGATAACCTTGGCGCTTTTGGCGGTCATAATCGCGCTCGAATGGTTCAGAAAGCCCAAGCTCTTAACGATAATCGCACTTGCCTTCACCATCGGTTTTTCGATGATGGCAAAGCTTTCCGGCGGTTTTATCGCTTTCGCTATCGCAATTTTGTTTATAATAAGACTTTTCGGCAACAAAATTAAGAAAAAAGGCGCTCTTATCGCTCAATTTACGGTTTTCGGTACGATCGTTTTTCCCCTCGCGCTTTGGTACCAGGTACGAAACAAAATTATGTTCGACCGTCCTATAACCTACGTTCCTCGTATGGCGAAGACACATATTCAGTACGTCGGTGATTATAATTTCTTCGAGCGTACCTTCTCTCCCTCGGCAATTATCGAATCTATCTTTGATTTCGGTGTTTATCCCGCCCGCGCGGAAACCTATCTCGATTACGAAAAATTCGATTACAATATCCCCGTAACTGCGCTTAAAACCTCGGTTTTCGGTGAATTTTACATCGGTCAGGACGTTCCTTTGCTTAATTTCTTTGCGAAGCTTTTGTTCTTCTCGGCTTCGGTTTTGGCTGTAATTTCGGTTATCGCAACCGTTTATATCATCTATAAAGCGGTAAAGGATATGCTCGATTCCAAAAAACGTAAAGCTATTGCCGAAGAAATTAAAAACGATGAAAATGATCCGTTTATCGATGAAAATATCCCCGTTGAAATCAAAAAAACTCCGAAATACAATATTCACGAGCTTGTTTATCCCGCAATTATCGGCGCAACTTTGCTTATTTCTTACGTAAAATTCAGTTTTGAATACGCGTTTTTCTGTTCGATGAATTTCCGTTATATCGCGTTGACTATAGTTATGGGTGTTCTATATCTTGCGATGCTTTACAAGTATTTCGAGGAAATCGACACAAGATACGCAAAAATTACCAATTTATCGATAACCGTTTTAACCGTAATTATGTCGGCTGCAAGCTTTGTTATTTACGGAACGATCGCGTAAAAACCCTTTATTTTCAATAAAAATGCTTGACAAAACGACTTTATTAGGTATATAATAGACTGCTGTGCTTTGCAGATACCACGGGTAAAGCGCTTAATGAATTTGAAATACTATACGGAGGTGTAATACCAATGCTTAGAACATACCAGCCTAAGAAAAGACACAGAAAGATGGAACACGGCTTCAGAAAGAGAATGGCTACCGCTAACGGCAGAAAGGTTCTCAAGAGAAGACGTGCTAAGGGCAGAGCAAGACTTACCTATTAATTTTTGTGTTTGTTTATGAACAAAACACGAAAAGTGATATCACTTAAGGAAAACCACCTGTTCGCGAAAGCATATCGTAAGGGCAGGTGTTTTTCCGGTAAGTATATTGCCGTCTATGTCCTTAAAAATTACGACAAAAACCAAACAAAATTAGGGATTACCGTATCAAAAAGCCGGGGAAACGCCGTTAAACGTAACCGTACAAAACGCGTTATCCGCGAGGCTTACCGAGTTTTTCATCCGTTTATAAAAGAAGGTTTTATTATCGTCATTGTCGCGCGCCAGCCCTGCGTAACCGCTCCTGTTTCCGTGGTAACGAGTGAGCTCGAGGGTTTATTGTCTAAAGCGGCACTTTTGTAAATCGCTTCGCTTTCGATTGAAATGATTATGATTTTTGCGATGAAAAGTCAAATTTAGTTTGATCTGCTCTCGCTTGCTTTTCGTTTTA
Organism: Eubacteriales bacterium; assembly: GCA_045535385.1. Lineage (GTDB taxonomy): Bacteria > Bacillota > Clostridia > Oscillospirales > CAG-382 > Coliplasma. Next base: position 14,144 of record JAZSLN010000003.1, read on the forward strand.
TTGTGTCTCGCAGTGAAAAGCAAAAATCGGGTTGACTTGCTCTCGCTTGTATTTTGTTATATTATGTCTCGCGGTGAGAAGCAAAAATCGGGTTGACATACTCTCGCTTACATTTTGTTATATTATGTCTCGCGGTGAGAAGTTAACAATTAAATCAAACCTTACAACGCGTTGATAAAAAAATGAAGAAACTATTTATTTTGCCGATACGGTTTTATCAAAAACACATTTCTCCGTATAAGCCCCGTTCCTGCCGCTTCTATCCGTCCTGCTCGGCATATGCCGTCGAGGCGATAGAAAAACGCGGTGTTATCGTAGGGCTTTTACTTGCGTTTTACCGCATTTTAAGGTGTAATCCTTTTAATAAAAATTGCGGTTACGATCCCGTTCCGGAGAAAAAGACCAAAAACAGGAAATAAACTTTTTATCCCGGGCTTTTTCCTGACGTTAAAAAGGAGTTAATTTAATGGAATTTCTCTACACGCCTTTTTCACTTTTGATGAAGGGCTGCCTTTTTATTTCGAATAACCATTATATCTTCGCGCTCTTCTTCTTTGCGTTATTTGTGCAGATCATTCTTCTTCCCCTTACGATCAAACAGCAAAAGAGCCAGATAAAAATGGCTCAGATCCGCCCTAAGGAAATGGCGATCCGCGAAAAATACAAGGGAAGAAACGACAAAGCTACCCAGCAAAAGATGACAATGGAAATCCAGGAAATGTACCAGCAAAACGGTTACAACCAGTTTTCCGGCTGCCTTCCCCTTCTTATCCAGCTTCCTATCATCTTTATTCTTTTCGCTATCGTCCGTCAGCCTATTACCTATTCTACTGACCTTATCAAAAACGATAAATTTGATATCGATAAAAGTTCTGCTGATGCTGTTGTATTCTATAATGACCTTAAAAATTCGCTCAATAAGGATAATGAAGATTACGAAAAATATTTTGAAGATATCGAAAAGTATCAGACTCAGCTCGGTATGACTGAGGTTACTTATAAGGATAACGGCGAATATAAAAATGTTTCTGACGGCGAAGTAGTCTTCAAAATAGACGATAAGGAATATTTTATTCCCAAAAAGAGCAACTTGAAGGAAATGGCTCTTTCCCGCCTTATAAGCTACGGCGAAGAAGACCTTAATAAGCTTAAAGAAAAAGGCATTATCAAAGAAGACAAGTATAACGAGATTAAAGAAAAATACAATAAGCTCGGCTATACCGATCAGATAAAGGAAAAGCTTCCCGAATACCGTATCGGACCGGTTAACCTTATCGATTATCCTTCTCTTAAGGATAATTATTGGCTTCTTATAATCCCCGTTCTCGTCTTCCTTACTTCCTTCCTTTCGACCAAGCTCACCCGTAAATTCTCGGCTTCCGCTAACCAGACCGATGCCAACGGCAACCCCATCGGCGGCGGTTTGTTTATGGAAGTAGGTATGCCTCTTATGTCGGCTATGTTTACCTTCTCTTTTTCTGCCGCAATCGGCTGTTACTGGGTTTGGAGAACGCTTGTAAGTATGGTTCAGACGGTAGTTCTTGCGAAGGCTATGCCTATTCCCGCAGTTACCGAGGAGCAGATTGCCGAAGCACGTAAAGAGCTTAAGGCAAAACAGCCCGCCAAGAAAAAGAAGGTTATAACCATCGAAGTCGACGAAGACGACGACAGCTATAACGAAATGATCGTTAAGAATAATAACAAGAGTGCGAATAAATCGAACGATCCGACAAAACGCACCCCCAGAAATATCGAAATGCTCACCGCGGACGAGGAAGATGAAACACCCGCCGACGGAAATGAAAACTAATTATTGAAAGGTTAAAATATATGCTTAAACAGACTGTAGTAACCGAAAAAACAGTCGAATCGGCTGTAAGCAAGGCCTGCGAAGAGCTCGGCGTTTCCGTCGAAGAAGTCGATTACGTTGTTCTTGAAGAGCCTAAAAAGGGTATCTTCGGTATCGGCGCAAGCGACGCGAAGGTCAGCGTTACTCTTAAAGAAACTCCCGCGGTAAAAGCGGTTGAATTTCTTGAAAAACTTGTTTCCAATATGGGTATCGACGCAGAGATCGTTGTTACCTCGAAGGACGACGAGGGCGTTAACGTTACTATCAACGGAAGCTCTCTCGGTATCCTTATCGGCCGCAGAGGCGACGTTTTGGATTCTATCCAATATCTCGCTACCCTCGCCGCAAATATCAATAAAAAAGGATTCTATCGCGTTACCGTTGATGTGGAAGGCTATCGTGAAAAACGTGCCGAGACCCTCCGCGGTGTTGCGAGAAGAATGTCCGAAAAGGTTCTTAAGTATAAGAGAAGCTTCGCTTTAGAGCCTATGAACGCTTACGAACGCAGAATTATCCACGCAGAATGCCAGAATATCGACGGCGTAACCACTCGCTCGATCGGCGAAGGCGCGGATAGAAAGATCGTAATCTCCCCCGAGAAAAAGTAATCGCGCTAAGCAGAATAACACAGAACGCACAAAAAGGTTTATAAAAGACCTATTTGTGCGTTCTTTTTTGGTTTTTTCTTCATCCTGTAAGGGTTTGTATTTATAGGAACTATTGTATTTTTTGTGCTATGAAAAAACAGCGCCTCTCGGAGTAGATTACTACACCTTCGGGCGCTGTTTTTCCATTCTGCGTCATTCTGCTACGCGCTCAGTTCTTTTTAATTGTTGCCGTTTTACCGTCTTCGGTGATGGTGTCATCCTGAGCGGAGGGAAATGGTCATAAAACCATTTTCCAAAGTCGAACATTCGCAATCGGGGTCCCCGAAAATGAGCAAAGAGAATTTTTGGGGTTAAAAGCGAATGCGATTGAATTGCAAATTCAATCGGGATCTCGTTCGAGTTTGGAGAACG
>JAZSLN010000118.1:0-26266 GCA_045535385.1 Eubacteriales bacterium
AGTTCTACAGTCTGTGCGGTAAGCTCGCTCTTGCGTAAAAAACGGCGGAACGTATTTTCTGCGATCTTCCAAGCGAACCCCCAAAAAGCTTCCTCCTTTTGCAGATTACGCGCCGAAACAATGATTTCATATACAATTTCAGATGCAAGATCGTCCACTTTATCTTTATCGTAGAGCTTTGAAAAAGCGTATCCATAGATTGCCGTCAGATTATCAGACAGCAATTCCGCTGCTCTTTTGTCGGTCATAGTTGTTCTCCTATGTTTTGAAAGCTTTCACTTATATAGTGTCGCGAAATGCAGATCGGTTAATTGGTCTATAATATTTTGTTGAAATAATTGTATCATTGAGTTGCTAATTGGTCCGGTACGGTGGTTTTTTATCAAACAATCCATATAAATCAAACAAGGGCGAATCCTAAAATTCACCCTTATCTATACATATATAGTTTTACCTAAATGACATTGGCACGCTGTGCCGCTCCTTTTGATTTTATATTACAGAACCTTGGATAAAAATTCGCGTGCGCGAGGGTTTTGCGGATTGTCGAAAAATTCATTCGGCGTGTTTTCCTCGAGGATCACGCCCTGGTCAATGAATAGGATGCGAGAGCCGACCTCGCGTGCAAATCCCATTTCATGCGTGACAACGACCATTGTCATTCCATCCCGAGCAAGCTCCTTCATGAGGTCAAGAACCTCGCCGACCATTTCGGGGTCGAGCGCACTCGTCGGCTCATCAAACAGCATAACATCGGGATTCATTGCAAGAGCACGAACTATAGCTACGCGCTGCTTTTGACCTCCCGAAAGAGTCGAGGGATAAACATCAGCCTTGTCAGCAAGTCCGATTCGCTCAAGCAAGCGAATTGCATTTTCGTGTGCTTCGCTCTTGATTTGCGCCTTTGTCATTTTTATCTCTATCGGAGAAGCCTTTTTGTTCTTCGATTTGAAAAGATTGGTGAGCGGCAAAAAGACATTATGGAGTCTTGCGTGATAAAGCTCGCTGATTCCTATATGAACAGGCGCGAGCATAATATTCTGCACTACAGTTTTGTTGTTAAACAGATTGAACTGCTGGAAAACCATGCCCATCTTGCGACGGTGAATATTTATATCAACCTTCATGTCCGCGATATCTACGCCGTGGAAGATAATCTGACCGCCAGTCGGGTCCTCCATGCAGTTTAAACAGCGGAGAAAGGTGCTCTTTCCGCTTCCGGAAGGGCCGATAATGCAAACGATATCGCCTTTATTGATCTTTACCGATATGCCTTTAAGAACATCCAATTTACCGAAGCTCTTTTTAAGGTTAATTACGTCTATCACTCTTTGCCAGCCCCCTTTCCATCAGCTTTATGCCGAGCGAAATCAGCATAATAATTACTATGTAAATGATTGCCATTGCAAGGAATGGTACCATAAATTCATACGAATTAGAACCAATCATGCTGAACGCGGTGTAAAGGTTTGCGGCTCCTACGAAGGATACAACCGAGGTTTCCTTGATGAGCGCGATAAACTCGTTTCCGAGGGTAGGCAAAATGTTTTTTACTGCTTGAGGAATTACAATTTTCAACATTGTGGTTGAAAATGAAAGACCTACAGCTCGTCCCGCCTCCATCTGTCCGTTATCGACAGATTGAATGCCCGAGCGCATAATCTCAGATATGTACGCGCCGCTGTTTAAGCCGAATACCAAAATGGATACATCAAGACCCGTTATGGTAAGCCCTAAAAGCGGAAATAAAACGTAGTAGAAAAGAAGCAGCTGAACAGCCATAGGCGTTCCTCGGAAAAATCCGACATAGACAGTGCATACACCGTTTAAGAAACGAGGCAAAGCCTTATATTTGGGAATGACACGAACGGTCGCGATAAGCGTTCCGATAACGATGCCGATAATCAAACCGACAACGGCTATTATTGCCGTGTTTTTAAGACCTTTAACGACCTCGATATATCCTCCCTTGTTAATGAGGATATCAAGGAATTTATTCAGCGCCTTTATAGGAGTTGCAAAAACAATGTTCGCTGCGAACAAAGATATTATATTATTCAAGTTACGGCCCACCTCATTAAAACTACCGCTCTTTCGCCGTTAAGGCGAAAGAGCAGTGATTGGTTATATGCGTAAATTCAATTAGTTGTTAAATGCGTCGGTGATGCACTTTGCAGGTGCGGAGTCGATGATAACATACTGAATGTTACCATTGATAAGGTCTTGAACAGCAAGTGAACCGTTTGCATAGCCTACACTGGTAACGCCGAAGCCGTCAAATCCCCACTCCTCGTCACCGGTTACATAGAATGAACCTGTTGTGCCGTTCTGAGTTCCGATTTTTGTGGTTTCATCAAAGGTGCTGAGGATTGCTTCAACCGAAGCTGCGTCTGTGCAAGCATCGAATGTAGTATCGTCAATCTTTGTGATGAGCTTCTGAGAAGCGTTGTAGTAGGTAGTGGAGAATGTAACATATTCTTCACGCTCAGGCTTAACGGTAAGGCCTGCCATTGCGATATCGCAGTTGTGCTGACCTACGCTGAGGCAAACTGCTTCGAAGTCCATGTTCTGGATAACGAGCTCTAAGCCAAGCTCCTCGGCAAGAGCTGCTGCGATTTCCATGTCGATACCGTAGTAGTTTGTGCCTTCCATATATTCGAAAGGCTCAAATGCAGCGTTGGTAGCAACAACGAGCTGATTCTTGGACTCGTCATACTTACCTGCTTCGATGGTGGTACCCTTCCAGTCAGCAGAGTTGTTGTCGTCAACGTTTTCGTACTTCTTGAAGATAGCGTCGATATCGCTCTTCTTGTCGGAAAGAACCTTGTTTACGCTTGCGAGAAGCTCGGACTGGTTCTTATCAACAGCGATACCGTAAGCTTCGGTGGTGAGCGCGATATCGATCATCTTAACACCGTCGTTGGCAGCAACGAGGCTCTTTGCAACGTCAGCGTCGATAACAACGTAGCTGATGTTGCCGTTTTTCATATCGGCAATAGCCTGACCTGCGTTTTCGTAGGACTTAACGTCGAGATTGGAGAAGCCGGTGAAGCCCCAATCCTCGTCGCCGGACATAAAGGAGAAACCGGTGGTGCCTGCCTGGACGCCGACCTTGTTTACGCTCTCGTTAGAGCAAGCGGAGAAGGTGAACGCACAAAGCGCAACCATAACGACCGCTAATACAAAAGAAGTGATCTTTTTCATTGTTAATTTATTCCTTTCAAAAAATATATACAAATTATACTGTATGTTATTAAAAAAGTCAAGCATAGACTATTTAATTGCGTTTTTTATTATTTCGTACTGACGGTTAAGCATATCGAAATCGATTTTTCCTTCCGAATCGTACGCTGTTGATTCAACGGTGAAGGTACCGTCATAGCCTTTTTGTTTGAGATACGCAAAAAATCTTTCGAAATCAACATGACCGCTTCCGATAGGCAGAGTTCGCAATCTGCTCCAATCCATATGTCCGCCGTCGTAATCGTTCAAATGAAAATGACGAATCAAGGATTTATCCCACAAATAACCGAATTTTTCGTCGTACAAAAGCTCGGTTTGCGAATGAAATTCCGCCATTTTCGTATCAAAAATAAAATGTGCGTCGGGATAGCTTTCGATAATCTCGCCCCAGCGCGAAAAAGGGTCTTTGCAATTACAAACGACGTTTTCGACAAGAAGGTCGATGCCGTATTTCTCGGATATTTCCCGAAGACGCGGATAAGCCGAAAGGTTATTCTCAAAAATTTGGTCGGAAGGCAGTCCGCCCCAAAGATGCAACACCGCCGATTTAGCACCCAGCTCACGCGCAATACCGCAGTTGGTTTCAAAACGGACTATCGCATTTTCCAAATTTTCTCCGCCGATACTTATATCTTCACCTATTCCCTTTTCACAATGCAAAACAGGTATATTTAATCCGAGCGAATCCATAAAAATCAAAAATTCGGTTAATTCAGGATACCATCTGCTAAACACCATAAGCTCGAAGCCATCAAAGCAGAGTCGCGCAGAGTGGTCGGACAAAAGTCTGTAATTGCCACCGTTCGGTCTTCCCAAAAGCGCGCCCGTCGAGCATAATATATCAGCCATTGTTACGCTCCTTATCGAGATAGGATTGAAGTATTATCTGAGCAGAAAGCGCGTCGATAACCTCGCGGCGCTTTTTGCCGTTAAACTCGGTTATATTAAGATAAGTATACGCTTCAACAGTTGACAAGCGCTCATCGACAAAAACGACCTCAAGACCCGTTTCTTTGGTTATCATTTCGGCAAAAGCCTTGCTTTTATCGGCGCGGAAGGAGAGCGAGCCGTCCATATTTACCGGCAAACCGAGAACGATCTTTGCACCGCCGAGCTCGCGTATCTTTTCGGCGGTCTTTTTGCAGGCATCGCGCATTCCGGTAACGTTAAGCGTACAAACGGCAGATGCCAAAAATTCGGTTTCGTCGCTTACCGCAACTCCGACGCGTGCATCGCCGTAATCTATACCTATAATTCTTATTTCGTCCACATCCTTACAAAAAACTGTTTTTATATGATAAATAATTTTACATATTTTGTCAAGCGTTGATACGAATATAAACGCGTCTGTCGGCAATAATAAGCTCGAACGAAAGATAATTCGTTCGGACAGGAGCATCAATGAAATGGGAAAACGCAAAAATTACAGGTTTCCCCAAGGCATTAATGAGACGGATAGATTTTATTATCCGCGTCGCTCGAAGACAAACGGAAGCTCTCCGACAAACTACGTGACGGATATATTCGGTCTTAACGATATGGAATCACGCGTTGATGTGCTCGGAAGCTACACCGGTACTCCGACAGATGATTCGGATTTACGACCTATCCAAGACGCAGATGATTTGTAGGTGCTTCGATTTTGCGTAAGAACGAAAAACCGCAAAAATAATAATAAAATATAAGTTAACTTTAATTCGCTTGTATTTTTATAGGTTGAAATTCTCCGAATTTCTCCTTTTATTATCGGTTTTTTCTATCGCGTTTTTCAAGGCTCGACGTACCTTTGTACGCCTTTCGCCTTGCAAAACACGATTCTTCCATCAAAATCGCGCGCCCCGTGCTTCGATTTTTGAGCAAGCGGCAATTCTTATTTAAGATTTGCATAATACTCTTAATGTCAAAACGCAAAGCGATCGTTCTGAATTTTTATTCTTTATGATCCACCAATAAAAAGGTTTATGTTTGACACGATTCAAACATTACAAATCATTATCGGCAAAGATGCTTTTTACGCTACCGTAAATAATCTATTTGCGGGACGGAAGGTATATTCCTTCCAGGAAGTGAGTGCTTTTTCTCTTCGATAAAAAGAAGCGCAGAAAAAGCGGGCTTTTCCCACAGCAGTCCGAAGAACGAAGCTACTACGGCTTATGCCGCGGCAGTTTCTTCCTCCTTCTGCCGCGGCGAATGAAGTCTTTTCACTTATTATGAAGATATCCGAGATGAGTTTACTTGTTTCGGATATTTTCTTTTTTTGCAAATCATTGTCCGTTTTATGGGACAGTACGTCGGGTATAATAGCCTCGTAAGATAAATCAAGGAGGCAGAAAAATGAAAAATTTTGTAACATTGGCAAAGAAAACGATATATGACAAGGACGGATTTTTTCAGGGATTCCTCAAAGGCGCCGCCGGTTGCGCAATAATGATTATCGTTGTCAACGCTGTTTTGTCGTTTAATTGATTTCCAAAGAAAAAAGGAGAGGTAATCCTCTCCTTTTTTGTATATCACTGTGCGAAATATGCTGCTTTTATTGCAACGTAATCGAACAAATTAAACCTTCCGTCGCCGTTAATATCAAGAATTTCAAGCAACGCTTCGTCATCGGTGCCGTTCAAGCAGGCATTCTTAACCATTACGTAGTCAAAAACATTAAATTTGTTATCGCCGTTGATATCGTTGGGTATGCGTTCGTCTGCGCCGAGAGTTTCCAAAACCTCACCGCATTTGTTGCAAACCTTTTCCTTTGTACCGTCTTCGAGAACGTTCCATTCGCACTTTTCGTGAGGACAATAATTAAAGACTATCTCGGCATTCAAAAGAGGATCGTTATCTCCGCCGACACTGATAGCGTTCCATTCCTCTTCGGTACCGCCGAAATAGACGGTCTCGAGGCTGTTGCAATTATAAAACGCATAACTGCTGATCGTGGTTACTCCCTTAGGGATGGTTACGCTTGTCAATGCGCCGCAACCGTCAAAAGCGCTCATTCCGATTTCCGTAACGTTTTCGGGAATAACGACGGATTCCAGACTTTCGCAACCATAAAATACAAGCGACATGATTTCGGTCAATTTTTCGGGAAGCTCAACAGTCTTCAGGTTCTTGCATTTTTCAAAAGCAGCCATAGATATAGTTTCAACACTGTCGGGAAGCTCGATCGTTTCCAAGCTTTCACACTCATAAAACGCAGCGTGTCCGATCAAGGTTATACTGTCAGGAAGAGTTACGCTTGTAAGGCTCTTGCAATACGCGAAACAATCACCTAGCCACTCAACGCCTTCGGGAATCACTACGCTCTTCAAGGATACGCAACCATAAAAAATCGAGATATCCTTTGTGTCGAGTCTTTCGGGCATATCAACTGTTTCCAATTTATCGCTGTTATCAAAAACACCAACACTCATTTCGGTTACGGAATCGGGAATTGAAATACTTACAACCTTGTCGCAATCTGAAAACGCATATATTCCGAGAGACTTCACGCCTTCACAAACAGAAATACCTTCAACGTTCACACAATTCTTAAATGCGTAATCACCGATACCCGTAACGCCTTCTTCGATAACCACCTCGGCGATAACGTCTCTCAGTTCATACCAAGGAGTAGTATATCCCTCGGTATCACGGTCGTATTCATAATTATACATATCGCCTTCGCCGGAAATAGTAATAACGCCTGTGGTTTCATCAAATTTCCAGGTAAGATCATCTCCGCAAGTACCTTCTGTTGCAGGTTCTGTCGGACCGGGAACGATGGGATCCGATTCAATGGGTGTGAACGAGCCGTCGCGATTTTGAACGATCATCTTCATATTATCGATCATTACCGATTCGCCTACGTTCAATGCAAGCGCAGCCGCTCTCGATTTCCAATTATGGTAACCGCTTTCTTCAGCAAGCGCCGGGTTAGTAGTTGCCGAATGAACTACAAAAACCATAGAGGTTTCGGACCAGTTGATATGCGACACCGAGCCTATACCGGGGTTTTCGAAAATTCCGACGACGCGGTAAACGTCTTCGGTCTCGGTGGCTTTAAGCGCTACGCTTACAGCCCAAGCCGGGTTGCACTCGGCATAATCGGTAGAAGTGGTTATTAACGAAGAATCTTCGCCGTCAATTACACCGTCTATATCATCTATCGTAAACACGTATCCGTATGCATTGGGGAAAGCAACACTGCCTTCTTCGTCAATTATTGTCCAATCGGATTCGTTTTTCCACGTGGGCAAGGTTGTGTCATCCGGTGTGTCGGGTACATCGGGTACGTCTTCGTAGTATCTTTTTGCATTTTTGAGTTCATCGTTACCCGGGGAAATAGCAATTGCCTGCCAATCGGCTTCGGTTCCGTAATAGGTAACCTTAGTTATATCCACCTCGTTGAAAACCCAGCCCTCTATGGTTTTAAGGCTGTTGGGAAGGGTTACTTCGGAAAGGGCGGCACACTTCATAAACGCATTTTCTTCGATAGCTTCGACACCTTCGGGAACGACGATGCTCTTAAGGCTCGTGCAGTTATAGAAGGTGTATAGTCTGATCAGAGTAAGCGAAGCGGGAAGCTTTGCCTCCTCCAACGCGGTACAGCCATAAAAAGCACGAGTGTCGATATAGGACACCTTATCGGGAATATCTATGCTTTTAAGGCTCGTGCAGCCTTCAAAAGCCTCTCCGTAAATGGTCTCAAGGCTTTCGGGGAGCGAAATGGTTTCAAGGCTCGTACAACCTGAGAATGCGCTCGAATCAACCGTTTTTGCACCCTCGGGAACAGTAATGCTTTTCAAGCTCGTACAATCCGCAAAAGCCATAGAACCGATAGACGAAACGCTTCCGAAAATATTTACGGTCTTAAGGTTCGGACAAAATGCGAATACCGTAGCCCCGAGCTCTACTACGTTTTCGGGAATCGTAATCTCTTCAAGAGCGGCGCAGGAATTAAAAGCAGCCCTGCCTATCGAGGTTACGCTGTCGGGGATATGTGCGGACTTAAGGTTTACGCATCCGTAAAAAGCGCACTTGCCGATAGAGGTTACACCGTCCCCGATGTTCACCACAATGATATCCTCGAGGTATCCGTCCCACGGTGTGGGAGCGTTGTCATAAGGAATATAATCGGTCATAGCACCTGTACCGGTAATGGAAAGCACTCCGGTCGATCCATTGAAAGACCAGACAAGATTCTCTCCGCATTCGCCGGAATCAGCCGCAAATACGCCGAGAGGGCAAAGCGCAAGAACTATCATAAGCACAAGCGCAGTCGCAAGAATTCTTTTCATTTTAATTTCTCCTTAGTCAAAACTGTCTACCTCAGTAGACTATCATAAGTCTACCACATTAGACATCGGTTGTCAATAGGAATGTGGAAAGAATGTTGATTTGTTGAATTCGGAAATACAACATAATTCCAACGCCATATACAAAAAGAGCAACACTTCCCGTTTTGAGAAGTGTTGCTCTTTTATTGTTATTTATATTCTAAGGACGTAAAGAACGAGTTGATCTTTTCTCTGAACAGAGGGAGAGAAGCTCTCCTTTCCATCATTAATATGCTGTTACATCATACGTGATTTCGATTTTTCCATCATTATATTCCATCTTTTCGATAGGTGCGATTTCGGGAAGCGCTCGATGTTCGCCGCTGTCCTGCTTTACAAGCTGATACCCGCTCACCGCCTTATTGTTTTTATCAAAAACCTCACCCTTTAACGTTTCACGGTTTATCTTAGTATAAAACCAATCGCCGTTTTTAGTAATGCAATAACCGTTAGAAATGAATTTGGAAATTACCGTTCCTTCTTTTTCGGAAATAACCAAGGTTTCGGTTTCACCGAATGCACCGAGAACACTTACGAAAACATTCCCATTAGATGCTTCTATCTTACGTACCTTACTTGCAGTTACCGTGAGTTTTTCGGAAACCGTATGACCACTTACTGTTACGAATACTTCTTTGCCGTTTTTTAGACTTGCGGTTATGCCTTCAAATTGAGCTTCATCGGTTGTTTCGAAAAAGTCGTCCATTCTAATATCGGCTTTTCCGCCAGGGAAATTATCTGCAGAGTAGTGCACACTGGACAGCCTGAGATCATCAACCTTCCACGCGCTATCCTCATAAGCAAAATCCATATATCCCAACGTCCAAAAATCGGTATCGGGTTCATGAGTTTCGTAATCTAAGAAATAAATGGGAAATCCGTATCTTACAATTCCGTTTTCGCGGAAAAGAATCCTGCCTGCCGAGATATCGCAACCTGCATACGCAGTATTAGTTTCGTATTCGGTTCTGTAAAGCTTTCCGTTCTCCTCATATATCGGGCAGGGCTTATCAAGACTGAACGCAAGCTTTATAAGAGCGTCAGTAAAATACTTATCCACCGTCGCTTTGATGGATTCGGCATTATTCTCAAAGACAACGGGATATTTATCGTTAGGATTCGGATTGACATACACTTCCGTATAAGGTATTTCGTTCGCAGGATACTCGCCCGGTTCTATCCTAAGATATTCAGGAAATCCGTAAAACTCTTTTACTATGCAGAACACCTCATCGTAAACGTCATATGCCAGCTCTTCGCACTCTTCGTCGGTGATATCATCAACATTATTCGCTTTGGGGTTATAACGAGAAGATATATAATTGTTGACATATTGAAGCTCAACGTCATTTACCTGAAGAACGTTATTCTCTCCGGCCACGCTTTCCTCTCCGACATCGGAAGAAGTGCCGATCGTTTCTGCTACGCAGGATACCAACATAAGACAAATTATTACTAATATAACAAAAATCGATTTTTTCATGTTAATTTCTCCTCTCTGTAGTTAAGCGGCATCAAGATAGTATATACACTTTATACTTGACACACTTCGACCAATATCGTTCAAAGACACATTACAACCGTCCTCCTTCAATCGCTTCCCTGGGTCAAAAACCGTAAAGCAACTGTCAATACTCGACTCCGATGTAGTTGATGTGTATGAAGAATTGGTACAAACAATTGAGTGAGTGCTGAATCTCAAAACTACTCCTTCCGGATGTTCCGATAGCTTATCAGAAATATACTGAGCTTTACCCCTTGTTGTGCTTCCTATGTTTTCGTCTTTCGTATATTCAACACCAAATGTCGATTCTATACGCAAACCATAGGTGAACATAGGGTTGATATGAGTACCGTCTATGATACCATCCGAAACAATATCCCAATCCGACAAATTGAGATTAGCCATTGCGGTCGCGTATGGATCGGAATATATTTGCGTACTTGCTCCTAAACGAGTATCATATTCATACGTTGCGGTGGTTTTATCCATATTTGCCAACAACATAGCAATGCTATTCAAATGGCATCCCTCGCTATTAATTGCATATGCCAACGAACGACCTTCGTATGTTCCTGACTCAAAAATCAATTCATCGACTGCAACAGCACCTTCTTGGGCAAAGCTATACGGTTCAATCTGCCAACCGTCCCACGGAGATATTTGTGAATACCAGGAATAATTGGGTTCAATGTTCCATTTCATATAATTATTATTTGCACTATACGAGCCAATACAAGGAGAATAACCGACAGCATTAATCATAGGAGCGCACAAAGCCTTGCTTGTATCGCTAGCCGAAATAAACGTATATGTACCATCGTTATTTCTGTATATGTAAAACAGCATTGATCCTATCGGAAACGATCCTAGAGACCGAAAAGTAACGCCCGAAGTTTCCGCGCTGAGATAATACTGCGTATGATTAACTGCTTGGATTAAATGAGTGTCCGACGGCAAATGCATGACCGAATTACCACTATATGGGATAATGCGCATTAGTAATGCTTGTGAAGAATAGTCAAGAGTGTTTGATTTCGCAATATAATCGTCATTAACAATCGCGCGTCTGATAGGTTTATCGGTTATTATAAACACCCCCTCCATATTAGTAACAAGATTAGAACTGCTAAGCGATGTTTCGGATACATCAAATGCACCAGCCTGTTCAACTGCCTCGATATCAAATTCAGTCATTCCCTCACTGTTAACATATATATTCGGAACGCATAACTGAAGTAACAAACAAAATATAATCATTTTTTGAATTTTCTACGCAATTTCATTCCTTTGCCTTCTTTCTATGTTTTTATGATGTTGACGATACAATAAGCAGTGCCATCGGATTCACCCCCTTTTTGATAAAATCATCAATTTATCACTTATTTTTCTCTCTACCATATAATAAAGAATTTCCGTATTTTGTCTATAAAATTTTTTAAATTTTTTTATCGAAACAAAAAAAGATTGACGCCTATCATATAATGCGTCAATCTTTTTTGCATTATTATTATTTCTTACCGCCGTTTGCAAGCAACTCCTGCTTAAGATCCCACAATTTTTGCGAGAGGTCGACGTAATAACGGTGGGGGTTTTCGAAACGGCGAACCTCGTCCCAAAGGGCGCTAACCTGATCGTGGCAATAGGTACGCATTTCCGAAAGGGTCGGAGTTTCATAAACGAGCTCGCCGTTGATGAATATCGGCTTCAGAAGCTCAACGATCTCATAGTCGGTAACGGTTTGGCGTTTCCAGGTATAAACGGGGTCGAACAGCTCGATGGGCTCGTTTGCATCGATAGTTTCGTCGTGAAGCGTAATATAGTCGGCTATCGCGCGTCCGTCGCTCTTACGGAAAAGCCTGTAAAGCTTCTTGAAATGAGGGTTGGTGATTTTTTCTTCGTTTTCGCTTATTTTTATCTTCGGGATTATATTACCCTTTTCGTTTTCGACTGCCGCGAGCTTATAAACACCGCCGAAAACGGGATGGCTCTTCGCGGTAATAAGGCGTTCACCGACACCGAACGCGTCAATTTTTGCGCCCTGACGGATAATATCAACGATGATCTTTTCATCGAGCGAGTTAGAAACGACGATCTTACAATGCTCAAATCCCGCGTCGTCGAGCATCTTACGAACCTTCTTTGTAAGATAGGCAATATCGCCCGAGTCGATACGTACACCGCAATTCTTTATACCGCATTCGCGGAAAGCCTTGATTGCGTTCGGGATACCGCTTTTTACGACGTTATAGGTATCGACAAGAAGGGTTACGTTGTCGGGATAAAGCTCGCAATAGGTCTTGAACGCAGTATATTCGTCATCAAACATCTGAACCCAGGAATGAGCCATAGTGCCCGAAACGGGAATATCGTAATTTTTCGCGGAAAGTGTGCAGGAGGTGGAGTTAACACCGCCGATATAAGCCGCTCTCGCACCGAGAAGCGCCGCATCGGCACCCTGCGCACGCCTTGCGCCGAATTCGCTTACGGCGCGTCCGTCGGCAGCGCGTGCGATACGGTTAGCCTTAGTCGCAATAAGCGATTGATGGTTAAACGCGGTCAAAATATAGGTTTCGATAAATTGAGCTTCCATTACGGGCGCCTTTACAACGATTACGGGTTCACGAGGGAATATGGGGGTTCCTTCGGGAACGGCATAAATATCGCCGGTAAAGCGGAAATTGGCGAGATATTCGAGAAATTCCTCGTTAAAGAGATTCTGCGCACGAAGATAATCGATATCCTCCTTAGTAAAATGCAAATCACGGATATAATCGATTATCGGACCGAGACCTGCGGCTATCGCAAAACCGCCTCCGTCGGGAATATCGCGGAAGAAGACATCAAAATAGGCTACAGTATCTTTTTTTCCGCAGAGGAAATAGCCGTTTGCCATTGTCAATTCATAATAATCGCAAAGCATCGTAAGATTTCTTTTGTCCATGATTAGCTCCTTTTATTTTTTGTCCTTGAAAATCTTCGAAATTAACAAAACCGCACCCGCCGCAGCGGCGATTCCGAGTCCGACGGCAACCTTTTTGCAAAGCTCGTTCTCTTTCTTCTTCGGTTCAAAATCCCGTTCGCGGCAACATTTTCCGCAAGGAGGTTTGGAATTAACATCGATATTTATATTCGTAACAGAGGGCGCGCTGTTTTCGCGGATCTCCTCGTGAATTACGTGCTTCGGCTCGAATCCGCACGGCTCGGAGTCAGGCTCTGAAACGACCTCGGGTTCTTCAATTACTTCGGCCGTTTCTTCGGTAGCTTCGGGCTCTTCTGTTACTTCGGCCGTTTCTTCGACTGTTTCCGATTCCTCGGAAAGAAGCTCGACCTCTTCCTCGACCGCTTCTTCGACAACCTCTTTTGCAATCTCCGAAACAGGTTCTTCGATGATTTCTTCGGTGATTTTTTCGGATACTTCTTCGATAGGCTCTGCCGTCGAGAACGAAAGCTCGCCTTTTATAAATCGATATAATTTATCGTAATTATCTCGTATTTTCGGGTTCAACGACACCGCGCAGGAAAGCACCGCACCGGGCACGGAGGAAATCCGATAAAGGTGGGCGGTATCGGTCATCATACCGTTTTCCGCCGACTGCGTCAGCACGGTATCAAGCGTTTCCGAATATTTCTCAGAGCTTTCCGCGTCGGCAAGAAAATCGTCAAGGTCGATCTCTACCCCGAATCCGAATTTACGGCAAAGCGACGAAAGCTCGCAAAACGTTCCTTCGACGTTTTCCGAAAGCAGACCGTTAGGATTAACGTCGCCGTTCATAACCGTCAAATCGAATCCGACGTCTTCGGCTTTTTCGGCAAATCCCGCTTGGAAATCGGAGGCAAAAACCGCCTTATATCCCCGTTCGTGAAGCGCCTTAACGCAAGCCGACACAAATTCGGGTTCGTTATCGTTATACTCGCGCGAGAGCGCTCTGCCGTTCCATATCCAGCCGTCGATAACGGTATTTTTAAGTCCCAATCTATCGAAACGGCGTTTTGTTTCATCAACAAACCATATATATGCGTTAACGCAATCGTCGGTCGTTATTAATTTATCCTCGATACCGTCGCCGTTGATATCGCCGAAGGGTGCGAGAGATATTTTAGGTATCGGCGCGGCGAGATAGACCTTATGCTTATAATCCTCGGGCATATCGAGAACCTTTTTAAGGTCGGACACCGCCGAATCGAGCGCACAAAGGTTAACTCCGTCGGCAAACAGCTCCTCAAGCAGGAACTTCCAGCCGTCAAGCGTTGTCGCGCCTCCCTCTCGGCAAAAGCTTCCGCCGAAGGGGCTCGAATGTGCGGGAACGAAAGCAGACGAATCGAACATCGTATCGGCTATACGTCCGTTTTTATCTATATACGCGAGATAGGGCAAAATCTCCTCGCGTTTTATGGCAAATTTTCGTTCACCGAGCATACCGAACGGTATTTCGGGAATATCGCAAACGCCTATTGAATCTCGTTTTGCGAAGGAATTTTTGTGTTCGATCCTTTCGGGAGAAGAGGTGTACGACGATTCATAACCGTTACATTCGCCTCCGTAAACGGTTATTTCGTCGCAATACACCCGTGTTTCAACCGAGAAAACGATCTTCACAAAGCGCGCGCGGTAATAGGTATCTGTTTTTGCCGAATATGCGGCACGTGCCGCCATACCGAACGACGCGGGATAGGGGGCTTCGACCGTAGAAACGGGATAATAATCCGTTCCGTTTTCGGAAAAGAGAACCCTTATATTCTCGGGGCAAAAGATGTTGTTCGACCTGTCGTGAAGGAATCCTGCGTCGACGCGGTTAACGGCAAACACCTCACCCAAATCGACAACCATTTCCCTGCCGAGTCCGTAACAAAAACGGTTCCATCCGCTATCCTCGAAATCGGAGGATGCCTTTATTCCGTCGGTAAGGGATTCGATATTAACTTTTTCTGCTGTGCCGTAGCTTTTTTCGTTCGGCACGAATGCTCTTATTTCGACCTTTTTCGAAAGCGAAATATTATGGGACATCTCAAAATCTCCGATATATTATAAATGGGCGGCGACCTTTTCGCCGTATTTAACGGTAGTTTCTGTTTCGGTTTTGCTGTTTTCGGCGATATCAGCATCGACCGAAACGGTATCTTTTTTATAAAGTATGATTATTGTTGAGCCGCCGAACGAGAAATAACCCTTTTCGTCGCCTCTTTTGAACGCTTCGTCGGGATGGTAATTATTAATACGTCCGACGAGCATAGCACCGACCTCGATATACGCTATCTTACCGAAGTTATCGGTATTAATGACCGTCAATTCACGGCAATTCTTTCCGTAAACGTCGTAACGCGCCGTCGCGACAGGGTTCACGGTATGGAGAACACCGGGGATGAAACGGTATACCTCCTCTTTTCCGCCGTCGGGATAGCAATAACGGTGGTAATTATCGACGGTAAGACGGTAGATAAAGCATTTACCTCCGAGAAACTCGCGCGCGAGCTCGTGATCTCCGCCTAACAGCTTAACGATACTGTAATCGCAGCCCTTTATACGGTAAACGCTCTCCTCGTCGATATCATAAACGGTGAGCTTGGAATCGGCGGGAGATATGACCGATTCGGGCGAAAAATCGATCTTCCGCTTTCCTTCGGCGATTTTTCGGGTGAAAAAGTCGTTAAACGAGGAAAACTCACGATTTTCGTATTCGTTCATATCTATATTATGAAGTTTTATAAGTTTATTTATCCGACCCTTGGACAGCGGAGATTCCATATAAACCCTTACTATGTTTGATATGAATCTTCGGCAAAGAAGCTTAGTCAAAACGCGTCCGAAGGCGGTCTCATAAAAGAAGGAAAGAGTTTTTTCCTGTCCCTCATCCGAGGCGAGAATATTACCCATACGATCTTTTATCATATTTACGGTTCCTTATACAGCTTATCTTAAATAATTATTATACATATATTATTAACAAATGTCAATAATTATAAAAAATTGCCGAGAGGCTTCTCTCGGCAATTTGCGTTTATTCAATTGTTCTTATTGGAAGCAAATGCTCTTAACCGCAAGATAGTCGAGCATATTGATCTTACCGTCGCCGTTATAGTCAGCGCGTTTGAATTCGTCTTCGGAGGGAGTATATTTATCCAAATAGATGGATTTGATCAACATATAGTCGAACATATTGACCTTACCGTCGCCGTTCACGTCGCCTGCGATGAAATCGTCCTCAGCGCTCTTAGTGTCGAGGGTTTCGCCGCAAACGGTACATTTAAGAACCTGAGAGCCGTCTTCCAAGGTCTCCCACTCGCCTTCGGTATGGCCGTGAGCCTCGTCAAGAACCTTACCGCAAGCCCCGCAGACCTGATCGTTTGTACAGTCGGCGGGATCGCCGGGATGGTGGAGATCGACCGAGCCGTCAACAACACCGTCTCCGCGGAAGGTAAGATATGCGCCGGGGAGAACCGCTCCCGAGGAAAGGTCAACGCCGTGAAGCTCGATTATCTGTCCCACGGTAGCGGTAGCGAGCGAATTTTTATTCGCCATACTGCCTACTACGGGATCGGTAACGCCCGTACCTTCCCAACCGTGAGCCGCAATAAGTATCTCGTCGCTTGCAAGGACGATATCGGCAGTAGAAGAGCCTACACCGTCGGTAACGGAGGTAATTACGTATCCGTTAGCGGAAGAATTCCATTTAGCAACGACGTTGGTAGTCCAGCAGTGGTTAGCGGTGCCTGCCTGGATAGTGCCGAAGGAGGGGGTGAAGATATTTGCGTCGCCCGAGGTAACGAAACGGTTGGCATAGCTGAGATATACGCCGCTTGCCGCGGGACCGCCGACCGAGACCTCAAGCTCATCGACCCAGATATGACCCACGCATTCGTTATTGGTGACAACGAACTTAATATAACGTGCGCTTACGGGAGCGTCAGCCTTTACGGAAAGAGTATAAGTCGTCCAATCGGTTTCAGCCTTATTAGAGCCGCTCTTATGGATAAATTCGTTAGAGGTACCCACCGAAACAAATCCGCTGTCGGGGCTGTTTGAAGCGAAGACCTCGACCGAATAGAACTGATCCTTAGGAAGAGCGATTCCCCAAATACCCGCCGCGAGATAAACAGTATAGGTATCGGAGGACTGAACCGAGCCGAGGTCGATAACCGATTCAAGCTGATGCATCCATCCGCCGTAGCCGGTCTTACCTCCGTCGGGATTACCCTTCTCACCGTCGGTAAGTATAAGTCCGTCGTCAACCCAATCGTCGCTACGCGCCTGAGCGCTGGAGGTATAGGTCTTACCGTTGGAAAGAACCTTTACGGGGTTATTTATAATAGCGTTAAGCGCGTCGCTTGCCGCCTTATAGTCAGAAGAAGAAGCGGTAGAAGAATCGAAAACCGTCAACGCGTTCTTATACGCCGTATAGAACGATTCGAGAGAGGAAACGCTGTAATCCGAGAACTTGATACCTTTAGCCGCGTTAATAGATTCCTCAAGCGCGACCTTATTCGGGTCGGAAGGCTCGGTAACGGTAAGCTGAAGGATTCTGTCGGAATTGTTCTTTACCCAACCGGTAACGGTTTCGCCGGTGGTGGTAGTGCAAACCGCCTTTACCATCGACTTATCAGCGCTCACGTCGATAACCTCGAACATGGTAAAGCGAGCCATACGCCAAGTATAGCTGGAATCGGTCTGATTAGCATAGACGTTCTTAAGCTGAGTTGCCATATAAAGACCGGTAGTGGGGTTCGCACCGCTGTAATCGATTCTCTTTGCGGAAGAAACGGTATTATAAGGCATAACGCCGTAGCCTGCGATAGTACTTGCGGAAAGCGAATAGGACTTATAGTAAACACCGCCGCCGTTGGAATCGAGACCCGAAGCGTCGCTCGTATTACCCTCTACGGTATAAACGGTAGAGCCGTCGGAATAAACAACGATACCTATATGGTCCTCGGAGTAAGCCGCGCCGTCCCAGGTAAAGAAGATAAGGTCGCCCGACTGGGGAGTATATGCGGATCCGCCCTGATTAAGCGAGTTCTTCCAATGACCGAATCTGCGGAGCTGAGCCGCCCACTGAGAACAGCTTACACCGCACCAGATATAGTTACCGTCGCTCGTATGGTTACGTGTCCAGTCCTTGTAGCCCATCTGGTCGGTACAGTCGGATTGGAAAAGCGACCACGAAACGAAGGTAGCACACCAATAATAACCGTAGCCCGAGCCGAAGTCACCCATATTATAGTTGTACTCGGTAATATTATATCCGTTCGAGCCGTTAAGACCGCTCAAGTCGTTAACACTCGAGCTTTCTTCATAGCCGAGCTGAGACAAAGCAACGGCAACAACGTCGAGTCTTCCGTCGCCGGTAAGGGGTATTTTCGAGAAATTCTGGTAGTAAGGTCCCGCTTTATACGACGACGAAATAGAATTGGTTCCCTTTTTATAAGTAGCCGCAGAAGCAGGCACAGCCACAACCGCAACGACGAGCAACACCGAAAGGATCAGTGCCGTCAATCGGGAAAGATAGCGCTTCATAACATCGTTCTCCTTTTTTCAGAGGATAATCCTCCATCTTATTGTTTTTGATTGTATCACAAAAGCCGAGACTTGTAAACCTCACCCGACATTTTTCGTGATTCTGACCAAAAAACGAAAAAGAACCGCGCAAAAAACGCGGTCCCTTTTGGTTAGTTTTTCTTTTGAATTATAATGAACGCAAGTCCGATTTATATCAGAAGCAATAGGATTTGACAACAAGATAGTCGAACATATTAACGTTCCCGTCGCCGTTCACATCAGCACGTTCGAGCACCTCGGCAGTGGGCTCGTGTTTATTGAGACAGATCGATTTGACGACCATATAGTCGAACATATTTACCTTACCGTCGCCGTTCACGTCGCCCTCGGCATAGGTAACTTCCGAAACGTATTCGATATTGATATACGAAAGAACGTCTCTGTATCCGTTAACAAGGTCAACTCCGTTAAAGGTTATTATATCGCCTTCCTTGCATTTTTTAAGCTTCGCCTCGTTAAATCCGCTGCCTGCGATAGGATCGGTTATTCCCGAGCCCTCCCAGCCGTGAGCCGCGATCATTATTTCGTCGCTTGCAAGGGTAACGGACGCAACCGATTCGCCTCCGCCGTGAGCCGAGCTTTTAACGACGTATCCGTTTTTGGACGAATCCCATTTTGCAATAACGTTCCAAGAATATTTATGGTTCGCGTTTACGCCGGTTATAGTTCCGAACGCAGGCGTATAGACCATACAGTTGCCCGCGTAAACAAATCCGTTAATTCCGGTGATATAGAGTCGGTCTTCAAGCGGAAGCTCGCCGCCGTAAACCTCGACCTCATCGAGCCAGATATGACCGTTAGCGGCGTCGGAAATATTGAATCTTATATACCGCGCGTTGACCGCCGAGGTATTGATTCTATATTCGTAAGTATTCCAGCTTCCCGACACGGCACTGCTTGCGCTCGTACAAAGTGCATCATCGGTCGAGCCCGCCGAATAGAAGGTACTGCCGTCGGTCGAATAAAGAACCTCAACCTTTACCGAGCCCGCGGGATAGCCTATTCCCCATTCTCCGCCCGCCATATAGACCTTATAAAGACTCGTGGACATAGTCGAGCCGAGGTCGACGGTTATCGAAACGTCGGTGCCGTTCCAACCCGAATAACCCTCGGAACCGCCGTCGGCATCGCCCTTGATTCCGTCGGTGAGCTTTATTTTGTTATCCGCATAGACGTCGGTGCGGGTATTTGCGGTAGTAGTATAGGATTTTCCTTTGGAAAGCGCAACCGCCTTTTTCTCACACGCGCTTACCAACGCATTATACGCAGAGGTGTATTCGGCACTCGTCGCGTCGGAGCTGTTAAGAACAGCAACCGCGTTCGTATAAGCCGCGCGGATATTCATAACCTGAGTATGGGTATATTCGACGGCTTTGACCGAGAGCATATTATTAACGAGCTCGGTAAGCGCAGTTTTCGCGGGGTCAACGGATTTCGTCATCTGGATAACACGTCCCGCGTTGGGGTTGATATAACCCGTCTTGGTCGTGCCGTCGCTCAAAGCCGCAGTCGCCTTGAGCATTCCGTTAGAGCACACCTCGATAACCTCTATCATGGTATAGCGGTTAATAATACCGATGCTCGTGGTACAAGCCACGTCGGAATACATATATTTGTTTTTATCGGGGTTCGCATAAAGACCGGGAGTACGTGTTCCGCCCGTATAGTCTATACCCGTATATTCGTTATTAACTACCTTATAAGGAAGCGCGCCGTAGCCGTAAAGATAAGAGGAAGAAAGGGCATAGGACTTAGCGCAAACTCTGCCGCCGTTGCTTACAACGCCCTGGTCTCCGCCGGTATTACCCTCGATAGTATAAACGTAACCGTCCTTGACGTAGTTTACGATACCGATATGGCTTACGTAATCGCTGCTATAGAAGAACACAAGGTCGCCGGGACAGGGAGTATAGCTTCCGCCGCGATAGTTACTGTAATAGAAATAACCCGCACCCTTAAGCTGATTAGACCAATACGCACAGCTTACCTCGCGCCAGATGTAGTTATAGTCGCCCTGATGGTTACGGCACCAGGAGCCCATTGTGCTTTGGTCGGTACAGCGGGACTGCAAAAGCGCCCAAGCACAGAAGGTAGCGCACCACCAATATGCATACGAATTATCAATAGGGCCCATATTGTAGCAATATTCGGTATAGTTACCCGTACCCGCGGAGGTACCCGCATAGTCGCCCGAGGTATTGCTTTCCATATATCCGAGCTGGGACATAGCAACCGCCAAAACGTCGGTACGTCCGTCGCCCGTAAGCGGTATTTTTTGGAAATTAGCGTAATATTGGCTTCCCGCGTAGGAAGAAGAAATGTTGTTATATCCTTTACGGTACGTAGCAAGCGTTGTCGTATCAGCCGAAGCAGTATATACCGCAGTAGGCACAACGAGCAAAACCGCCAAAAGCAACGCAAGGATTCTTACAGATGTCTTTTTGATCATAGCTTCCCTCTTTAGTTTATTATCTCATTAATGTAACTTTAACACATTTACGTCCGAAAGTAAATACCTTGAATGTTTTTTAGCATTATAACCAAAAAAAGAAAGAGAACCGCGCATAAACGGTTCTCTTTTTATTGCTTATTTACTCAAAACAAACCGATTTGACAAGGATATAGTCGAACATATCTATACCGCCGTTTCCGTTCACATCGGCACGCAAAGCCTGATCGGCGGTAGGAACGTTCTTGTTCAGGCAGAACGCCTTTACGAGCATATAGTCGAACATATTTACCTTACCGTCGGCATTAACGTCGCCGGTTTCATACTCCGCACCGGAAGCGGGCTCGCTGTCGAGGAGGGTTCCGCAAACAGTGCAGCGTTTTTCCTTGCTTCCGTCCTCAAGAGTTACCCATTCGCCTTCGGTATGGCCTGCGGAAACGTAGTTGCCAACGTAGGAATCGCCGCATTCACTGCAGGTATAGGTCGTGTAGCCCTGAGTTGTGCAGGTGGGCGCGGTTACGGACGAAACATAATTATGTGAGCATTCATCGGTCTGTTTATGAGTTATGCTTGCATAAGCAAGAACATCATAATAACCGAGGCTTACGGTGATGTTAGAAAGCTGAATAAGGTCGCCGACCTTGGTTTTTGAAAGCTTATCACGGTTCAACGCACTTCCGGGCACGGTATCCTCAGCACCGTCGCCTTCCCAGCAGTGCGCCGAGATGAGTATTTCATCGGAAGCGAGAGTAATAGAAGCGGTGCCGTCGCCGATACCCTGCTCGGAATAGGTAACAACGTAAGCAAAGAGAGACTCGTTCCACTTTGCAACTACGTTATAGGTCCAGCGATGGTTTGCATTAGCGGTAGTTATCTCACCGAATGCGGGAGTAAATATAATACAGTCGCCCGCGGTAACGGAGGAGTTAACGCCGTTTACGTAAATCTTATCGGAGAGGAAGCTTTCGGTATAATAGGATGCCTCTACCTCATCGAGCCAGATATGTCCGCCGTTCGCGTGGGTAAGGGTGAATTTTACGTATTTTGCGCTTATCTCAGCGGTGCTCAGCGTAATTTCGTAGGTGCTCCAGGTTTCGTCGTTCGCACCTGTACCGCTTTTAAGAACGGCATAATTGGTCGAATCGAGCGGAGTGTAATTAACGTTATCGTCGGAATACGACACGGCAAGGGTGATATCGCCGGTAGGCACATCAATACCCCAAGCACCTGCTGCGAGATACGCGGTAAAGGTGTTCATCTTTGTAGAAGTGCCGAGCTCGACCGCGATATCCACGCTTCCCACCCAGCCCGAATGGCCGGCCGAACCGCCGTCAAGCTGACCCTTGACGCCATCGGTAAGTCTTACGTTATCGTCGGCATATCCGTCGTCGCGGGTAGGTGCGGTACGGGTGTAATACTTACCCATAGTTACAACGTTTGCCGTGGGATTGATCGCCGAATAAAGAGCGTTATATGCAGAGGCATAATCCGCATCCGAAGAGGATTCGGAATTAAGAACATTGCAAGCGTTTGCGTATGCCGCACGGACAGCGATAGCTTCGCTCGCGGTATAATCAACACAGATAAGCTCTTTGGTTTTATCAATCAATCCCTGAAGATTGATATATTCCTGAGAAAGTGCAGGCTCGCCCGACGCAGTTATCTGGATGATTCTCGAAGCCGAAGGATCCATATAGCCGGTAACCGAGGTGCCGTTATCGAGAACAGCGTTACAAAGAACCTTTCCGCTCGCGCAGACTTTCGTTACTTCAAACATAGTGTAACGGGCTACAACACCGAGAGAGGAGGTACATGCTTCGTCGGAATATATGTATTTAGCCGCATCGGGGTTATTGTAATAACCGGGGGTACGAGTTCCGCCCGAGTAGTCGATGTTGGTGTATTCGTTATCAACCACTTTATAGGGGAGCACGCCGTAGCCTGCGATAGAGGAGGAAGAAAGCGCATAGGACTTAGCGCAAACACGGCCGCCGTTTGCAACAACGCCTTCGGAGCCGCCGGTATTACCTTCAACGGTATAAACATATCCGCCCGAGGTATAAACGACAAAACCGATATGGTTTATACCGCCGCTGCTGTAGAAGAATATAAGGTCGCCGGGCTGAGGAACATAGCTGCCGCCGTTGTACGCACTCTTCTGGTAATAGCCGTTATACTGAAGCTGTGTAGCCCAATATGCACATCCGACTTCGCGCCAGATATACGAGCTGCCCGAGCCGAGATGGTTACGGCACCAAGCGCCGGTAGTATTCTGGTCGGTACAGCGGGACTGCAAAAGCGACCAGGAACAGAAGGTTGCACACCACTGATATCCGTAACCGCCGACAGAACCCATATTATAGCAATACTCGGTATAGTTGCCGCTGCCCGCGGTAGTACCTGCATAATCGCCCGAGGTATTACTTTCCATATAGCCGAGCTGAGAAAGAGCAAGAGCAAGAACGTCGGTACGTCCGTCGCCGGTGAGCATTATTTTTTGGAAATTCGAATAATAATGACTTCCTGCATAGGAACTCGAAATCGAATTTGCGCCGGAACGGTAGGTAACCGCGGTCAAATCAGCCGATGCCGCAAAGCTCATCGCAGAAGCCGAAATAACAAGCGCCAACACAAGGGATAGAAGCTTTGTCAAACGTGTTTTCATACAATTCTCCTTGAATATTTCATCCGGGCACAACACGCCCGTTTTTTAACAGTATACCTGAGCATTTTACCATAAAGGCAGAAAGTTGTAAACACCCTTGCGCAATTTTTTCGCAGAAGATTATTTTTTGTGAATTATGTACAACACAAAAAAAGCAGTTCCGAAATCCAAACCTCCGAAACTGCTTGATTATATTATTTTTTATACATACCCCTGCTGTTGCTGTGGTAGTACTTACGGTAATAATACTTACGGCTGTTCGCCTTACGGTTATTGCGAACCACACCGAGCATTTTACATCCGCTCTTATTGATCTGGTCGACGATCTCCTGTGCCTGACGGTAGTGAACCTTGGAGTTACCGATGACCATAACCGCGCCGTCGCACTTTTCGGCAACTACCGCGGCGTCGATAACCTGACCGAGGGGAGGCGTATCGATTATGATATAATCGTAAACCTTACGGCATTCGGCGATAAGCGCGGCGAAATATTTACCGTTAAGAAGCTCTACGGGATTAGGCGGATACTGACCCGCGAAAAGGATCTGCAATCGGCTGTTGATAACGGGGCAAAGACACTCGGAAACCGAGCTCATACCCGTAAGAACCTCGCTCAAGCCGCTGTAGCTCTGCGCGGTGGTGTTACGTCCCGCCATAACCGATTTTCTCATATCGGCGTCGATAAGCAAAACTCTTTTGTCCAAATCGGCAAAGCTCTTTGCGATACGAAGCGCAACCGTCGTCTTACCGTCGTTTTCGTTACAGCTCGTAACGGCAATGACCCTTACATCCTGACCGCAGAACTGGAGATTGGTACGTAAAACTTTATAGGCTTCTTCGGTGAAAAAGTCGTCATCACCGGGTAATTTAAGGCTTATAGGTTCCATAATTACTCCTTTCAGTTGTCAGAATCGGTTTTGCGGGATTTTTTATCGTAGGGGCGCTTTTCTTCGTTATATCTCGAATATTTATTCTTCTTCTTGGGTGCGTTCGCGTCGGGAATATCGCCGAGGATAGTAAGACCGAGATAACGCTCGATATCCTCCTCGGTATGGATATAGTTATCGAACAGGAACATCGCAAGGAAAATAATGAAAACGAAAGCCGCCGCAATTACACCGAATTTCGCATAAGAAACGAGCGAAACCGAATTAGACGGGGTTCGGTTAAGGCTACCCTCCTGATAAACGTACATTTTATTGTACTGTATCATCTCCTCGATAGCCTTCGAGCCGACCGTACAAACGCTGTCTACGATCTCCTTCGCTTTTTCGGGAGTCGAGGCGGTCGCGGTTATCTTGAGAACGCGGGTCTCCTCGGGGTTTTCGATGTTGATGCTCGAGCTGTAGACCCTGTAATCAAGATCTTCGCTAACGGCGTTCATAACCTTCGCGCTCGTCAAAATAAACTTAACGTCGGGAATGACCTTCATCGCGATGGTATAATCTCGGGTGAAATCGCTGAGGTTAAACTCCCCGCCCTCTTCGCTTTTATCGATAAGATAAACGATAGCGGTGGAGGAATAGGACTCGACGTAGGTGTATTTCGCGTAGGCATAGGTCGCGCCGGTAACCAGAATAGCGGCTGCAAGCACATACCAGAAGCATCCGCGGAGCACGTTCCACAGATCCTTCAGAGATATGGTTTTTAATGTGATTTTACTGTTCATTTTCTATCCCCCTTGAAACGCTCGGGCATAGCATCGCCTTAGCGTTATTGTAGAAAACATTGTCAATATAATCCTTACCGTAGGACGAAACGAGTTGATCGTAGCATCGCTTGATTTCGGGCGGCCGATCGGTCAAATTATGGGCGTCGGTCGAAATAAAATCGATCACCTTTTTCGAAAGCATGGATTTCATACGGCATTTCAACCGGAATTGAAATCTCATAAGCATAGTTTGAGCGTTAGCCTGAATAAGCACGCCGTTTTCACGCAACGCCATCATTCTGCCGATACTGAGCTTTATATACCGTTCGGCGTGTGCAATGATCGGAACGTATCCCGAGCACAAAAGCCTGTCCGCCGCTTCGGCTATATAATTCTCGGAATCGCTCTCGGAGAACTCCAGAAGAACGTAGCGTGTATCGCCGTAGGTATTCGCGATTCCGTTTTTCAGCCAGGAGATGCAATCGTGGCGGTAAAACAGCTCGTTCCCCAGAACCAAGGTGAGCTCGGGATAATTTTCCGAGCAATACTTATTAAGCACCTCGAAGGCGGAAAGCGTTGTTTTACGGTTGTCTCCGAAATATTCGGGATGGAAATGCGGCGTTACGCACAAAACACGCACACCCTCCGAATAGGCGCGGTCTACCATCTCATACATTCCCTCAACGGTGTCGGGACCGTCATCGGTGCCGTAGAGAATATGCGTATGGATATCTGCAAACAAAACTCCCATTCTTCCTTTCCGAATAAAAACACTCGTCCAAAGTTATTATGTCATATTTGATTTCAAATGTCAATAGCATAAAAGCTTCGAACCCGTAACGGCTTGACTCTTTTATGCTATATCGCGGGATTTATTACTGCTGTCAG
>JAZSLN010000038.1:0-20198 GCA_045535385.1 Eubacteriales bacterium
GTGCGACATTTTATCCAAGCTATCTTTCGATGCCAATGATTACTCTAAAATTGGTGTTGAAAGTGAAATTGAAAATTTCCGAGAGCTTCTCCGTCGAGAACAACTTTCACCTCTATTTGATCGTGAAGATTATAAAGAATTGCTCAAATTGTAATTCATAAGAAAAAAGTGCCGCCGAGATTCCTCGGCGCTGTTTTGCTTATTGGGACATATTATTTAGCATGTCCATATATTTAGGATTATCTCTCAAGTCAGAGAATTGAGGATGTGGTGAATTCAACAAACGATTTAAGAGCCAATCGACTATATCATATGTTTTATAGGTGTTATTGATCAGCTCTTTAAGAACGTTATCGTTTTTCGCAAGAGACATAATCTTTCGCATTGAAGTTATCTGTTTTTCTCTGATACGAATCACGTCTTCAATAGATGCATTATCTGCGGTGAGTATTCCTGCGAGAATCGCATAAATTGCCTGTTCGCCAATACAGAAAAATTCAAGGTCTTTCTTTTCGCTCATTTCCGCAAAAGCTTCTGCCATCGGTTCAAGGCGTTGTATTTTCTCAGTAACAGATAGCGATTGATCGAATCGGATAATTCTTGCAAGCTTTATTGCCATTATGTCCATTGAACCATAGCAATTCCATTTGTTCCAATATCTATATTCTTCCGTATCCTTTGCAAATAGCTGTTCCTTTGCAATGGACGCATATCGAGTAGGTAACCTTGATAAGATTTCAAGTGCGCCGTCGGTATCGCCTGATGCGTGAAGCAATTTTGCTTTCATATTAATTGCTTCTACTCGAATGCTATCTTGATTACACCCTTCTAAAATGCAATCGCATATTTGCGTCAGCTCATCTTTATTTTTCAGCAAGGTTTCCGCACTATTACCTGCGCTTCCGCCCGCTTTGTCCCACATATATGCGTTCATAATACGGTAGTCATGAGGATACTTTTTTCTTGCATCAACAATCAATTTTTCTTTCTCGTCAAATCTACCGTCAACGCCAAATTGCTGATATTCAGCAAGAATTTTATCTACGTCTGCTTTTGCTTTCGCTTCGTCATATCCCATCAATTCATCAACGGTAACGCCGAAGATTTCCGCAAGTGGAAATAGCATTGTTATGTCGGGGTAGGTATTTTTCGCTTCCCATTTACTTACCGCAGCGGTAGATATTGTTAACAATTCCGCCAACTGTTCTTGTGTCAGCCCTTTTGCGAGGCGTAAACGCTTTATGTTCATTCCGATATTCAGTTCCATAAGTTATCTCCTTTGGTAAAGTAAACAGGCCTGTTTCTGTCATTATTGTATCATGGCATGTTTTAATTTACAAGTGAAATATAGGTGATGTGGAGTTAACCAACGGTTGAATTAATTAACTTCGCACAACGCAAACACCGCCGAGACTCCTCGGCGGTGTTTTTGTTAGTCATTGTATTATTCTTTTTATGCGCTCTTGCAGAGCGGTAAATCTTTCGTCGTCGTCAAATCGTTTATATTTGTTTCGGGCAAAAACTCTTGTTAAGTATTGTTTATCAATAGGAGAAATGGGGTGAAATTTTTCTGCAACGTCGGAAATCAACGGAAAACATCTTTCTAACGGCGGTATTTGACCAACGTACTTGTTCCACTCCTCTGACAATGAAACGAGTTCCGATAAGTATTTTAGTGCAGATTCCTTGTCACCCATATCCATATAACCTTGCGCAATATATTCGCAGGCTTTAATATATTCCATATGATACGGGTATGGTAGTGATTTATCGCAAAAGGTTTCGATTAAAGTATAGATGTGTTTCACAACGTCCATACATTTTTGCGGGTCGTATGTCTCAAGGTTTTGACCCTTGAAATCGGCAGAAGCCGCGTGCAAACGCAAAAGGTCGTGAATGACCCAATGCAAACCGGCGGCAAATGAAAGCTCATAATGCTCACGTGATTTTTGTAAATCATTTGCGTTATAGTATAAATTCCCCAAAATTCTGTCTTGGCAATAATACTGATATGGCGATAACTTGTTGATGATTTCTTTTGCCTCTTCATATTTTTCCGCAAAAATATACGCTTCGGCTAATTTACCTGATGCGAAATCTTGGTTTCCGATGTTATCGAATTTAGATAAAAGTGTATTTCGATATTTCGAAATGTCATTTAATAACGCGTTTTCATAATCAGAATCGATCTGATGTTTTTCTTTATGGTTTAATAACCTCCAAGCGCAATTTATACAAGCTTTTAGAATCGATTGATTTGTTGGCGATTGTTTCAAAAGTTGTTTGTAAAGTGTATATTTATCAATAAGGTTGTTGTCGCTGGTTTTTATTAGGTCAAGCTCTTCTGCTATGGCGTTTTCATCCCTAATGTTACCCAATAATTCATCTGTGGATATGTCAAAAAGTCGAGCAATCGGAATGATCAGAGCTAAATCAGGAGTGCCTAACCCGGTTTCCCATTTGGAAACTGCTTGCGGAGTAACGTTAAGATATGTGGCGACTTCCTCCTGAGTGTAGCCGATCCTTTTGCGATTCTCTTTGAAGGTTTTTTGGAATGTCATAATAATGCTCCTATTTTTAATTACTGCAGCATCTTTATTATAGCTAAGATAAAACCCAAAATCAAGCAACTTGATTTTTCGAATTTATCAACGGTTGGTTGTAGAAAGGTAAGACACCGCCGAGATTCCTCGGCGGTGTCTTTGTATGCTATTCAAAGCATATAGAGTATTTTTGATTTTTGCGTAATTCGTTTTTGAAATCTTCCGATAGAAGTTTTACTTCCTTTTTCCAAAAGTTTTCTCCGAGGGGACGTAAATCACCTTTTTTGATACTGTTAAAATACGATACTAACGGTGCGGTGTAGGAGTATTCGCCTTCTTCGGAAATCCTCTCGTATTCCTTGTAATGATCAAAACCTTTGTCGAAGTATTCAAGCGCCTTTTGAGCATTGTTTGCGATTTGCGATTCATGATCAGCCAAATTCATATACATATGCCCAAGATCTCGGTGATAATAACCGCATCTGCCGTCTTCGAATATGGTTTCGTATAAGTTGATCAGCGCTTTGTCTGTTTTCGATTTATATTCCGATGTGTGAAGCTCAACCTTGGAAGCAATGGCGCTGTAAACCGAAAGCCTAAGATTTTGCAGCAATGACATTACTCGCTCTCCTTGATACCGAGCCATTTCTTCGCCTGCCGTTGCTTCCGGCAAAAGCATCTCTTTGCAAATCAAAATGGAGTTTTGTGCTTCGGCTAATGCTTTGGCTTCTTCGAATTTTCCTACTTTGCAATAAAGCGGGGTCATTTGACAAATTGCGATTTCGCGTTCCTTGGTAGAAGGATTTGCCTTTAGTACCTTTTCGTAAGCAATTAACGATTCCTTCCAATAGTTGTTTTTCGAATTGTAGTCTACGTCGTAGTTGACGATACCGTCGTCATCACAGTATCCTTTCGCTCCGTGTTGGTTGTATCCCCACATATGAAGCGATTCAGCAAGCTTTAATAATATTTTCGGTTCGTTGGGAAATTCTTCGGCAGCATTGCGTAACATATCAATGCTCTTTTCTATGTCCTCAGATACGCTGCCCTGATAAAAAGTAAAACCTTGGTTTTTAAGAATTCTGTCTGCTTCTTCCAATATGTGTTTTATTTTTTCTTCTCGGTCGGAATGGTATCCGAACAGCTCGTCTATGGAAACGTGAAAATAATTTGCAATTGCAGGTATCATTTCCATATCGGGATATCCTCCGTTTGCTTCCCAACGGGATATTGCCTGCGATGTTACCCCTAAAGCTTCAGACATTGCTTCTTGTGTTCGTCCGTCGCGCTTGCGTAGCTCACGTATTTTTTGACCTAATGTAAGTTGCATAAAAGCACCTCCAATGTTTGTTATCACCGGTGTGCTTTTATTATAACACATATTTATGTAAATACAATTATCAATTCATTGTTACAAACTCAATGATTGATTGTATTTATATATCTTTCGTTTTCGTTTGCTCAGCGTTTTTTTCTTGACATGCTTCACGATTTGGATTAGTATAAAAATATAATAGTGAAGTGAGGCAGAATATGAAAACAAAAACTCTTGCTCTTATAGAAGCATTGGAAAAGGATAATCCCGGTGTTGAGGCTGTATCGCTATACCAAAACGGTGAAATGTTGATAGAACATCGCTTTGTTCCCTATAAGGAACGCCTTATTTATTCTCACACTAAAAGCTTTGTTTCAACTCTTGCGGGTATTGCGATCGACGAAGGTAAATTAAGCCTTGACGATAAAATAATCGATCTTTTTCCCGAATACGCGACGGTTGTTACCGACGATAGGGTAAAGGATGTTAAGCTTCGCCATTTTCTTACGATGAGTTCGGGCTTCGGCGGCGCGTTTCTTATGAGCGCTAACCGCCGTAAGGGCGAGGGAATGCCCGATTATATCGGGTATATGCTCTCCAAACCCCTTGCTTACGACTCGGGAACCAAATTCTGCTATTCCAACGGTGATACTCATATGGCGTCCTGTATGGTCGAACGCGCCGTCGGTGAGCCTTTGATGAAATATGCTTACAATAAGCTCTTTTCAAAGCTCGAAATCGGCGTCCCTGCCTGGGAATGTGACCCCGACGGAATTCCTTTCGGCGGAAGCGGTCTTTATCTCGATATAAATAATATGATGAAGCTCGGTATACTTTATCTTAATAACGGCAAATGGAACGGCGAGCAGATCGTTTCCGAAGATTGGGTGAAACAAGCCTCCTCAAACCAAATGGTAACCGATTACGGCGGACTTTGGTCGGGTGCATACGGCTACCAGTTCTGGATAATCGAAAGCCGTGAGGGTGTTTACCGTGCCGACGGAGCGTATGGACAGTATTCGATAGTTTTCCCTGATGAAAACGCGGTCCTCGCAACACAGTGCTCCGAGTATAATAATACCGAGAAATTCGCCAAAATGCTTAGAGAAATCGTTTTGGGTGAATAGTATGGTCGACAGACCCGCTAAAAACGAGTCTGTCGTTTCATTTTCTTGACACTGCATTATTTTGTGTTATAATAAAACTATATAAAACCTTGTTCGAGGAACTATGAAACTTTTTGCACCAAAGTATTATAACGAATTTGCTTGTATTGCAGATAAATGCAGACATACCTGCTGTGTCGGCTGGGAAATAGATATCGATGAGATCACGCTTGAAAAATATAAGGATCTTTCAAATGCGTATTCCGAAAAGCTGATACCGAGTATAGATATGAGCGACGTTCCGCATTTTAGACTTTCCCGCGGCGACCGTTGTCCCCATTTGAACGAATCCGGACTTTGCGAAATCATATTGAACGTCGGGGAAGATTATCTGTGTGATATCTGCCGCGAGCATCCTCGTTTTTATAATCCTGTCGGAGACAGAATGGAAGTCGGACTTGGTATGGCTTGTGAAGAGGCCTGCCGATTGATTCTTTCTTCCGATAATTTCTGCGAGCTCGTTGAAGTAGGGGAGACAGAAGACCTTTCATTCGATTCGACTTTCGATATAAAGCCTCTGCGTGATAGAATCTACTCCGTGCTTTCCGACGGTTGTAAATCGCATAGAACTAAACTCGATAATATATATAAAGAATTTGATGTTTCCCCATACGTTCTGACCGATTCGGAATGGTCGGAGGTCGTTTCCTCGCTGGAATATCTTGATGAATCGCATAGAACCTTGTTTTCGTGTTATTCGTCCGCTGCTGATGCTCCTGCCGAATATGATAAGATACTTGAGCGCGCTCTTGCTTATTTTGTTTACCGACATTGTGCTGGCGCTTGCAATAAAGATGAGTTTCGAGCTTCTCTGGGCTTTTGCCTGTTCTGCGAAAGACTGCTTGCATCTATGCTGGCGTTTGAAAAAACCGTGAACGAACGCGATGTCGTTCGCCTTGCGCGCATTCTGTCAGAAGAAATCGAATATTCCGAAGAGAATACCGAAAGCATTAAATTTGAGTTTTAACTGTTTGTTAACGGAGGTATTTTATGAAAAAATTTTCCATTATACTTTTGGCGGCGATGCTCTGTGTTTCGCTTTGCTCTTGCGGCACTGTTTCGTACATAATGAATAATCACCTCGAGGAAGAACAACCGCCCAATAACCGTTTCGATGAGGTATCAACGCCTGAGTTGCAGGAAGACTCCTCTTCGGACGATATATCTGACGAATCTTCCGATACGCCGAATATGGACGTTTCGATTGAGGAAGATGAAGCTTTGGAAGAAGTGGTTGAGGTGCCGGATGCGATCAATAAATTGCTGGTAGGTGTTTATTCTGCTTTTTCTGAAAATCCCGTTGATGTCTCGAAATGGAGCGACCGAGCGGTATGCAATGCTATTTACACAAAACTCAATTGGGA
This sequence comes from Eubacteriales bacterium, assembly GCA_045535385.1. Classification (GTDB taxonomy): domain Bacteria; phylum Bacillota; class Clostridia; order Oscillospirales; family CAG-382; genus Coliplasma. The sequence goes on from JAZSLN010000038.1 coordinate 6,389, forward strand.
CTATATTGAGGATAATTATTTAGAGAAAAAGGGCATCGTGGCTGAACAGTATAACGACGGTTTCGAATCGTATGACTTTGAAAAAGTAAATAAATTGACTCAAGATGTATTCGGACGAGATTTTCCGATCGTTGCCAGCGATTATAGTTTTTATGTGTCGGGCGATAAGGTCCTTCTTTCGCCTGCAACGGGCGAATTTGCGACTTCTAAAGTAAAACACCTTGTGAAAAAAGGTGATATGTATTACGCGATAGCTACTCACGAGGGCGTGCATTTTTTCAGTTCTTACTATAACGGCTTGTTTAAGGCGACTATCAAAAGAAACCCCGACAGCTATTACGGATATTCTCTTGTTTCGGTTGAAAGTATAAATGAAAACGAAACCTTCTACGGTATGAATGCTTCCGCGTCCTCTGAGCTTGCCGAAAGGACGATCACTCACGTTGCGCAGCACGCGATCGATGGCGATGTCTCTACCGCTTGGGTCGAGGGCGTTGACGGCTTGGGCGTAGGCGAGTGGATCATGCTGTCTACTTCCGACGGCTCTAAAAAGAACGTGCTCGCAATCGATTTTATGCTCGGATATCAAAAAAACGTTGATTTGCTCGAGAAAAACGGTTGGCCATGTAAGGTTTTGATTGAATGTGCAAACGGTTATTCCGAAGTGTTTGTGCTTGAGGCTTACGAGTGCTCGGCGGTACTCAGGGAAAGTGTTTTGACCGATTACGTGAAGATAACGATCCTTGAAGCGGAAAAAGGAATGAAGTACGATGACGTTTGTATCAGCGAGATAATCTTGCACGGCTGTGATTTTACCGAAGTCGTAAATGGCATATGATATAACCGGTGATAGAGTTTTGAAAGACTCTGTAAAGAAAATAATCGTTGAGGGATGAATTATGAAACGAATTTTAATCACGTTTTTTTGTATATTGCTTTTGGCAGTGTTGTTTGCCTGCGCAGACGAAACGATGGAATCTTCAAATGATGGTTCTTCTCAATCGGTTTGCGATTTGTCGGTTATGGAATTCTCTGGTGTTATTTCTGATGAATCCGCGAACGTATCGTCGGACGATGCTTCTGAGTCTTCCGATATTTCTCCCGAATCGAACGTGTCTTTGACAGAGTCTTCGGAAGAAACGAATGAAGAAACAAGTGATGATGAATCCGAAGAAACGTCAGATGAAACAACGGTTTCGTCCGAAGATGAAACCTCGGACGAAACGAGTGACGAAAGCTCAAAGGAGGAAGAACCCGTGTATACCGACATCGGAGACGCAGAACTTTTACCTTCGGGTTATTTGATTTATGACGGTGCGGCGTATATGGCGGCGGGTTATTCTTATTCTAATTGCGAAAGATATGCGCAGGTTTATGATCGTTATGCGCTAATGTTTCCCGATACCCGCATAACGGTAATTAACCCTCCTCTTTCTATCATAAGCGTTAAAAATCCGCTTGTACGCGCTATGATGAATAACCAAGAAAAGCTTCTTGATAATATGCAGTCTCATATTTACGGAAGAGTGAATTTTGTAAATCTTAAGGATTCGTTCGTTTCGCATCGCGGTGAGTATATGTATTTCAAGAGCGACTACCATTGGACCCAGCTCGGTGCATATTATGCTTATGTCGAGTACGCTAAGTCTGTCGGTATTTCGCCTACTCCTCTCGGAAGCTTTGAGCGCAGACTTATTACCGATTCGTTTATAGGTCGTTCTGTCGATTATGCTATGGACGAGAGAGTAACTACATTTACAGATATCATCCATGCTTATATGCCCAGAAAATCTCATACAATGACAATCTATCAGCCGAACGGCGATTACAGAACATACAGTAATTGTATCGTCGATTCTGTGAAATCTTACTCCTGCTTTATTAAAGGTGATAATCCGGTTACCGTGATCAATGTGCCTTCGAATGACCAAAATAAATCAGTCGTTGTAATCAAAGAATCATCGGGTAACGCGTTCGTTCCGTTCTTGACTGAGCATTACGGAAAAATATTTGTTATTGACCCTCGCCATATCGATTTTGATATGCGTTCGTTTGTGGAAGAAAAGGGGATAGATGAAATAATTTTCTTCTCTATGGCTTCTACCGCAAACGGATCCGCTTACTGTAATTATTACGAAAATATGATAGGTGGCTGATTTGATAAAAAACTCCTTCGGGGTTATTCCTCCGAAGGAGTTTTTTAGCATCTATTTTGTCAAAACTGCATAAAAACCATTTACAAATCAATCGAAGTATGTTATAATAACACGAATATTTATAGGAAAGTGATTTGAAAATGAAACAAACTTTTGATTTTTCGGTTGTGGATGCGATTTTGGATAATTATCCGAAGAACGAATCCTCCACGATCGCGATTTTACAGGATATTCAAGAACATTATCACTATCTTCCCCGAGAAGTCTTTCCGCGTGTTGCGAAGGCTATAGGTATCGGCGAAGCCCGACTGTACGGTGTTGCTACCTTTTATGAGAATTTTTCTCTTGAACCGAAAGGCAAGTACGTTATCCGTTGTTGCGACGGTACTGCCTGCCACGTGCGCGGTTCCGTTCCTATATTGGAACGACTCCGCTCTGAATTGGGCTTGACCGACGGTAAGACTACTACCGATGATCTTAGTTTTACCGTCGAAACCGTTTCCTGCCTCGGTGCTTGCGGTCTTGCTCCCGTAATTACTGTAAATGGTGTTGTATATCCCGCTATGACCCCCGATAAAGCAACCGAGCTTTTGAAGGAACTACGCGCACAGCTTGAACAGGAGGAAGCATAAAATGAAACGTTTGAATTCTCGTGCGGAGCTTTCTCTGTTCCGTAAGCTTTGTGAAGACGCACTCTCTCGCGAAACAAAGAAAATTTTGGTTTGCGGCGGTACGGGCTGTGTTGCAGGCGGCTCTCTTGAGATATATGATAAGCTTCGTGAAATCATGGAGTCCCGCGGTATATCTGTTGCTGTCGAACTTCGCGAGGACCAAATCCACGATGATGTCGTCGGTATAAAAAAGAGCGGATGCCATGGATTTTGCGAAATGGGTCCCCTTGTGCGTATCGAACCTCAAGGCTGGCTTTATACTAAGGTTAAGCTTGAAGATTGCGAAGAGATAATAGAAAAAACTATCCAAAACGGCGAATGCATCGAACGTCTCGCCTACACGCAAAACGGTGAGATTTTCCGCCGCCAGGACGAGATCCCCTTTTATAAAAAACAGACTCGCTCTGTCCTTGAGCATTGCGGTCAGATAAATGCCGCATCCATTAAGGATTACATAGCCGTCGGTGGATATAAGGCGCTTGAAAAATCGCTTTTTGATATGACTCCCGATGGTATACTCGACGAGGTTTCCGAATCCAATCTTCGCGGACGCGGAGGCGGCGGATTCCCCGCGGGCAGAAAATGGCGCTCCTGTGCTCGCCAAAAGGCTACTCCTCGCTATATCGTTTGTAACGGCGACGAGGGCGGCCCCGGCGCATTTATGGACCGCTCGATAATGGAGGGCGACCCCCACCGTCTTATCGAGGGTATGATAATCTCGGGTATCGCTATCGGCTCGAGCGAGGGTTATATCTACGTCCGTGCCGAATATCCTCTTGCGGTAGACCGCTTGCGTATCGCAATCGCTCAGGCTGAAGAGCTTGGTCTTTTGGGCGATAATATTCTCGGAACTGATTTCAGCTTCCATATGCATATTAACCGCGGAGCGGGCGCGTTCGTGTGCGGCGAGGGTTCTGCACTTACTGCTTCTATCGAGGGTAAGCGCGGTATGCCCAGAGTTAAGCCTCCCCGTACCGTTGAGCACGGTCTTTTCGATAAGCCTACTAACCTTAATAACGTCGAAACCTATGCGAACGTTCCAATGATAATAAATAACGGTGCGAAATGGTATCTTTCTATCGGTCCCGAGTCAAGCCCGGGTACAAAGGCATTCGCGCTTACGGGTACTATTAAAAATACCGGCCTTATCGAGGTTCCTATGGGAACTACCCTTCGCGAGGTCATATTCGATATCGGCGGCGGTATGCGCGGTGATGCAAAATTCAAGGCTGTCCAGATAGGCGGTCCCTCCGGCGGATGCCTTACTGAAAAGGATCTTGACGTTCCTCTCGACTTCGATTCGCTAAAAAAGGTCGGTGCGATGATAGGCTCGGGCGGACTTGTCGTTATGGACGATAAGACCTGTATGGTCGAGGTTGCACGCTTCTTTATGAACTTTACCCAGAATGAATCCTGCGGTAAATGCGTACCTTGCAGAGAGGGAACCAAGCGTATGCTCGAAATTCTCGAGCGTATCGTTGAAGGTAACGGTCGCGACGGCGATATCGAGCTTCTCGAAGAACTCGCCGATACTATAACCAATACTGCTCTCTGCGGTCTCGGTAAAACTGCTCCCTCGCCCGTGATAAGTACTATCCAAAACTTCCGCGAGGAATATGAGGCTCATATCTACGATAAACGCTGTCCCGCGGGTGCATGCAGTAAGCTTAAGCGCTATGTGATCGATCCTGAAATATGTAAGGGCTGCTCGCTTTGCGCGAGAAACTGTCCCGTCGGCGCTATAAAAGGCGAGATAAAGAAGCCCTTTACGATCGATCAGGATAAGTGTATCAAGTGCGGCGCGTGTGTGACGAGCTGTAAATTCAAAGCAATCAAGGAGGAAGCGTAATCATGCAATTAAAGAATATGATGCAGGTAGACGGTGTGCCTGTTGCCATCGAAGGCGAGCGTAACCTTCTTGAAATAATAAGTAAAGTCGGCACGGTTATGCCCGTGTTCTGCTACCACAGTAATCTGTCCATCTACGGCGCCTGCCGTATGTGTATGGTCGAGGACGAGCGCGGACGCCTTATGGCGGCTTGCTCGACTCTCCCTGAAGAGGGAATGAAGATACGCACCAATACGGGACGTCTCCGTCGCTACCGTAGAAATATTTTGGAACTCGTGCTTGCCGAACACTGCCGAGACTGTACTACCTGCCCTAACTCGGGTAAATGTAAATTGCAGGATCTCGCCGCTCAGTTCGGTATAAGTGAGATTCGCTTCCAAAACAGCCGCTCCGCTATGCCGAAGGACGACTCCTCGCCTTGTATTATACGCGACCCCGGTAAATGTATCCTCTGCGGCGACTGCGTACGCGAATGTAACGAGGTTCAGCACGTCGGAGCGATAGATTTTGCTCACCGCGGCTCAAACGTTACTATAAGTACCGCCTTCGATATCCCGCTTTCCGAGTCTCTCTGTGTCGGCTGCGGTCAGTGTTCTGCGGTTTGTCCTACGGGTGCGATAATCGTCCGTGACGATACTCAAAAGGTATGGAACGCTGTTGATGCGTATGATACGTTTACTACCTGTGAGATCGCTCCCGCGGTAAGAGTCGGTATAGCCCGCGAACTCGGTATGCCCGAAAGCGAAAACTCGATGGGGCTTATCGTTGCCGCTCTTCACCGTATGGGCTTCGATAGGGTATACGATACCTGTACGGGTGCCGATTTGACGGTTCTCGAAGAAACTAAGGAATTCTTGAATAGAATAGAAAAGGGTGAAAATCTTCCGCTCTTTACCTCCTGCTGTCCCGCTTGGGTTCAATTCGTTGAAAAGAAATATCCCGAGCTTATTCCTAACGTTTCTACCTGTAAATCGCCTATGAGTATGTTCTCTGCGATAATCAAGGAGTATTTTAAGGATAAATTGCCCGAAGGTAAGACAAAGCATTATCACGTTGCATTGATGCCCTGTACCGCTAAAAAGTACGAGTCTCAGCGCGAAGAGCTCGGCGCCGCAACAGATGCTGTTATAACTACCCAGGAGCTTATTAAAATGATCCGCGAATCGGGTATCGTTTTCCGTGAATTGGAGCCTGAAAGTGTCGATATGCCCTTCGGTACTATGTCGGGCGCATCGCTTATCTTCGGCGTTACCGGCGGTGTTACCGAAGCTGTGCTTCGTAGAGTTGCCGCCGACGATTCCCGCGCAACTCTTGCTCATATAAGCTATAGCGGTGTCCGCGGTATGGATTCTGTAAAAGAAACCTCCGTTACTTACGGTGATAAGACACTGAATATCGCGGTAGTAAGCGGTCTGGGCAACGCCGAAAAGCTTATCGAGGCTATGAAAAACGGCGAAGCTCATTACGATCTTATCGAGGTTATGGCTTGCCCCGGCGGCTGTATCAGCGGCGCGGGCCAACCCTATATTTCTTTCCGCCATCGTAAAAAACGCGGAGACGTTCTTTATCGTGCCGACCGTACCAGTACGATCAAGCGCGCTCAGGATAACCCGATGATGAACGAACTGTATGACGGTGTTCTTAAAGGCAAAGTTCACGAACTCCTTCATACAACCTATAAAGACGAAACTAAATGATTAATGATAACACCGCCGTGGAATCACGGCGGTGTTTGAAAAACAAAACTATGAAAATAACTGCATTGTCCGAAAATATATCTCTTGATGAAAGATTCCGCTCCGAACACGGCCTTTCGCTTTATATCGAGACCGAGTCGAATAAGATACTTTTCGATATGGGCCAAAGTACGCTCTTTGCTGAAAATGCTGAAAAACTCGGAATTGACCTCGCTGATGTGGATATAGCCGTGCTTTCTCACGGTCACTATGACCACGGCGGAGGGTTGTCCGAGTTCTTGAATGTTAATAAAAAAGCGCCCGTGTATATAAGCCGCTGTGCCTTCGGGGAATATTATAACGGCACCGAAAAATATATCGGACTTGATTCGATTCTCGCTGAAAATAATAGGCTGATATTCACTGATGAGTATTACAGAATAACCGAATCTATTTCGCTGTATTCTTGTAACGATAAAGAAAAATATATCGATTTCGGTTCCTTCGGACTTAATAAATATGAAAATGATGAATTTGTCCCCGATGATTTTCTCCACGAGCAATACCTGCTTATCGAAGAAAAGGGAAAACGTGTTCTTATAAGCGGATGCTCGCATAAAGGAATTATAAATATCGTACGCTGGTTTGAACCCGACGTGCTTATCGGAGGCTTTCATTTTTCAAAACTTCCGTTGGATGGCGCTCTCATAGAATATGCCGAAACGCTTGATTCATACGGAACTGCCTTCTATACCTGCCATTGTACGGGAATGGCGCAGTATTCCTTTATGAAGGACCGTATGGATAACTTGAATTACCTTCACTGCGGCGAAAGCATCTTTGTATAAAAAGCCCTTCATTTTATGCGCAAAATCATCATTAATATCAATATCCCTCTTGACATTGACGTAACGTCAAGCGGTATAATAATATACAGAAAGAGGTGATACTGTGCTTTATGATATAAACGAAGTTTGTGTAATGCTTGGTGTAACTTCACGTACTCTCCGTTTTTACGAACAAAAGGGAATAATAGAAAGTACAAAGGAAGGGATGTCTTCGCGCCGTAAATATACTAAAGAACAAATCAACTCCATACGTAACGTTTTGGTGTTGCGAACGCTTGGTATTTCGGTAAAATCAATCAAGGAACTTCAGTCCGAGAATACAGACTTGAAAAATGCGGTACTCGCGCGCCGCGCCGAGATATTTTCTTGGATAAACGAAAAACGACACGAAATAGATTTGCTGAATGAAGCGCTTGCTGTTATAGATTCCGGCGACAATATTTTCGAAAAGCATATCGGCGAAGTATGCGCCGATACAAACGGTATCTACACGGATATTGCGATAAAATGCTCGCGAGCTCTCATTGAGCGCGACTATCAAACTCTCGAAGCGTATTTTTCGAAAAAATTGTCCGAGTATATGCCCGAAAAGGCTTTTTTGGCAATGATGAGAGATACGCTCGCGCCTGTCGGAGAGTTTGTTGCGCTCGACAAAACGATTACCGATTCGAAATATAATAATATAATCTACCAATATGTGCGTTATGAAAAAATGGGATTAGTCTTCAAATTTGTTTTTTATAACGGAAAAATAGACGGTCTGTGGACTTCATATTGTGAGATATAAAATAAAAAATAGACTTTTGTTATTTCCGCCGACAATAATATGGTTCGTAGGAATTGTATATTATGTATGACTCTTTTATACTATAAGTATTTATCTTTCTTATCATTATTACAAAGATGCAAAAACACGAAAGGATTGATGAATATGCCTTTTATAATAGGCGTTTGTGTTGGCATACTGTTTTTGCTGATTTTTGCATTATGCAGCAGAAAAGATATTACAAATAATAAATACGTTTGTCCCAAATGCAAGCAAAACTTCTATTTGAAGAAGAGGAAAATTATATACTTTAGTAATATGTCAAATGAATCGGCATTTTTGAAATGCCCTCATTGCCAAAAGAAGAGTATTTGTAACGTATCGCATACACCCGATGATTGAAAAAGGAGGGTCAATTATGAAAAAATACTTTTTTGCTGTGTTGACCTTAGCTTCTGTTTTTTTGACCGGATGCGAAATTCATTTTGCCGACGGTACAAGGTTTGATGTCCCTTGGTGGGTTGCGTTTGTGTTTTTTACGTTGCCGTTTTTGATTGCAGGGACTATATTTTTCATAAGCCAAATGCCGAAAAACTTCTGGGCGGTGTGTCAAAAATGCCATACGAAGTTTTATGTGAAAAAGCGAGTTATTCAAATGAGTTCTGCTACACCCGAACACTTTGACTTCATTCATAAATGCCCCCATTGCCGTGAAAAGACTCACTGCACTAAATCATACGAGCAAGAAGAATAAAACATAAAACCACGCTTTTTGAAGCGTGGTTTTAATATACCGTTATTTAGGTTCTTGTCATACCGTCTACGCTGAGTACGACACCCGTAATATAGGATGCTTCGTCGGACGCGAGGAATACGAACGCGTTTGCGATATCCTCGGGCTGACCGAGCCTGCGTAAGGGAATACGTGCTATCATCGGATCGATTACTTCCTTGGGTACAGCCTTCATCATATCTGTTTCTATTATGCCGGGAGCCACCGCATTTACGCGGATACCCTTGGGACCAAACTCACGAGCAAGTGAAACCGTAAGACCGTTGACCGCGAATTTTGATGTGGGATAAGCTACGCCTGCGGGCTGTCCTGTAAGGCTGACCATCGATGAAGTGTTTAATATTACACCGTCGCCCTTTTCTGCCATAATGTCGATTGCCGCGCGAGTGGTATTGAATATACCCTTTACGTTAAGGTCCATAACCTTACTGAAAAGTTCCTCGGTGTAGTTCATAAAAGGCGTGCTTTCGGATACACCTGCGTTGTTAACGAGAATGTCAAGATCGCCGAACTTCTCCGAAACTTCTTTGAATGCGGCACGTACCTCCTCAAGATTGCAAAGGTCGGGGGAGATGCCTCCTACTGCGCTTTCGGGAAATTTTTCTTTAAGCTTTGCGACTGCCTTGTCTGCGTTAGCCTGCGAGCTTGCACCGATAATAACCGTAGCGCCCTCACGAAGGAACGCCTCCGCCGTAGCAAAGCCTATGCCTCTGCTTCCGCCGGTGATAATAGCAACTTTATTCTTTAATCTCATATATATCCTCCCATTCTTAGTTTTTTACTATATTATCATATAAAAAACCACTTGTCAATAATTTTTCTCAATAAGATGTAAACCTTATTGATTTTTTTGCTTTTGTATGTTATAATACCGCGAAAATAAACCTCGAGGCTATATAATGAACGCTTATGAAATCGTTGCGCAGGGTATAGGCATCGTTGCGATGACTATAAATATGCTGTCCTTCCAGCAAAAAGAACAGCGTAAGCTTATACTTATGCAGTTCTTCGGTACTGCGCTTTTTGCGGTGAATATGTTTATGCTTGGTGCAATCGTAGGAGGACTTCTTAATCTTATCGGTGCTTTCCGAGCCATCGTTTATTCGAATAAAAAGAAATTCCGCGCCGACAGTAAATGGTGGATAGTCGGCTTTACTTGTCTTTATATGCTTTCGTACGTGCTGACCTTCGCTGTGTTCGGCAAAGAGCCTACCGCTAAAAATTTTGTCATTGAATTTCTTCCGATAATTGCCATGTTAGCTACAAATATCGGCTTCGCCTGTAAGGATGCCAAAGCGGCGCGAATACTTGGACTTATAAGCTGTCCGCCTTGGCTTATTTACAATATCTTTAATTTTGTGTTGGGCGGAATGATTTGTGATACACTCACTATGATATCTATAATTATCGGTATGATACGGCACGATATAAGGAGAAAAGAAAAATGACACCTAAGGATTATATTGTTACCAGAATCGAAGGGGAATATGCATACCTTCGCGAAATCGGTTCGGATAATACCGACGAGCTTTTTGTTGCACTCTTTCTTCTTCCTATGGGAACCGACGTCGGAACAAAGCTTCATTACGAAATGCTCGAATATACGAAAATTGAATGATATTTGTGCCGATTGTTATTGAAATATCTTTTTTGATATGATATTATGCTTTTATGAAATTAATACTTTTTTCGGAGGCTAAAATAATGAGTATTCGTATAGGTATTTTCGGTTACGGAAATTTGGGTAGAGGTGTTGAATCCGCTATCCGTCAGAATGACGATATGGAGCTTGTTGCGGTGTTCACCCGCCGTGCTCCCGAAACCGTTAAAATTAATACCGAAGGTGTAAAGGTATGCCATTCGGACGACGTTTTGAACTACGTCAACGATATTGACGTTATGATTCTTTGTGGAGGAAGTGCTACCGACCTTCCCGTTCAGACTCCTGAGCTTGCAAAGTATTTTAACGTTATCGATAGCTTCGATACCCATGCGCGCATCCCTGAGCATTTTGCGAACGTTGATGCCGTTGCAAAGGAATCGGGTAAGACCGCCGTTATTTCCTGCGGTTGGGACCCCGGTATGTTCTCGCTTAACCGTCTTTACGCCTCGGCTATACTCCCCGACGGTAAGGACTATACCTTCTAGGGTAAGGGTGTTTCCCAAGGCCATTCCGACGCTATCCGCCGCGTTGAAGGCGTCCTCGACGGTAAACAATATACCATTCCTGTGGATGATGCTCTCGCGGCTGTAAGAAGCGGTTCTAATCCCGAACTCACTACCCGTCAAAAGCATATCCGTGAATGCTTTGTGGTTGCTGAAGAGGGTGCGGATCTCGCTCGTATCGAATCCGAGATAAAGAATATGCCTAACTATTTCGCCGATTACGATACGACGGTCCATTTTATTACTAAAGAAGAGCTCGTCCGCGACCATAGTGGAATCCCCCACGGCGGCTTCGTTATCCGTAGCGGAAAAACAGGCTTTAATAATGAACATACCCATATTATCGAGTATTCCTTAAAGCTCGACTCTAACCCCGAGTTTACCGCATCTGTTATCGTTGCTTATGCCCGCGCGGCATATCGCCTTAATAAAGAGGGTGCTAGCGGATGTAAGACCGTTTTTGATATAGCACCTGCATATCTCAGCATTAAGTCCTCCGAGCAGTTGAGAAAGGAAATGCTCTGATAATGAAAAAAGCACTTGTTGTCGTATTAGTGCTTCTTATCGTTGTATCAGTAGGTATTTATGCATACGACGTTGCGGTAAACGGCACACCGTATAATAAGAATCTGTTTAAGGTCGCTATTTTGGTTGTTTCGTTTGTTGCTTCAATTGTTCGTATTCTTAAAGGCGGTAATGCGCGTAAACCTCTGAACTTTTATGAAAAGAGCTATCCTACCGAACTTGCGGGTGTGTTTGTCCGTGATGAAAAATCCCGCAAGAAGCTTCTCGAAGCGATACGCTTTTATAACGAGAATAAGTTTCAAAAAGCAATCTCATTGCTGGATGGACTGAAATCCAAACGTCCCGCAAAAAAAGATTTGAGTGCCGTGCTCCTTTTTACCGCACTTTGCTATACCGATTGGGGTTTGCCCGAAGAGGCTGTGAAAGTATATAATGAACTGCTTCTGAATGATGAGAAAAATACTACAGCATTAAGTAATTTGGGTATACTTTATTCAAAAGACAACAAATATTATGAAGCGCTGGAGTGTTTCGAAAAGGCGATAGATATAAATCCGGATAATCATTTTGCGTATAACAATATGGCTCAAATGTATTATAGAGAGGGCGAATATGAGGGCGCGGTAGAATGTTCGCTTGCTGCCTTGGATATTTGCCCGGGTTTTCGTCAATCCGCTGCTTTGCTGGCGATTATTTACGGCGGCTACGGATACGATAAGGAATATGCCAAGTATTATAAAATAGCGGTCGATGGCGGTGAAGACCCTGACGTTATCGAAAGATTAGCCGAGAGCGTCAGAATGGGGCTGGACGAAGATTCGATCTTGGCTATCGACGAAGATAGTTAATTTGATTAGACATTTCGAACAAAAGATTTTTGCTTTTGTTCGAAATGTCATATTGACAATATATTGCTTCTTGTGATATAATAATCCGAATTAAGACAATAGATAAATCGGGAGGCCGTTATGTCCGCATTGGAAAAACTCAGATTCATAAAATCTATCCAACACCCCGACTTTTGTATTTCTTCCGAGGGGGCTTTGTCCTCTTTCGTTGATACTTTTTCTGTTGATAAAGAATATGTTGTTTTTCCCGGTTTTTGCGATGTGCATGTGCATTTTCGTGAGCCGGGTTTTTCTTATAAAGAAACGATATATACCGGTTCTTGTGCCGCTGCGGCAGGCGGTTATACGGCAGTTTGTACGATGCCTAATCTTAAACCGACTCCCGACAGCGTAGAGAATATAAAGCTTCAAACGGATATCATCGAAAAAGACGCTGTAATTAACGTTTACCCATACGGTACAATTACAGTTAACGAGGCAGGCGAAGAACTTTCGGATATGGAGGGAATGCGTGATACCGCGATTGCCTTTACCGACGACGGCAGGGGAGTCCAATCCGACGATATGATGCGAGCCGCTATGCTAAAGGCGAAATCGCTCGGTAAAATGATAGTCGCCCACTGTGAGGTCAACTCGCTCCTCAAAGGCGGTTATATCCACGACGGTGAGTACGCTAAAGCGCATAACCACCGCGGAATATGCTCTGCCAGCGAATATGAACAGATAGCGCGCGATATCGAGCTTGTGAAGGAAACCGGATGTGCTTACCACGTCTGCCATATATCAACTAAAGAAAGCGTTGAGCTTATACGTCGGGCTAAAAAAGACGGCGTTGATATTACCTGTGAAACCGGACCGCATTACCTCGTTCTTGACGATAGCGACCTTCAGGAAGACGGACGCTTCAAGATGAATCCTCCGCTTCGTTCAAAGGAAGATAGGGAAGCGTTGATAGAGGGAATTCTCGACGGTACGATCGATATGATAGCCACCGACCACGCACCCCACTCCGAGGAGGAAAAATCCAAAGGGCTAGAAAAGAGCGCTTTCGGTATAGTGGGTCTTGAAACCGCGTTGCCGGTGTTGTATACCAAACTTGTCAAAACGGGTGTGCTTACGCTCGAGAAGCTTGTGGATTTGCTCTGTGTTAATCCGCGTAAGCGTTTCGGTATCCCGATGGGAAAAGACTTTACCGTATGGGATTTGAATGAGGAAATCGAGGTTGCTCCCGAAAATTTCCAATCCCTCGGCCGCTCTACTCCTTTTGCGGGCGAAAAGCTTTTCGGTCGGTGCGTGCTCACCGTTTGCGACGGAGAGATCAAATATATAAATGCTGAATATAACGAAAGTGAACATACAACAGGAGGCTACAATGGCTAAAAGAACAGATATCAAAAAGATACTTATAATCGGTTCCGGTCCTATAGTTATCGGTCAGGCGGCTGAATTTGACTATGCGGGAACACAGGCTTGTCTTGCTCTTAAAGAGGAAGGCTATGAGGTTGTACTTTG